>CAXTRM010000029.1:6836-20415 GCA_964246625.1 uncultured Acidobacteriaceae bacterium
GCCGACGAGGTTGCTTGCCGAAGGTGTGAACGGCTGCGCGGTACTCCGGTAAACCCGGTATTCCACAGGCGCCTGAGCCGTGGAGGCCGGAAAGGTGAGGTCGATTTCGTTGGCGGACGAGGCTGCTGCGGTCAAGGCTGTGGGTGCTGCCAGCGTTGTCGCACTGCGCGAAGCACTGAACGCCGTGGACGGCCCATCTTCGTCTGTCGCTTGGACGACGTAGAAGTACGTGGAGGAAGGTGCAAGGCCCGTATGGAAGAACGATGTGCCTGTAACAGACTTAGCAATCTGATTGCTGAGTGAGGGTGTGAAGCCGCTCGTTGTGCTGCCATACACGTTGTACCGAACGTTGGTGCAGTACGCCGGCGTAGCAATGGGAACCCAACTGACCCCGATGGAGGTTGACGTGGAGCCCGTGGCTAGAAGGCCGCCCGGTGCTGCTTGCGGAACAGAGACGCAGGAGGTGGCGGAGTGCGTTTCTGCACTGGCCTGTTGCGACGGGCCCGAGGCACCGTCGCTGTCAGTGGCTTCGACCAGGTAGTAGTAGGTAGCAGAAGGCGTGAGCCCGGTGTCAACGTACGTGGTGTTCGCTAGATTGCTCGCCACCAGTGTGCTGGAAGAGGGTGTGAAGCCGCTGGTCGTGCTGCGGTAAACGCTGTACTTGATGGGACAATTTGGCGGGGGATTGACGCCCGTCCATGCAAGGCTCACGATGCTGGGCGAGGAGGCCGCCGCCACAAGGCCGGAGGGAGCGGAGGAGGGTGGCAACGTGCAGGCGCTGCTCGCGCCGCGAACCTCAATGCCGTCCACCTTTGGCTGGTTCGCGCCACCGGATGTGAAGGCAATTGTGATCTTGCCGCTCGCGTCCGCGTTTGTGGTTACGCTTTCGACAAGTGCCTTGTTTGCCCCTGCCAGCGCATAGATGTCCAGATTAGGAATCGTTGGTTTCGTTGTCGTGTTGTTGACGAAGATGTTGAAGACCCGGCTCCCCACAGCCGAAAAATAAGTTTCTGCAAAGTGCAAGAGAACGGTATAAGGTGCAGCCGGCTGCAGGCCGGGGATCACATAGCTGAACTGCCCGCCGTTGCGCTCTGTTTGGTAGACCGCCTCCGGCGCAGCGTTGGTAACACCGCTTACGCTGACAGGATTGCCGGAAGGGGCTGTGCCACCCCCTGTGAAGAACTCGTCCGCACTGAAGGAAGCGTCTCCGCCGGCTGCATTGCTGGCTCCAGAGCCACCGGCCTGGATGGCCACGATCTCAGTCCCCGAGCCACTACCGGTACCAGCGCTCTGGGTGGCTGCAGACTGTTGGGTGGAAGGGGCCGAGGCACCCTCCCCATCCACGGCTTCGACAACGTAGTAATACGGTGTGGAGGCGCTAAGCCCGGAGCTCACGTAGCTGGTGGCCGAGGTCGTCGTGAGCAGGTTGCTGGGCGACGGCGCAAAGCCACTCAGCTTGCTGCCATACAGGGCGTACGTAACGTTGCAGTTGGGAGGGGATGCCACGGCTGCCCAGGACAAGGTGATCGCACTCGAAGACGTGGACGTGGCAGCCAAATTTGTCGGTGTGGATGCCACCTTCGTGCAGGAAGCAGCGGGCGCAGGAGTTAAGACCTGGATCCCGTTGATTATCGGCTGATCCACAGCACCCCTGGTCAGGCTGACGACGATCTGGCCTTTGGCGGCGACAACATTCGGGATCGTCTCGACCACTGCCGTGTACCTGGCATTGCCAGCCGCCTTGACGATGTCGAAGTTCTGCAGACTCGCAACGGGCGTGCCGTTGATCGCGACATTGAACTCACGCGAACCAGGGGTAGAGAAGTACAGCTCGGCAAAGTGCAACACGACGCTGTATGTGTTGCCGGTGACCAGACCTCCGAGTGTATAGTTCAGCGTGCCCTGGCAGGCACTCTCGTATACCTGCTCCGGAGCTGCCACACTGGCGACACCTGCCGGAATGGTGACAACCTGCTTCGGGTCGTACTGTTGCCCTGTCGTGCAAGTTGTGTCGGCGGCATAGCCCTGCACCGCTGTTGTACTTCCGGCATCCAGGGCGAGGACGGTCGTTTGGGCCGCGGCCGATCCGGAACCGAGCGCCAGCGCCAGCAGCCAGGAACACGCTGCACCAACGAGACTGCTACGAGAGAGGGGGTACGAGGGAGCCATTTCAGATTCTCCTGTGCGCAAGGTGTCTTGGTGTGGCAGTGAAACTACTGAACAGAAATGCCATTGATCATGGGTTGGTCGATGGCGCCGTTCGTGAATGTCACGATGATCTGACCACCTGTAGCCGGGGTGTTAGGGACAGCTTCATCAATTGCAGTGAACCGCGCATTACCCGCTGCTTTGAAAATGTCGAAGTTCTGCAGGTTTGCTACTGGTTTGCCGTTGATGGACACGTTGAACTGGCGCGCCCCTACGATGCTGAAGTACAACTCCGCAAAGTGAAGGGTGACCGTATAGGTTTTGCCGGATGTCAGGCCGGAAAGGGTGTAGGCGATTGCGCCTTGACATGCAGTTTCATACACCTTCTCCGGAGCTGCCGTCGTGGCGATGGATGCCGGCACTGTGATGGTCTGGTTGGGGGCATAGCGCTGCCCCGCGGGACACGTGGAATCGGCGGCATAGCTCTGCACCGAAGTTGCGCTTCCCGCGTCGATGGCCAGCATACTGCCTTGTCCGCTGCCGGTGATTGTCAGCGTGACCGTGTTGCTGGTCACCGTTTTTCCGGCACCGTCCTTGACCATGACGTAGAACTGTTCGGCATTGCTGCTCGCTGTGGTGGTTGGGGTCGTGTAGGTCGAGCCTGTGCCCCCCGTGATTGCCGTCCCGTTCAGATACCACTGGTAGGTCAGCGTACCTGTTCCGCCGCTAGCTACCACGGTGAAGGTTGCGGCCGCACCCACAATCACACTTTGGTTTGCGGGCTGCGTCGCGATCACAGGTGCCCCGCTGCCCCCGGTGCCCGATCCGCTGCCGACGTTCAAGGTCGCCGGTGCGCTTGTAACGGTGTGCTCGCCGTTCATTACGGTCACGCTGAAGGTAGAGCCGGCGTCCGTGCTGGCGACAGGAGGCGTGATATAGGCAGCTGAGGTCGCGCCTGGTATGGCCACGTTGTTTTTAAGCCACTGGTAACTCGGGGTTGGCGTCCCTGCGGCCGTCACCGTGAACATGGCGGACTGTCCCACGGCTGCCGTGGTGCTACGCGGCTGAGTGACAATGGAAGCTGCCTGGGCCTTCGACGTGCCCATGGTGCACAGCGTCGCCCCTGGCCAATTGCTGGTCACCTTATAAACAACACTGCCGTCGAAGCCGACAATGGCGGTTTCGGTCGAGTCTTGCGGATCCACCGTGGAAGTCCACGTGTTCCATGGTCCCGGAAACGCCTGCGACGCATTGTTGTTGCCGCTGATGTCAAGCGCTTCAGCCTGCGTCGGAAGCCGCATGCCAAGGCTTGCGCAATAGGCCGCAGCACTCACACCCGTGAACTGAGATCCGGGTGTCGTGTCGGTCTTGATAGTGCTGGTCCACGTCAGACCAAGCAGGTTGTCCACGATCAAGGCAGGATTGGTGGAACTGACGCTGTAACGCTCCGCCGGGCCACCGAGTTCCGGGAGGTTGTAAACCTGGAACTCCCAAAGCGAATAGCCATAGTTGGTTCCGCGTAGTGTGCCTTTCACACGCACATAGCGTGCCTGCACCGTTGGGAAGGTCAACGTCTTGGTCTCATCGGCTCCTGCATTGTTGATCACGGCCACTGTCCAGGTCGGATTCGTTGCCGGGTCAGCGCTGGTGTATTCGATCTGGTACTGAGCGGCATAGGCGTGCTCCCAGTTCAGGATCACGGTGTTAAAGCGCTGAACAGAGCCAAGGTCAACCTGCAGCCAGGAGGGATCCACACCCACCGTGGGTGTCGAAGGCGACTTGCCCGCCTCCAAAGAGTCCCAGCGAGTGTTGAGGTTGCCGTCCACCGCGTTCTCGGCACCTGCGCAGCCTGCGCCGGTATAGGGCGGCGCCGTGCTGCCATCTGTGCACGCGTTTTGCGTACTGCTGGCGGTGGCTGTTTTGCCGAGTGCCAGGTTGTTGCCCGGCGGTGCCAGGGTGATCTGAGCTGCGGCGCTGGTAACGGCGACGTTTGCCGCGTTGTTCACTGTGACCGTGTACGCACCTGCGTCGTCGGCGGCCATCGCCGGTATGGTATAGGTGATTGTGCTCGACGTTTGCGTCGCGCTTGTGAGTGTCATGGCCGAACCACCCGTGGGGGTGAACTGCCATTGGAAGGTGTAGGGAGCTGAACCGGCCACAACTGCGGTCAACTGCACGGGTTGATTCGCAACAGCGATCTGGCTCGCGGGCTGCGTCACGAAGCTCACCGGCGTCGCTGCAGCCACGGTGAGCTTCACATCGGCAGACTGCACCTGATTCAGAGGATTGCTGACGATTACATGGACGGTATGTGTTCCCGCTACGGTCAGCACGGGCGTGGTAAACGTGTTTTGCGCGCCACTCGCAACAAGGGTATTGTCCTCGTACCATGCGTAATTGATTTGAGGCGAACCCGACGCACCCACGGTGAATGTGGCTGTCTGCCCCACCACGACACTTTGCGCTGTGGGCTGAGTGGTAATGGCGACGTTTGCCGGCGCGACCACGGTCAACACAGCAGGGTTGGAGCTTACGGCTCCATACCCGCTGGCGCTCGTTACGGTGACCCTAAACTGCTCGTTGGTCTGCGCCAGTGTTGTGGCCGGGGTTGTGTAGCTGGTCCCGGTTGCGCCGGCGATGGCTGTCTGTCCCAGGTACCACTGATATGTAAGCGAGCCGGAGCCTGTGGCCGCTACCGTGAAGGTCGCGGACTGTCCCGCCGTCACAGAGGTGCTGACCGGCGGTACGATGATCGCCGGGGCTTGCGATTGCACCAGGGGCGGCGGAGCCACAGAGCTGAGTTGCACCTGTCCGCTCACCAGGCCGGGAGCACTTGCCGTGACAGTCACCGTACCGGGTGTGAAGGTGCTACGTAGGGCAACCTTCGTGAGACCGCCTTCGAAGCTCAGTTCAGGATCGCCGGGCGCATGGAAAAAGGCATACGGCACGGCGGAGATGACATTGCTGTTGGCCTTCGAAAAAGCGTCCTGGTAGTAGGTCTTCCAGTATGGGTCCGCGACGTACTGATCGGTTCCCCCCATGTAGGTCGCGGGTCCGCTCACACTGAAGGTGACGTTGTCGGCCGCGGTTGGCACAATGTTTCCTTGCGCATCGACCACCTTGGCCGTCACGAAGGCGGCATCGGCTCCGTTGGCGGTCCATTGGAAGCTGGTCCCGTCCGGCTTGGTCAGCTCAGGTACTGCTGTCAGCACGATCTTGTACTCGGCTCCCGCGGTCGTGCGTGAATCCGTCGCGCTCGCGACTACGTTGCCGTTCACATCTAAACACTCCGCCGTCTCTGTTCCTGCTGCCCAGTTCACCATCCAGTGCACCTGTGCCGGCATCACCGTTGTGCTTTGCGTAAGGTCGGCGCTGGCGTTGACGGTCCACGGGTTTGGCACCTGGTCAGTGAGCGTTGCCCCTGTCACTGGATCCTTTGCTGCCCCGTTGATCAGTAACCGCACCGCGGGGCAATTGCTGAACGCGTTCACCTGCAGCGGTGTACCCTGCGTGGACTCGTAGGCGCGATTCCAGTGGTGCGCCAGGGCAACTACCGGCTTGATCTCAAAGGGTGTCCAGTTTGCCTGGTACACGTAGTACAGGAGCTTCGGAAAGCGGTTTGCATCCGTAGAGGAGTTCCCCAGGGAGCGTACGTAGTTCGCCATGGTCACAGCGTTCTTGCCAAACTCAATGAAGGAGCCGTTCTCGCCAGGCTCTTCGGCGAAGTACCACTGCACCATGCCGAACGTGTTGGCCTGCCGGCCTTTCCGCCAGTCGTCCACAAAGGGAGCGGCGAACTGCAGTTCGTAATCCCAGGCAAGGCCGCGGGCTGTTCCCAGGAAATTCCAGTATTCCGCACCAAAGGCTGGGTTGTTGGGGTACGACTCCTTCCACCCCACCTCGCAACCCGCGCCGTCACATTCATCGACAAACGCGTACGAGGGGTCGTACACCCGATCCCCCTGCTGACGTGGACTGATCGAATCCCACGTAGCTTCATAGTTCGCCAGGACGCTCGCAAGTGTAGGGTTATTGCCGCCATTATCTTCCTCCCAGAAAAGGATGGAAGGGTGGCTGCGATCACGGATGATCATGTCCCTGTGCAACTCCTCCTTCAACGCCTGAGTATCCGCGCTCGGATGTTGAAAGCCGTCCTCATTGTCTCCGCTCGGTTGAACGACGACGATGCCATACGCATCAGCCGCATCCACAAACTCTTCGCTGCTGGTGGAGTGGCCGGGTCGCCAAACATTGCCGCCTTCTGCCGCCAGTTGCGCCAGGTCACGCCACTGCTGTTCCTCAGGAACCGAAGCACCCAGCGCCGGGTAGTCATATCGTCCTGAGCCGCCCCAAAGGTGCATCGCCTGACCATTTACATAGGGAAAATTGCTGTCCCAGGTCACCGTGCGTATGCCGAGTGGGCTCTGAGCCGAATCAACCACTGTCCCATTCACACTCACGATGTGATAGACCCTGTACATGTAGGGCTTTCCCGCCGTGGTGTTGTTCGGATACCACAGCGTGGGGTTGGGCACGGTAATCCGTTGCTGAAACATGGGCTGTGCAGTGGAAGGAAACGTCGCCGGCGTCATGGGCGCAATGGTCTGCGTCATCGGCGGTGCCGTCACAACGACGTCTCCATGTGCGTCGACGATCTGTGTGGTCAGCGTAACCTGTTGTGCCGTTGCGCTCTCGTTCAGCACATTGGTCTGTACCTCAAACACAGCCGACGCCGCCGTGGCCGTCACTCCAGGCTGAGGTGTTACAGAAAACGTGCCGACATAGGTGCCCCAGGTTTTCTGGTTCGAATACACGTTCACTGGAATGTGAACGGGATTCGTGACAAAGAGCTTTACAGCCCGGAACAGCCCGGTCATCGCCTGGCCGAAACGAAAAACCTCCGAGAACTGCGGATCCTCAAACCATGGGCTTCCAGGCCCTGAAACATCAATGGCCAGCACGTTGTCTGTGCTGCCATCTGTGTGCAGGTATTTCGTGAGGTCCACCAGCACGGGGACAAACCCGACCACGTGCGTCGCCTGTGCATCGGCTGTTACAGAACTGACACCGGGCAACAATGTGCCGTTGATGAACACCTGGACGCCAACGTGTGCTCCTTCCAACTCGAGCATGAACTTCTGCCCCGCATACTTCGGGTCGACCTTGAAGTGCAATCGATACCAGTGCGGGTTGGAGATCAGGGACCCTTGCCCGCCGCCAGACGTCTGGTTAAGGTAGAGGCGCTGAATGGTTCCTTCGTAGGGCACGCCTACCTGCTGCCACTTCGCGGACGTGTCAGAGGCTTCGGCCAGGCCGGGACCTGCATAGTTCACCGAGGTGCTTGTATTGGAATTTTCAAACCACCACGCGCTCTGTGTCGCGTTCGAGGTTGTGGCCGCATTGCCGAGGTAAGCAGGTACACCGGCCGCCAGGTTGATGGCAAGCCGTTGCGACAAAGGCAGTGTGGGTTCCACCTGCTGCGCGCATGCCATTTGCACGACCACGGCCAACCACAAAGGCAAGGCAAGCCATCGCGTCAGCCACACTGCACGCGACACTTTGGGCGCCGTACCTGGCCGCAGGCTTCCAGACCTGGCGCATGCGTGTAAGCCGGCTGAACCCCACGTGCGGGTCCACAAAGTGATCTTGGTCGGGAAAGACGTATGACGCATAAGGCTCCCTTTGCAATCAAGGTTGCGAAGGCTTGTTGTCAGAGAAAGTCAGGACGGCAGCAAGAGCCTGCTAATGCCTGTGCACTGAACCGTACCGTATCAGCTGTGGTCCTCACGTTGAGTTCTCGTGAGGACCACAGGCCGTGTAGTTACTGGATAGACAACCCACTCACCGTGGGTTGATCGGTTGAGCCGCGCGTAAAGGCAATCACGATGTTTCCGCTTGCGTTGGCTGTGGCTGTGAACTGCGCCGTCACGGCTTTATGCGAAGCCCCTGCCTGCTGCACGATGTCGAAGTTGGTCAGCACCTGGGTTCCATTGATGGCGACGTTGAACTTACGGGACCCGGCGGTCGAGAAGTACAACTCCGCGAAGTACAGGCTTACGGTATGGCTGCTTCCCGCGGTGAACCCGGGAATCGTGTAGGTGAAGACGCCTTCGCGCTCATCCTGGTACACCGCCGCAGGAGCCGCGTTGGCCACCCCCGCAACAGTAACAGGCGTGCTGTTGGAGTATACAGAGCCGCCCGAAAAGTCCGTGTCCGCAATGAAACCGGAGACAGACCCTCCCCCTGTGTTGATGGACACTCCTGAGCCTTGCGTGGTGGCACTCGCCTGTGCCGGCGCAGAGACAAAACTGGCGACCGCCACCACAGAGTAGTAGTACGTGGTTCCTGCTTTCAGACCGGTAGCGGAGTAGCTGGTGTTAGCCGTGCTGGCGAGCAAATTGCTTTCCGAAACTGTCGCTGGATTCGTAGTGCTTTGAAATATCTCGTAGTACACGCCCGGGGTCGTGCTGGCTGTCCAGGTCAGATTGATTTGACTGGTGGAAACGGCCTTTGCGACCAGGTTGGTCGGGGCCGCGGGTGCCGTGGTCGTCGTGCATGCTCCGGAGCCGGCGTAGCTCTTGAGATAATCCGGCTTGGCGCCGCTCTGCACGCTGCCGCCGGTGTTGTTGATGATGCCGGCTATACCGCCCGAACCCGCCAGGTAGACGGTCACCATGTCAGTGAACTGGATTCCCGTCGTGTTTGGCGTTGTGATCGCGCTGTCATCGTAGATGTTCTGATTCTGGTTGAAGTAGGAGTAGATTCCAAGACCGTAGGCGGTGTGAGCGCAGGCGGTGACCTGGTACGACGGATAGCCACGCGCGCCGCCATCCATCCAGGCCGCCTGGCTTGGTGGGTCATAGGGCAGTTCGCTCTGGTAGAAGATCGTCTCGCCGTTGTTGCCATTCCAGACGACCTGGCTCTGCTGGTAGTGCTCCACCGCAAGCCCTGTAGCGAGAACGTTGTTGCCGTTTACGACCAAACCGTGAGCTGCCGTGTTTGTGGTCCAACCCACGGTGCCCGCGTTGCCATGATCGGCGCGCCACGCCCATATGTTGTCCATGATGGTGTTGTTCGCGTCGATCTGTAAGGAGGTCTGCGCAGTGCCGGCTTCAAGACCTCCAACCCGGAAGAATACGTCATCCAGCTGAGGCGGATTGCTTGCGTGCGAGACCGTAGACGCTGCGTTCCCGCCAATATCGACCAGGGTGCTTTGGCCCGTGTTTGGGCCCGCATCAATCAACAGACCGGCAAGGATGACGCCATCCACGTCAGCTGTGCTGATAGCGGAAAAAGCGCCCTGCGGAACCAGGGTGGCATAACCCATCCCGTAGACCAGCGTGTTGGGATTGGTGACCTTGATGGTGCCTGCCAAATTGTAGATGCCCGGTGTGAGGATCAGGTTCTTTCCCGAGGCAAGCGCATTGTTGATATCCGTGATCGCACTGGACGGTGTCGCAATAAAGAAGGCGCTCATCGGCAGAGACGTCCCGCTGCCAAGGCCGTTGGCCCAGTCATACCCCGAAGAATTGGTCTTCAGCGCGGGGACAAACATCTGGAAGTTACCACCGCTGTCAAGGTAGAGAAAGGGTTTTTCCCGGGCAACGGGCGTGGTGCTTAGGGTTGTGTACGAGTTGCCGCCGTTGCCGAAGTCCTGCGCAGGAACCCCGCCCGTATCGCCTGAGAAGACCATATTCCAGTTATTACCCTTCCAGGTCTTCATTTGCGTGTTTCGCACGTAGTATTGCTGTTCGGAACACGAGTAAAGTTCTCCATCGACCAAACTGTTGCTGATAAAGCCGCCACTGGCATAGCCGCATTGGTAGTTTGTCAACTGCAGATTTCCGGCGACGTGCATGCGCCGGTACGACGCACCCTGGGCCACGCCCCAGTAGCCTTCACCATTGGGTGAGACCTCCATGTTTTCCTGTGAGCGCCAAAAGTTGTCCGTGCCGTTGCCGTTGCTGTCTGCCTGCCCCACATCGAAATTTCCGGTGAAGCTTACCTGGTCCGGCGTTGTGCCGAGACCGGCAATCTGCTCGTAGAAGCCCTCAGACGAGATGCGAAGCGCGGTTCCGTTGGATTGCGTCCCGAAGTTGTAGCTGCCGGGTTTAAACAGCACGGCGTAGCGGCTTGTTCCGAACTCCGCCTGCGTGTTCAATTTGCTTAACGCGGTTTGCAGGGCATTGCCGTTCGTGTTCTGGTCGAACACGTACACGTTGGGGCCAAAGATGGTGTTGTTTTGTGCCTGCGCGGCTCCCGCGGCGGCACAAAGGCCAACCAACGTGCCGGCGATGCTGAGCGCCCGATAGAGGCGAAGGGAATAGCTGGTCTGCGACATAAGGCTCCTATGCTGGTGTTCGGTGATTGAAAGGGGAGCCCAAGGGCGAGCCTATCGCCCCTGGGCTGATGGCATCACTGCACCGCAATGCCGTTGATCGAGGGTTGGTCCATAGATCCGGCCGTGAAGCTGATCACATATTGACCACTGTTATTTGCTGCTACACCGCTGAACTGTTGAGTAACCGCGGTGAAACTCTTGCCACCCGCGGCAGCCACGATGTCGAAGTTGGCGAGCACCAACTTGCCGTTGATGGAGACGTTGAACTTGCGCGAGCCTGTTGTGCTGAAGTACAGCTCGGCGAAGTGCAAGGTGACCGTGTGCGCACTGCCTGCCACGAAGCCAGGGATGGTGTACGTGGAGGCCCCTTCACGCGAGGTTTGGTAGACCGCGGCAGGAGCTGCGTTGGCCAGGCCCGAGGGTACGGTCACCGTCTTCCCGGGCGCGTACGGCGTGCCGCCGGCGAAGTCGGTGTCGCCCACATAGGCGCCCGCCGCGCCGCCTCCCGCATCGATGGCTACGGGTTTTGAGGGCGACGCGCCGGTGGTCAGTGTCTGCGAGTTTGAAGGCGTCGACGCTTTACCGGCGCTGCTCACCGCCACCACGTAGTAGGTATAGGTTGTGTTGGCGGCCACGGTCTGATCATTTGTGTACGTCGTCGTGAGACCGCTTTTGATGGCGGTAGCCGCGCCGGAGCCGGTTGAGCGATACAGGGTATACGTGACGTTGGGTGTGCTGCTTGCGTTCCAAGAAAGCGCTACATATTGAACCGTGATGGACTCTTGCGGTGGTTCATCCACCGCCTCCAAGCCGGTCGGCGCTACTGGTGCGGTGCTGGTGGGGGTTGAAGTGAGCGTAGCATCGATGCCATTGATCTGTGGGGTATTTGCGGCGCCGGTAAGGAACTGCACGATGACCTGGCCGTACTGGTCCGCAACAGCAGATGTTGACTCCACCACCGCCTTGTTCGTGGCACCGGCTGCTGCAAAGATGTCGAAGTTGGGCAGGAACATCTTGCCATTCACCGCGACGTTAAAGACGCGTTGGTTCTTGGCTGTGAAGTAGGTTTCTGCGAAATGCAGGCGCAGGTTATACGTCGCATTCGCCTGCAAGCCTGTGAGCACATAAGTGGAAGGTGCGATGTGAGAGGTTTGATACACGGCCTGCGGAGCCGGGTTAGTCACTCCACTGACGTCGATGCTGTTGGTTACCGCCGCTCCAGCTTCGCCACTGTTGAAGTCCTCATCGGCGGCAAAGGGTGCTGCGGCACCACCACCAGCGTTGATTGCCAGGTTTGTGGTCGTGCCGGGCAGGGCACCCACGGGATTGCTGCCCGTTGCAGGGACGATCTCGATACCGCTAATGGTTGGGTTCAGATCAGCTACCGAGGTGGTGCCGTATAGCGTTTGCAGCTCGATGATCCCGTTTGCGTCTGCCTGGGTGTAGAACTGCTGCGTGACCGCTTTGTTCTGCGCGCCGGCGGTTTTGAAAATATCGAAGTTGGTCAGAACTGTCGCACTGTTGAGCGAAACATTGAAGTTGCGTTGCCCGGCCCCGGTGTGCGTGGTTTCCACGAAGTGAAGCGTGACCGTGTAGCCCGCTCCGGGGTTCAGCCCGTTGATCGTCCAGGCCGCTTCTCCCCAACGCTCGGAGTCGTACACCTGCTGTGGCGCTGGGTGCGTCACCTCCGAGGTGTCGATCGGCACGTGGAGGTGGGCATTGCTGTTGCCACCCACTACGAAGCTGGAATTCATGTAGGTGCCGCTGGCCCACCCGCCGGCACTCAGCTGCATGCCTGTGCTATTGCCGGGAGCCTGCGTCGTTGCCGTGGCATTGGACGCACTGGACTCGCCGCCAAAGTTTGCAGCCACCACGGTGTAGTAATACGTGGTGCCAGGTTGCAATCCGGTGTGAAGATAAGTGGTGCCGGAGACATTCTGCGCTACCAGAGTGGCTACACTGGGCGCCGTCCCCTGGGTCGTGCTGGCGTAGATGTCGTAGGTCACGCCAGCCGTGGAACTCGCCGCCCAGGACAGGTTCACGGCGTTGCTGTAGCTGGCCTTCGCGGTGAGGGCGGTTACTGGCGCCGGTGCGCCTGCGCTCCACTGCGAGTAGTTCACGTAACTGACGACCATGTTGGACGGAAAGCCGGTGGTCGCCGGTGTTCCCCCATTTCCACCAATGCCGGAGCTCAGGATGACGTTGATGGGTTGATTCAACTCCCAGGTGTCGTTGAAGGGGGTGTCCGCAATGTCGATGTCGCCGTAGGGCTGCGAGGCACCGTCAAGGTAGTAGTAGAAATGGTAGGGAGCCCACTCGGTCGTAAAGGTGTGGAAGCCATTGTCAAACGTTGCGGGTGGCGTCAGGTCGACGGGCGTGCTGACCCAGGTATCACTTCCATAGTTGCTGCCGTGCACCGTGGATCCATTGTGGCTGGCCGTTTTCGACTGGATCTCCATCATGTCGAGCTCGCCGCAGTAGGGCCAGGGCACGCCACCGTTGGTGCTCGGTGCCGAAGTGCTGGGCGCGGTCGCGGCCGGGTACGCATCTGCCCCGAGCGCCCAAAACGCCGCTCCCGCACCTTGGACGGAGGGGTTCTGGATGCGGGCGTCGATCTTGCCATACGGGCCCAGAGCCTGGCGGCTGGTGAGCCGCGCCGAGGTGTAGGGAAATGCGGCGGTGGGATCGTAGGTCAACGCGATCACCAGGTTGCCGTTCCCGTCTACATACACATTGTTCAGGCTGTCAGAAGTTTTCTGCTGCGTCCCATCGCCCCAGGGATTGTTGGGCTGAACGTTGTTCCACCAGTTTGCGTGATTGTAGGTTGTGTTGGCAGCGCCCGGAAAGTTGCCGCCCCAGGTCTGGGTCCATTGCGCCTGCAGCGAGCCCGTCCAAACAGTAGGTAAAAAGCAAACTGGCAAAAGCAGGGCGAAGGGAGAAAAGCGGCGACGCGGCAATCGCGCGAAAACGCGTCTACGTGAGTGAGCTTGGTCGGCAGGAATCAGGGCAGCATGGAATTTCACGGAAGTGTCTCCTCAGCAGCAAGGCTCCAAGGCGAAGAGCGGCTACCAGGTGTCCATCGTGGAAGGG
>CAXTRM010000030.1:0-20333 GCA_964246625.1 uncultured Acidobacteriaceae bacterium
CTCAGGATCTTCTCCGATGCGCTTCGATCTGATCACGCTGTTTCCGGGCTTCTTTCAGGGTCCTTTCGACTACGGGGTCGTGCCTCGAGCACTACGTGGCGGCAAACTTGCCGTACAAACGCACGATCTCCGGCAATACACACACGATCGACACCGTACCGTGGACGACCGTCCCTTTGGCGGCGGCGAGGGCATGGTCCTGAAACCCGAACCGATCTTTGCGTGTGCTGAGGCGCTTGGAGTCACACCCAAGTCCGGGAGAGATCCCCATCGCGAGTCGGTCATCCTGCTCTCTGCCGGGGGGCGCCCATTCACTCAGGCAACGGCGCGGCAAATGGCCGCCCTGGAACACATCGTGCTGATTTGCGGCCGTTACGAGGGTGTCGACGAGCGCGTATCGGAGCTGCTGTGTGATGAAGAGCTCTCGGTGGGAGACTTCGTACTCACAGGGGGCGAACTGCCTGCCGCCCTGGTGGTGGACGCGGTCGCTCGCCTGCTTCCGGGTGTCCTGGGCCATGCCGATTCTTCCCGCTTCGAAAGCTTCGGCGAAGCTGACCGACCCGAGGCTCAGGCAGAAGATGGGCCGCCACGCGCAACCTATGCCGCCGGAGGCCTGCTGGACTACCCGCATTACACGCGGCCTTCGATCTTCCGCGGACATCCAGTGCCGGATGCGCTCGCCGGGGGCGACCACAAGCTTGTACGTGAGTGGCGACGGCGCGCCGCCCTGGAACGGACCCTGCGCTACAGGCCCGACCTGTTACGGGAAGCCAAGCTTACCGAAGAGGATCTTGCTGCGCTCCGGCAACTGCGGGATGAGCAGGCAGAGGTAACGTAAGCATTTGAGACTCCAGACCCATCGCATTCTGGGGTATACTGACCTTCGCGACTTTACGCAAGGAATTGTCATGTCTATCCATCCAGTAATGCAGAAACTCGCCGCGAAGCTCGAGCGGACAGATCTCCCTGATTTCGCCCCTGGCGACCAGGTACGTGTGCAGGTAAAGATCAAAGAAGGCGACAAAGAGCGTCTCCAGGCGTTTGAGGGTATGGTGATTGCCTGCCGTAAAGGGCCTCAGGGCACCTTCACCGTGCGCAAAATGAGCTTTGGCCAAGGTGTCGAGCGCATCTTCCCCTATAACTCCAAGGTCGTCGACAAGGTAGAGAAAGTGCGTTCCTATCAGGTACGTCGTTCCAAGCTCTTCTACCTTCGCGGTCTTCGCGGCAAGGCTGCTCGCCTCCGCGAGGTGGAGCGCACAAAGTAAACGCATCTCATAGTTCAACAAAGCAAGGGCGGCCTTCGGCCGCCCTTGCTTTTGCTCAGTATGGCTTGTACGTGACCTCGCGGACCGTTGCGCAGAGCTCTTGACCATGCGGCGAAGGTCTGCATAACCGAGCGGTTCGTAGGGCCCGCCGTCCTTTTACCTTCAAGCGAAGCTGGGGAGTGCGGTAGCCGGTTGTCTCGTCAGGCCAGATCGCGGGTACCTCTGCGGCATCGCCATAGCTCACAGCCGGGAAGCGTGTGCCCGGCCCTGCTCCGGGCACAAAGCGCACAAAGGCCGTCCGCGTGCCTCGAAGGCGAGTTGCCGAGGTGAGCTGAAGATGGCGGCTGCCCGCGAGCACCGTGAGGGTGTTGCCGCGGAAGGCGGCCTTCTGCTCCGTTGCTCCCAGGAAGGGCTTTTCCGAAACGATCGCTGTTCCTGAGCCCGGAACGTAAAGGTATAGGAAGTGCAGGTTGGCGATCTGCAGATTGACTGTTGTCTTTGCCGTAAGCCCATCGACCGTGTAGATACCGTTCTTGAGGTGCAAGGGATGCGGCTTGGCCGCGTGGGCCCCTGCTACGGACATACCAAACGAAAGGGTTGCTGCCAATACCGCATGAGAGCCAAGCCGCCGAAGCCGCATGTGTTGCTCCTCCTGAGCACGGTGCTTCTCGAGCACGTGCCCCGAGAGTAGTGCAGTGAGTTGGGGCGACCGATCCCACGTTTTGCCGAGAAACGGGTCAGGTAATGCACAGTGCGGCACAGCTCCACGAAGGTGCCATTCCGCTACACTAGATGGGTAAAACTATGGGCAAGCTGTTTCAGATTCCTGCAATCGAGGGTGTCACCAAGGCAACTGCCAAGCAGCAAATGCTGAAGCAGTTGGTGTGTACCGATGCACCTGAACAGGCTCTGCGCTACCGGGGTTTCAAGGTCATTGCCGGCGTGGATGAAGTCGGTCGCGGTGCCCTGTTCGGTCCCGTGGTTGCGGCCGCAGTTATCCTGCCGTACAAGAATGCGGCCCTGATGCGGATGGGCTTGAAGGACTCCAAACAGCTGACGCGTGAAGAACGCGAAACGCTGGATCGCAAGGTCCGGAAGAGAGCCCTTGCTGTCGGAGTTGCGGAGATCGATGCGGAAACCATCGATCGGATCAACATCTACCACGCCACGCGCTTGGCCATGCTGCGCGCCGTAGAAGCCCTGGGGCTGTCGCCCGATCACATCCTTATCGACGCCATGTTGATCGATCACCCGTGCTCGCAAACCAAGCTGTTTTATGGCGACGCCCTTTGCCTCTCCATTGCGGCCGCTTCGGTCGTGGCCAAGGTGCACCGCGACCACCTCATGCGCGAGTTGGACAGGTCCTATCCTGAATACGGTTTGGCGCAACACAAGGGATACGGCACCCCAGAGCACCGCAAGGCTCTTGCCGCCTTCGGCCCAACGCCACTGCACAGGCGCAGCTTCAACTATGTCGCGGAGGCCGATCCCGATGCCGTCTTGGAAGGCACCCTTTCAGAAGGCGATCTTTATCTGGACGAGCCGGACATGCCGGTTGCCACTGCCGAGGGTGCGCCAAAGGGCGATGAGCGCGGGAAGGAAGACGCGGCATGAGCCTACGCCTGCTCTGTGTCGTTGCTCATCCTGACGACGAGTGCTTCGCCTTTGGGGGTGCCCTGGCGCTTGCCGCGCAAGCTGGCGTAGAAACGTCGGTGATCTGCTTCACAGATGGCCAGGCCGCAACGAACCGTGGAACGGCCCAGAGCGGGGCCGAGCTTGGTGCCATGCGACAGGCCGAGTTCTCCGCTTCCTGCGAGATCCTGGGCGTGCGTCACCACGAGCTGCTTTCTTTTCAGGACGCCCAGCTGGAATTTCACGCGCTCAGTGAACTGGGCGGCCTGCTGGTTGAGCGTTTTCGCTCCTTTCGGCCCCACGTCGTGCTGACCTTCGGTGGCGAAGGGGCATTGAACAACCACCCGGACCACACCACGGTCTCGGCCGCCACCACGGCAGCCTTCCATTGGTCCGGGAACACGAAACGCTTTCCGGAGCATGGACAGGTCTGGCGACCGCAACGGCTCTTTTACCTGACGTCTGACTATTCTCTGCCGGATCGTCCGGCGCCATTGCCTGCCCCGTGGACGACGGTGCTCGATATCCGTGCCGTGGCAGCCCGCAAGCAGATGGCCTTTCAGGCGCACACTTCGCAGGCTCCCCTAATGGAGCGAACACGCCTGGTCTTTGAGGAGCACGGCGATTTCGAACGCTATGTGCTTGCCTACACCAACGTCCCGCAAGCGGCCGAACCGACGACAGACCTGTTTGCAGGCGTGGCGGAATGATGGGCGTGGCTGCTTCAGGCGCTGGCAGTGAGAGCCACCCTGGAACGCGTCATGCGCTTCTGCCAGGCAATTAGGAGCCGGAAGGCAAGCAGGGCTGCCAGAACCGCCGTATCTTTCCAGGGTGCACGGACCCCCGCCTTCACAAGCCACCAATAATGGACGACGGCAGCCACGGCAGCCACATAGATGAGGCGGTGCAAGCGCTGCCAGTTCTTGCCTCCAAGCCAGCGCAGCATGCGTTGGGGGCTGGTGACTGCAAGGGCCAGCAGTAACGCCCAACCCAGCAAGCCGACCTGGATGAAGCGCCTCTTCTTCAGGTCGTCCAACATCGTCGGCCAGATCGCTACCAACTGACGCCATGGCTCTGCCAGGTGTCCGGCGCGGAGACCGGTCCAGGCCGTAGCCGCGTCGTACCCAGAGAAGAGAAAGACATACGTCATCAGGTGCAAGGTCGCATAAAAGAAGGCATAGAGGCCCAACATGCGACGGAAGCGTACCAGCCAGCCAAGCCCCTTGCTCAAGCGTCGCACCGGCGTGATAGCCAGGTCGCCCAGCAGGATCCACAGTGCCCAGTTCCCGGTGAAGTGCGTGATGGTATTTACCGGATCTGATTGTGCTGCCAGTGCCCCACTCTGGAACGATCGCAAAAGGTAAACAAGAGGCAACAAACACAGCAGGTGAACCAAGACTTTCGCAAATGGGATGGCGCGCGTGAGCATGGCTCTCTTTAGAGTAGATCTCTTCTCTTATCCGGATTCTGTTCGGCCGGCTTTAGGCCTTTTGCAGTCTCCGTTCGGGATCCCGGCCCGCGCCCCGACCGAAAACGTTCTGGTCAGGCGCGGGCCTGGCAGCCTGGATCAATAGAACTTGCGAAGATCCATCCCTGAGTAGAGGCTGGCCACTTGGTCGCTGTACCCGTTAAACATCTGCGTAGGTACGACCTTGGGGAAAAAGCTGTTGGAGTTCAAGAGCCGCTCATGGGCCTGGGACCAGCGCGCATTGTCGTAGGTTGGGTTGACGTTTGAGTAGAAGCCGTACTCCTGACCATCCATGATGTTCCAGGTGGTTGGCGGCTCCTTGTCCGTGAAGCGGACCTCGACGATGGACTTGGCCGACTTGAAGCCGTATTTCCACGGCACGATGACCCGCACCGGAGCTCCCTGCGAGTTTGCCAGCGTCTCCCCGTATGATCCAAAGGTCAGCAGGGTGAGCGGATTCATAGCCTCATCCATACGTAGACCCTCTGTGTACGGCAACGGGATCGTCCCCGATTGAATGCCCATGCTCTTGTCTGCCGTGGACAAGAACTGAACATACTTTGCGCTCGGCAAGGGGTCCATCGCCTTCAAGAACTCAGAGAGTGGATAGCCGTCCCACGGAATGACCATGGACCAGGCCTCCACGCAGCGAAACCGGTACACGCGCTGTTCCAGGGGCCGATAGCCAATCACCTTGTCGAGATCAATGGTCTGAGGCTTCTTACACAGCCCGCTTACCTTGACGGTCCAGGGCCGGGTTCGGAGGCCCTTGGCGTTCTGCGCCGGATCGCCCTTGTCTGTGCCGTACTCGTAAAAGTTATTGTAAGTTTGTGCCTTGCTCTGAGGGGTGATGTCGCGATCGCTCACCTTATAGGAAGAGCCCACCGTGTTGAGCTTGGTCAGGGCACTCGCCATGGCCGGGAAGGCTGCCCCGAACGCGGCGACAGCACCGGTGGTGCCGAGCTTTTTCAGCAGCTCACGACGGCTGGTCTGAAAGTGCCGGTAGGTCTCCTTCGGGGTGATCTCTGAGGAGGGAATCTCTTTTTCCGTTCGCAACAACATGTGTTTTGCTCTTTCCTGTTCCAGTGCCCGGCCGTCAATCCGTCATCGATACACAACCCATCAGGGATTGGACTCCCCCCGATTGCTTCCGGTTACAGAACGCCTGGGAGAGATCCCTGGATGCTTTCGTTCCCACAACAAAAACGCCAGTGAGCCCGAAACAGCCACAACACCACTGAAAGCAAGCTGCCTGCCAAAGCCCTGTCGGGACAACACCAGAAAAGCGAAGCCCAGCAGCGCGATGAGGGGTGGCAACGGATACAACCAGATCCGAAACGGGCGGGGCAGCTCAGGACGGCGCCAGCGCAAAAGGATGACCCCGACCTGCTGCAGGCCGAACTGCAAAAGCACACGCAGCACCACCAGTGCGGCAATCACCTCCCGCAGCGAAAAGCAGCAACACACACCTGCCACGCCCGCAAGAACCAGCAAGGAGACATGCGGTATGCCGAGATCGGGGTGCAATCTGCCGAAGGGTGAAAAGAAGCCATTTTCCCGAGCCGCGGCGAACGGGATTCTCGAGTACCCCAGAAGCAAAGAAAACACACTTCCAAAGGCTGTCACCATGACCAACACCGCAGCAATCCTCCCACACAAAAGCCCCACCCCGGTCCCAAGGCCGCACGATAAATCGGCTGCAGCGCGGCAGTCAGCAGCGCCGGCTGGGAGCCCGCGGCAGCCATGCGCACCAGCGCCGGTGCTCCGAGCAGTGCCAGAACGCTTGCGTTCAGCATTAGGTACAACAGGGTGACGATTGCAATGGAAAGCAGCAGGGCGCGCGGGATGGTTCGACCCGGATCACGTATCTCGCCACCTAGGAACGTCACGTTGTAGTAGCCCCAAAAGTCATACGTTGCAATCAGCATCGCCGCACCCAGGCCAGCAAAGAAGTTGCGGGAGGGACGGAACGCCTCGGGAGCCATGGTCCAAACCTGTCCCCAGTGGCCCTGCCAGAGCGCCGTGCCTACCGTCCACGCAATCGTCAGCAGGACGATGCCCAGCAGGACGCGCCCGACACGTTCCACATGGGTGAGCCGCCGGTACAGCAGCAGCAGGGCGCCGGCCAACGCACACTGGCCCACCGCGGTCGGCCAGCCCCACCCGAAGCCGACACGGTAGGCCCCCAGGTGCGCTACATGCACCGGAACAGGCCTGCCCAGCCCTGGCCAGAGCGCACCGGCGTACTGCGCCAAGCCGATGCACCCGCTGGCGATGCTCAAGGGTGCGGAGATGCAGAGTTGAAACACAAACAGGAAGCTGAGCCACCTGCCCCACCGATCGGGAAAGATACCCCGGAGATAGGCATAGGTGCCGCCGGCCGCAGGCATGGCGGCGCCCAGTTCCGCCCACACAAGCCCATCACAGACCGCAAGCAGGGCGCCACAGATCCAGCCCAGCATCGCTTGTGGTCCGCCCATGGCACCTACCAGCAACGGCAGGGTGATGAACGGTCCTACCCCGATCATGTCCAGCAGGTTCAGGGTGACAGCGCCGCGAAGGCCCAGCGTACGGTCAAGACCTGCATCAGCATGCGGCATAGTGGAAAGTGTACGGGCCCGCCGGGCGGCACACACCGCCGCAGTGGGACCAGCACTGCCACCTGTGAGAGGCTACGGCTATGAAGTTGGCCGCGTGTTTCGCTTTGGCGACCGTCGTCGCTACAACCCTTTCCGCCCAAACTCCCTTCCCTGACCCGGCAAATCTGCGCGGGGAGCGGCCAGCGGCCAGGACAGGCCGCGAGCTGCCGATCCAACAGGGGGCTTTGGGCCTTCAGGAGCAACTGCGTAAGCTCCGCACGCGGGCCTCTCTGATGCTCATCGTGGCCCACCCTGACGATGAGGATGGAGGCATGCTGACGCTGTACTCGCGGGGCCAGGGGGCGCGGGTGGCCAATCTCACGCTCACCCGAGGTGAAGGCGGCCAGAACGCCATGACGGGCGATTTCGAGGACGCCCTGGGTCTGATCCGCACCCAGGAGCTCCTTTCCGCCGATCGCTACTTTGGCGTCGATCAGATGTTCGGTACCGAGGTCGACTTTGGGTTTTCCAAGACCAAGGAGGAAGCCTTCCAGAAATGGACCCACGAGCGGGTCCTGTATGACGCGGTTCGCGCCGTGCGGCTCTATCGCCCGCTCGTGATCGCGGCGGTCTTTGTGGGTGGCGTGACCGACGGGCATGGGCATCACCAAGTGTCGGGCGAGATCGCCCAGGAGGTCTTCAAGGCCGCCGCCGACCCAAAGATCTTTCCGGAACTGAGCCGGGAAGGCATCCTCCCCTGGGCTCCGCTCAAGGTGTACGCCCGCGTGCCGACCTTCGCAATCACCTCGAAGGGACTATTCGACTACGCGACCAGCCAGTACACCGCACCGTCGTTCACCAACTACGTCACGGGTTCCACCACCGACATCCCTCCCAGTCCCGACGTAACCGTGCATGAAGGCGAGGTGGACCCACTGCTGACCAGCGCCGCTGCCGACCGCGCCGATCTCCCCACAGGAGCTGACCCTGGGGGTGAGCTTAGCTATGTCCAGTTCGCCCGCCTTGGTCTGGGCCTCCAACGGACACAGATTGGCCCAGGTATCCGGGTGGCGAGCTCCGGAGCGTATGACGTCAGCTACCACCGGTATGGCTCCCGTCTTGCCCACCAGCCACTGCAGGAAAGCAGCTTCTTTGACGGCATCGACACCTCGCTTGCCGGTATCGCCACGCTTTCCACGCATCCGCCCGCCAAGCTCTCCGAGGGGTTGGGGGCGCTCAGCCGGGCTGTGGCCAGTGTGTCGCGCTCTTTCGATCCAGGCCACCTGGAAGCAAGCGGACCCGCTCTGGTCCATGCTCAGCACGAGCTCGGCGCGCTGCTCTACTCGTTGGAAACAGCCGACTTCCCTGGTAAGGCCGATATTCTCCACGAGCTTCGGGTCAAGCAGGTGCAACTGAACGACGCCATTGTGCTCGCCCTGGGGCTGCAACTGCACGCCACTGCCGAGCTGCCCGGTCCTGAGGTCGTGCAGGGCAGCCAGGTGTCTATCAAGACGACCCTTAGTTCCGGCACGGCTGAACCTGTCGGGGTCTACGCCGAAGCCCTGCGCGGACCCACGAACACGGGAAAGGACACGCTCCTCTCAGTGGACCGGGAGTTGGTGTTGACGCGAGCTCAGACTCACACCGAGTCCCTCCAAGCCGGGCCCGAGGCCACGGCAGACGCAACACGACCCTACTTCCACCGGAAAAGCATCGAGCAGCCGTTCTATGACCTGGGTGTGCCCACCCTCCGGAACGCACCCGCCACACCCTATCCCCTTACCGCGTGGGCCACCCTCCGCTACCACGAAACCGAGGTACAGATAGGCGCCACCGTTCTGGTCGGCGGGCAGGCACTCTCCGTTGTGCCGTCCGCCTCCGTGGCCCTGCCCTCGCACGCGCAGGTGCTGACTCCGGAAAGGCGCGCCTTCGATCTTGCCGTACAGGTCATACCAGAAGGTACGCGCGTTACGGTCAAGGCGCCACCGTCGTGGCAGATCTCGATGCTCAAAGAGCAAGATGCTATCCCGAAAACCCCGGTCCACCACGTCCAGGCACCCGATGCCGTGCAAAGCCCCGTCACCCTGCAGGCTATTGCCTTCCCGGCAGGCGGCGAACCGCAAAGCGAAGGCTACCGGACCGTTGGGTACGGCACGCTTCCTAGGACTAACCTATTTACCCCGGCAACGTTGAAGCTGGTTCCCGTGTCGTTGCAGCTACCAAGGCGGCGCCGCATTGCCTACCTGCCTGGAACCGGGGATGCCGTTGCGGACAACCTAAGATCCCTTGGTCTCCCGGTTACAGATATAGGTGTCGCGGACCTTGCCTCCGGGCGCTTGGCGGCGTTCGATATCGTCATTCTGGGTGTCCGCACCTACAACGCGCACCCTGATCTCCACGGACGCCCCACGGAGGCACTTCTGGACTTCGCCCGCCATGGCGGCAATGTTGTGGTGCAGTACCAAACGGCAGAGTTTACCGAAGCTGATGCTCCGTACCCCTTGTCCCTGGGCAACGCGGAAAAGGTCGTCGAGGAGACAGACCCGGTTCAGGTGGCAGAGGCGCCGTCATTGCTGATGCAATACCCCAACCACATCACAGCTGGCGACTTCCGGGGCTGGGTTGAAGAGCGTGGACATGGCTTTCTTCACGACTGGGACCCTCGCTATGTCGCGCCCACGGAAACGCATGATCCCGGCCAGGGTCCGCAACGGGGTGGCCTGATCTCCACGCAGCTTGGCAGCGGGCACTGGACCTACTGTGCCTTCGCCCTGTACCGGCAGCTGCCGGAAGCGGTGCCAGGGGCTTTCCGGCTCCTCAGCAACCTGCTTGGCCTGGCGGACGCGACGCAACCGTAGACCCATAGACCGCGTGGGGCAAGCTGCGCCAGTTTCGCCTGAAACGAAGAAGAGCTCCCGCTGTGGCGGAAGCCCTCTTCGGTTGCGCCGCAACCTACTGGGTACGGCGACGGGTGGTAGTGGGACGACGTGTCGTGGTTCTGGGTGCTTCCTTCTTGGCCTCCACCAAGGCGCCATCGCTCATCTGGATCATGAACGGCGCTGTTCCAGTCGAGGCTGTTTGGGTTGTTCCCGCCGTGGCCGGGGTTGTCGACGTGGCCGCAGCCGCGGGGGCTCCCGGGGTCGCCGAGGTGCCTGTGGCCGGTGTTGCCGAGCTACCCGGGGTCGCTGAAGCATCTGTGCCCGGAGTTGCTGAGCCCGGAGCTGCTGAGGTACCCGCGGTCGCCGACGTGCCCGTAGCGGCCGGGATCCCTGTGGTTGCTGACGCGCCCGTGGTCGTATCCGGGGCAGCTGCCGTGCTTGCGGCACCCGACGCAGGTGAGGCCGCCGAGGTGTAGGACGAGTATGTTCCGGAGATGTTCACTGTGGAGCCCACCGCGGGTGGGGTGGTAAGCGGCGTCTTCATGGCGAAGGTGAAGTCGGCCACCTTCGGGGAGGCATTCTTTGCATCGTCAGAGACCGCGACCTGCACCTGATCCGCTGTTGCGGCCACGACGACCGCACCAGGGATCTCGACGGACTTGCCCTTGACAGAGTCGAACACCTTGTCCGCGTCCGCCTTCTGCCCATACTGGAGCACGAACTCCTTGTCACTCAGCGCCAGCGTGGCCAGGTCAGGCGTCGTAGAGATCAGGTTCCTTACGATGTCTTCCGGCTTGGGAGCCGGCGTGATAGTGGTTGCCAGGTCTGCAGGAGGGTTCAGGGTCGCCTGCGCCTGTGCCTGCAGCTTGTCAAAACCGTCCTGGGAGCCGTGGTACTTGCCGTAGCAGTACGCCGCGAGCTGCTGGATGTTCGCTTTCTGTGCCGGTGGGGCAAAGGACGCTGTACGGGCGGCATACCAGGAGCAGTTCAGGTAGTCAGGCGGGGTCGAACCCATGTAGGCGTTTGCCAGGGTGTACTCGTCCTGCAGAACCGGCCCGACTGTCTGCGTCTGCTCGGGCGGAACCGCGGCAAGCTCGTCCTTGATCACCTGAATCGCCCCGGGATAATCCTTCTTGCCCACGTCATCGGCAGCCAGCGCAGAGCTGAATACAGGCAACGTGCGGCTCTTCAATTGCTGGAAGTCCGCATCGCTCATGCCCTTGGGGGCGGTGGTGCCCTTGTCCGCCGTCAGGCCTGTCTGGGCGTACCCGGCGACCTTGTCCAGGGCAGCCTGCTTAGCGCTCGGGTCGGTCAGCTTGTCCGCATCCGACTTGCCGTAGTACACCTCAAACGCCAACGCACGAAGATTGCTCGGGTCAACAGCCAGGAGTTGATTGGAGGCATCGATGATCTGGGCCTGGTCGCCGCTCTGCGTGGCCGCACCCAGGATGTCGGTCAACACCTGCGTCTTCACCGGCGAGTTCGGATATTTCTGCAGATATCCCTTCAGTGCCGTCACTTTGGCGGCCGGTTGCGCTGTTTGCTCCGCGGCGTTGTACGCGTTGAACTCATCAGGCGGCAGGGTGATCTGCTGCCCCGTTGCGCCCGGTGCACCACTGGCGTCCTGCGCCAGCAGATAGGGCGTGAAGGTTGCTGCGCCGGCAGCTGCCAGCAGAGATGTAAGAACCACCTTTTTCATGCGATCTCCTCGGGACGGTTCCCGATCGTGATTTGGGCAAAATTGGCTGCCGATGCCCTAGAGGCCGTGATCGAAACAATCTACGGCGAATGATGCGGATTATAGGAATGGGTGTTGCTCTCATGCAACTTACCGCGGATGAGTCAATGGTCACAGGCCAAAGGTCCCTAGTGCCCTTTCCCTCGGTTCCACCCTCCTTATCCACAAAAAGCCAGCCGAGCCTGTTGCCTCCCAAGGTACCCATCCCTACCATAAACACAGCATCTGGCCTCCGAGGCCGGTCCATGCGAAAGAGGTCTGCCCCGCACGTGCTGCAACTCAGAAAAGTTCAGATCCTCGGCTTTAAATCGTTTTGCGACCGGACCGAGGTCCAACTCGAGGGACACGGCATCGCAGCCATCGTTGGACCGAATGGGTGCGGCAAATCCAACATCTCCGATGCCATTACCTGGGTCCTCGGGGAACAATCTGCGAAAAGCCTCCGTGGCCTCAAGATGGAGGATGTAATCTTCGCCGGCACACGGGACCGCCGGCCCACAGGCATGGCCGAAGTCTCGCTCACGCTGGTTGATCCAGCGGTGTACACCGAAGCCGAGCCGGAGAGAGCAGCCGCGACCGGCCCCGACCTGGCAGGCGATTGGAATGAGGCCGCGGTTCGCGAGCAGGTCGCCCAGGAGACCGAAGACGCGGTCCTCGAGGCGCAACCTGGCCAGACCTACGAGGCCGAAGGCACCCCCGCAGCCTCTGACCTCGCCGTGCCTGCTTCCGAGCTCCCAGAGGCCGCAGAGCCACCGGAGGGCGAGCTCCAGGCCAGCGTCATTCTCAAGGTGCGCCGCCGTAAGTTCAACAAAACGCCCGCCCGTGCCGGCGAGATCACCGTAACGCGCCGCCTGTTCCGCTCCGGCGAGAGCGAATATTTGCTGAACGGAAAGATTTGCCGTCTTCGTGACATCCAGGAGCTCTTTTTGGGAACCGGCCTCGGTGGTGAAACTTACGCCATCATCGGCCAGGAGCGCATCGGGCAGCTGCTCAGCTCCAAGCCCCTGGATCGGCGCGCCATCCTGGAAGAAGCGGCCGGGATTACGCGGTTCAAAACTAAGAAGCGACTCGCGGAGCTGCGCCTTGAGTCCGCCAGGACCAATCTTTCCCGGGTCGACGACATCTTCGATGAGGTGACCCGCCAGGTGGCCGTGTTGAAGCGGCAGGCCGCAAAGGCAGAAAAGTATGGGGAGCTCCGAAACGAGTTCACGGCTCGCTTTCGCGTTGTGCTGGCCAGCCGGCTGACGCAGATGGACAACGAAGCCGCCATGCTGCAAGCGGAGCTAGAGCGGCTGCGGCACCAAATCGACCAGCAGGCCACCGAGCTGGACGGGTTGGATGCGGACCATCGCACCGGCACCGCCCGGGGCTATGAGCTCGACCGGGAGATCCGCGAGAAAACAGCACAGGCTAGCTCTTCCGCCGTGGAACTGGAGCGCACCCAGGCCCGCATGCACGCCAACAGCGACCGACAGGCTGAGCTCGCCCACCGTCTCGGCTCTGCTGGCGAAGAGCTGGGGCAAGCTCGCGAAGCTCTGGCAAACCTGGCCGGCGAACGTGAACAGCACCGCAGCTTCCTTGAAACGGCGACGTCCGAAGCCACCGCGCACAAGGCCACCGCGCAGGCGCAGCAGCAGCGCGCTCACGAGGCCATGCGTAGCGTCTTGGGAGCCGAGGCGCAGGCTGAACAGGGGCGGCGCAACGCGGTGAACGCCATGCAGCGCGCCAACAACGCCCGAAACGAGATCTCCCAGGCGGAGGCGGCGCTAGCCGGCCTGGACCGGGAGAATGAGCGCCTGGTCGCGGAGTCCAACGGGGCACGGTCTGAGCTGGAAGCCCTGGGGCACCAGCGTGGCCAGGCCCAGCTCACCTTTGAATCGGTCAGCGAGCGCTTGAAGCACCTGGAAGGCGAGATCGTCGCGCTTCGGGGCAGGCTGGAACAGAGCCGCCTGCAGGAAACGCAGTCCCGCCGCAGGGGTGACCAGTTGCGTGCCGAACTGGCCACGCTGCTGGGCCGCCGCGGCTCCCTGGAAGCGCTCATCCGGGAGCACAGCTATTCCACCGATACCGTCCGCAATATCTTTCGGGCCAACGCACGACGACGCGCTCAGGACAACCAGGACGGCATCGCGCCCGTGGGCACCCTGGCCGACTTCCTTGAGGTGGACGGCCGGTATGAGAGCGTCGTCGACGAGTTCCTGCGTGACGAACTCAACTACATCGTCGTCAAAAGCTGGACTGCTGCCGACGAGGGCGTCCGTCTGCTCCATGGCGATGTTGCCGGCCGTGCCACCTTTCTGGTGCACCCCAACGACGCGCAAGCCGCGTTTCCCTTTGCCGAAGGTATGGCGAGCTCAGCGCGTCCGGAACGCGAGGGCGTGGTGCCCCTCACCGATTGCATCCGGGTCCTGAACGGCTTCGGCCGCTCCCTTGAGGTGATCCTGCCGCGTCTGCGGGAAGGCTTCGTCACGCCGGATTCCGACACGGCCCGTACCCTCGCGCTCAGCAACCCATCCGCATTTTTCTTGTCTCCCACGGGGGAAACCTTTCACAACGTCACTGTTACCGGCGGCAAGCCGCGCACCCAGGGTCCGCTGGCGTTGAAACGGGAGCTCGCCGAGGTTCAGGCGAAGATCACCGCACTCGAGGCCGAGCTGGCCAAGAGCGAGCTGGAAACCGCCGCATCCGTTCGCGGCATCGCCGAGCTCACCGCCACGCTCGATGCGCGCAACCACGAACGGAGGGACACGGAGCGTGAAAGCGCCAACTCCGGGGCTGCCTTGCGCCAGATGGAGGCAGAGGCAGGTCGGCTGGAGCGGCGTCTGCAGGATTGGCAGCTGGCGCTGGCACGTAACAAGGACCAGCGCAGCACTCGTGAAGAACTGGTATCACGCAAACGGGGTGAGGCCGAGCAGATGGAGGCCGAGCGCGCCGGCCTGGACGCACTGGTCACCGAAACAACCACTCGTCTGGCCACCTTGCGTCTGGAGCGTGAAGAGGTGCAGGCGGCTGCATCGGCAGCGAACGCCGCCCTGGCTGGGTTGGAGGAGCGACGGCGGAATGCGGGAGCCAACGCCGAGCGGACCGAGCGTCTCTACACCGGCCAGCAGCAACGCATCACCCAAATCGATACAGCCATCAGCAACGCCCAAACGGAAAAGGACCGGCGTGAAGCGGAAAACGCCTCCCTCGGTGTCCAGGCAGAACAGCTTGCGGTGACCCGCAAAGAAGCCGCGGAGACCAGTGAGCGGCTCACCGCCGAGGCCACTAGCCTGCGCGCCCACCTGGCCCAGCTCGATGCCCGGCTTCGTGAACTGCGTCAAAGCACGGACTCTCTTCGGGAGCAACGCGCCTCCCACACCGCCCGGCACGCTAGGCTCAGCTCCGACCTGGAACACCTGGAAGCCACGTGCCTGAACGAACTCTCCGTGGAGCCGCAAGCCCTTCGGGAGGACATCTCCCTGCCGCGGCTGGCCGCTGACGCCCTGAGCACGGCCGAAGAGCAGGCGCGCGCTCTCCGCAAGAAAATGGAAACCATGGGGCCGGTCAACATGATGGCGCTCGACGAACTCCGCGAAGCGTCGGAGCGCTTTTCGCACCTGGAAGCGCAACGCAACGACCTCATGGAGGCCATCAGCAACACAACAGCGTCCATTCGCGAGATCGAAGAGGTGAGCCGCGAAAAGTTCCAGGAAGCGTTCACGGTCATCAACGAAAACTTCTCACAAACCTTCACCAAGCTTTTCGGTGGCGGCCAGGCGTTTATGCGGCTCACAGACACCGAAGACAGCAAGGATGACCTTGCGGGTATCGACATCATTGCGTCTCCACCCGGCAAGAAGCTGCAGAACGTCTTGCTGCTCTCTGGTGGCGAAAAGGCGCTCACGGCCCTATCGCTCCTGGTTGGCATCTTCCAGTTCCAACCCGCACCCTTCTGCATCCTCGACGAGGTCGATGCCCCCCTGGACGAAACCAACGTGGGGCGATTTGCCCGCTTGATCGCCGACATGGCGGACCATACCCAGTTTGTGGTCATCACGCACAGCAAGCGCACCATGGAGCAGGCAGACATCATGTACGGCGTCACCATGCAGGAGCCGGGCGTCAGCAAGGTCGTCAGCGTTACGCTTGGCGGTCGTTCCCGGGGCAAAGAGGCCCGACCGGCGGCCTGACTCAGGTGCCTGCACGGTGCCAAGCCGCAGCAGCTGCGTCTTCCGCACGCTTCTGCTGCTCCTCGTCTGATGTTGCGGCTGCACGACGCTTGACCTGATACCGGCGGAGCGGGCTCATCCTGTGGCAACCGGGACGCCGGACTGACTTCCAGAACCCTCGCAGGACGCAGGTCACGAGACCGAGCCTCGTGCTATCGTTGTGCCTGTTTCCGCGGTGTACCTCATTGGCTCCCGTCTATGCGCCAAACCTGAGCGCAGCTCACGCCCACCTTGCAAAGGATGCCAGCCAGATCGCATGACGCCCACCACACAAACCGACATCCAAACCGGTGCGGTCAGCACCGGCGGTCCCGACACAACGCATCCCGCCACCGCCGCTCTCCGCCCCAAGGTTCACTACGAAATCCTGGATGGTTTGCGTGGGGTCGCCGCGGTCATGGTAGTGATCTTCCATACCTTTGAAGCCCACAACGGGGGCAGCCGCTTTCGGCAGATCATCAATCACGGCTACCTGGCCGTGGACTTCTTCTTTCTGCTTTCCGGCTTCGTGGTGGCTTACGCGTACGACGACCGCTGGAGCCGGATGTCGCAGTGGGACTTTTACAAGCGACGCTTGATTCGGCTGCAGCCGATGGTCATTGTCGGCAGCGTACTTGGCGCTGCGCTGTTCTACTTCGCCAAGGGCACCACGTTTCCCCTTATCGCCGCAACGCCCGTCTGGAAGGTGATCGCGGTGATGCTTCTCGGTTGCACGCTGCTGCCGCTGCCAACGTCCATGGACATCCGCGGCTGGTACGAGATGCACCCTCTGGATGGCCCGGCTTGGTCCCTCTACTTCGAGTACATCGCGAACATCCTGTACGGCCTTGGCATCCGGAAACTGTCAAACAGGGTTCTCGGCGTGCTCGTCTTCCTGGCCGGATGCTTTCTGTTCCAATATGTTGTCTTCGGGCCACGGGGCGATGTCATCGGCGGATGGGCACTGGACGCCACGCAGCAGCACATTGGCTTTGCCCGCATGCTGTACCCCTTCTTTGCGGGCATTCTGCTCATGCGCCTAGGCAAACGCATCGAGGTGCGGCATGCCTTTTTGCTTTGCAGCCTTTTGCTGATCGTGATTTTTTCCCTGCCCCGCTTTGGTGGGCAGAGCCGCCTTTGGCTAAACGGCTTGTATGAGGCATTTGCCATTATTGTTCTATTCCCGCTCATCGTCGCGATGGGTGCAGGCGAAAACGTCACCAAGGGCGTCCCCCTTCGGGTCTGCAAATTCCTTGGCGTGCTCTCCTATCCGCTCTACATCACGCACTACCCCTTGATCTACATCTACACCGCCTGGGTCATTGAGCGTCGGGTTACGCCGCTTGCCGGCGCGATGGTGGGAGTGCTGCTTCTGGTCACCGCCATCGCAATCGCATACGCCTGCCTTAAGCTGTATGACGAGCCAGTCCGCGCCTGGTTGAGCCGACGGTTTCTCCGGTAAGCGCGTCGTGTCCCTGGACGCGAGCTCACGAGGGGTTCAGAACAGCTGATGACGTCCATGAATCCTCTCGATTGGCTCATCGCGGCCATTCTGTTCGCCTCGGCCCTCCGGGCGGCCCTGAACGGTTTGTTTCGGGAAGCGCTGGCCACAGCCGGCCTCCTTCTCGGTTTTCCCCTGGCCTGTTGGTACTACCGCAACCTTGCCCAGTCCCTTGCAGGCCTGCTCACGGTGGCCGCTGTCGCGCAGCTGGTCGCCTTCTTTCTGATTCTTGGCGGGGTGATCGTGGCCGCGTCGCTCTTCGGGCGCATCCTGCGCCGCAGCGCCCGTACTGTGGGTTTGGGGCCTTTAGACCGCCTGGGCGGCATGCTCTTCGGGCTGCTGCGGGGCGCCGGGATTGTGATCGCCCTGCTGCTGGCCGTTACGGCCTTTTTGCCGGCCGCTCCTTGGGTGCAAACCTCCGTGCTGGCTCCCTATTTGCTCCGGGCCGCGCATGCGGTATCCTTCACCATGCCTCGGGACCTCCGGCTTCGCCTTTGGGACGGCATGCAGCATCTCAACCATAGCTCTGCCAATTGGATCAAGTTCGGGTCCCTGTCGCACACTAGGATAAAGACACTTCAGCCCTAGCTTGGAGAGAACGCGAGTGAAACGCGAGCTGGAACACCTGGTGCTCAGCATGCACGCCTCTGGAATGACCTACAACGACGCGGTGCGCGAGTTTAAAAAGCGTTTCATTCTGGAAGTTCTCGCTCGCCATCGCGGCAATCAGTGCAAAGCCGCCGAAGAGCTTGGGATGCATCGCAACACCCTCAGCCGTACCTTGGCAGAGCTGGGCATGGACTCCGCGCAGATACGCCGTGGAATGCGTCGTCCGCCCCGCTCCGTCCGCCCGGGCCGCCCTGACCTGCAGGTTGTCTCCACGGGCACCGGACGTTAACGCTTCCGCTTCGTCCAAATCCCAGCGATGCTACCGACATCTCCGAAGCGGCGCCCCGGTCTGCACCGGTTCAAACAGATCCACCCTTGGACGTCTCTTCCTCGGGGGATCACCCTATCGTGCCTTCTACTCGGGCAGCAGCTGCTTCACGCCCAGGCCGGGGCCTCACCTGCCGGCACCGATTCGCCTTCCCCGCCGCAGGCCGTCCAAGGGCAGATCGCCCCGGATCTCACCAAAAAGCAGATGGACGAGGCCGATGCCGCTTACCTAAGCGGCGCGCGGGCTCTTCAACATCAGGACCTGCCCGAGGCTGAGGCCCAGTTCACCCGGGCAGCGCGCCTCAACCCCCGTAACCGCGACTACGCGCTGGCCCTCGCCGTGACACGCCAACACAGGCTGACAGAGCTGCTGCAACAGGCAGCCAAGGCGCGCGTGCTGGGTCGTACCGCGGACGCGGATCGGCTCTTGGTGCAGGCGCGCGAGATCGATCCGCAGAACGCGGTGGTTCGCCAACATTTTTCACCGGAGGGCTCCCTTGCACCTTCGCCTCTGTTCACAGAGGAGCTCCCCGGAGCCGTGGAGCGTGCAAACGACGCTGCGAGCTTGGCAGGACCAGTCCAGCTGACCCCGGATGCCGGACAGCACGACTTCCATCTCCATGCGAACGCGCACGATCTGTTGGTTCAAGTGGCACAAAGTTACGGAATTCGCAGCACCTTCGGCGACACGTTCAGTCCTGGGCCGGTATTGCGCCTGGATCTCGATCATGCTGACTTCGAGGAGGCCATGCGGGTCGCCAAAACGCTGACACACACCTTCAGCGTGCCCCTGCAGCCCAAGGAGTTGCTGTTTTCCACAGATACCCCTGAGCTCCGGGCACAGTACATGCCGCTGGTCGAAGAAACGCTTTCCATGCCCGGAACAAGCGCGGCGGACATGACGGAGTACGCAAATCTGGCAAGAAATGTGTTCAATTTACGCGTTGTAAACGCGGTTTCGAGCGTTGGATCGCTAGTTCTGCGCGGCGATGAGGACACCCTCACGCATGTGAACGCGACCTTTGCCGATCTGCTCGACGGCGGCTCGGATGTGCTGCTCGATCTGACGCTTTTCGAGGTGGACAAGAGCCGTATCAACAACCTTGGCGCCCAGCTCCCTTCTTCCGTTGGCGCGTTTCCGGTAGCCGCAACCGCGCAAAGCCTCATCAACAGCAACCAATCCCTGATTTCGCAGGCTGTGGCCAACAACCTGATCACGTTGACGGGAAACGCCTACACCGATGCGCTCACCGAACTGGAGTTTCTGTTGGCTTCCGGTACGGTGACCAGTTCGCAGTTCACAGGCCTGCTCGGCGTCTTCGGTCACTACGGCGGGCTGCCGCATGCGGGTGTCTTCCTGCGGTCCACCACCACATTTAACGGGTCCTTGACCTCGTCGGAGGTGCGTGTGCTGGACACCATGCAGTTACGTATCGGCGACAAGCAGGACGGGCAGTTTCGTGCCGGCACTCGCTACCCCATCGAGACCGGGATCTACAGTTCCAACGTGTCCAGCAGCGTGTCATCGGCGGTGGCGGGCCTGTCCATTAATGGAACCAGCGTCAGCTCGCTTCTTTCGCAATACCTGGGATCGTCCTCGGTCGCTGTGCCACAGATTCAGTATGAGGATCTTGGGCTGACCCTGAAGGCCACCCCGCAGATTCAGAGGACCGGCGAGGTTACCGTCAAGCTCGACCTGAAGGTCGAGGCACTTGGGTCAGGAAGTCTCAACTCACTGCCCATTCTCAACAGCCGGCAGCTCACCTCCACGGTAACGGTTCCTGGCGGACGATCGGCCATGCTGGCCACCGAGGTGAGTCAGTCCGAGTTACGCGCCCTATCGGGCCTGCCCTTTCTAAGCGAGATCCCCGGCTTTCAAAGCACCAACAAGAGTACGGAAAAGGACAGCGCGGAGCTGGTTATTCTTCTGACGCCTCACATCGTGCGAAACAAGAACTTCTATGTGGCGAGCCGGCGCCTGCTGCTGGCGAACGGGAACACCGGGGCAAACCAGTAAGTTGAGGGGCGTGTGGAGATTTTCGATCCACAGCTCTCCCTTCCCAAAGGGAGTCCCCTCTGTTACATTCAAGTGGAAGGGCGGGAGTAGCTCAGTGGTAGAGTGCTTCCTTGCCAAGGAAGATGTCG
>CAXTRM010000031.1:0-379 GCA_964246625.1 uncultured Acidobacteriaceae bacterium
TTCTGAAAGAGTCCGGCCTCCAAACGGCAAGCTCGGGTGAGGGCCCGCGACGTTTTGTCGTGCTCTACCCGGAGGGCTACCGCATCCCGGAAGAGCGTCCCCAAGGCAGTCGTGGCCGCGGCGGCTATGGTTCTGACCGGGGGGAGCGCCGCAGTCCCCGACCGAGCCGTTCCCGCTTCTAGTTCCCTACTTTCCTGCAGCATGAAATGAGCGCATCCGGTACTCCGGGTGCGCTCATTTCGCATCTTTCCCGCCTTCACAGTGCGTGCTAACCGTCCTCTGTCCGCCATGAAAGGGATTCTGCTCGCAAGGCCGAAGTGCTTCCGAGCAGGACACCCCCGGCATGCATGCTCTTCCATTCTCGGCAAGCCTTTTGTGG
>CAXTRM010000031.1:389-5089 GCA_964246625.1 uncultured Acidobacteriaceae bacterium
CTTTTGTGGTTTCATGCCGTTTCTCAACATCTCCCGGGAAAGCTGTTGAGAAGCTAACCCCCGCTTCGTTGCGAAAATGGTGATTTCTCGCCCGTTTCGCACAGCGGAGGCCCTGTTTTCTTTTCGAAGCAGCAAGCTGCCTTGTGGATGCTGGGTAGATGCGTGAGTTCATCTCCCGTTCCTTACCCGCCGTACAAGGCTTCCTCCGGTGTCTCGCTTCGATTTGGATTTCCTGGTCTGCAACTAAGGTGTCAGATCCACGGACTTTAGTTCGCTTATCCACTTCCCCACGGACAACGACGAAGACGACGAGAAAGAAAGAAGAGAAAAGGAAGGTTTTAAAACCCTCTTCATCGCAAACGGCCCTCAGGAGCCGTGACTAGCCCACAAACCAGAACCCCACAATCTGCCCATACAAATCCACAAGGCACGGAAAGCTGCACAAAGCACCGCGCGTCACCTAGAATCAACGCAATTGCAGGAGAAACCGATCGTGTCGACCGCTACGCTCACCCCTGATGTCACTGCAGCGCCCACGGGCAACCTCGAGATCACCGTTTCCCGTGCGGAACTGCTGCGCGAACTCACCGCCGCCCAGACCGTAGTCGAGCGCAAGACCACGATTCCGATCCTTTCCAACTTTCTTTTCGAGGCCACGTCCGGCGAAGACGGTAACGGTCGCCTCACGATCACGGCCACCGATCTGGACCAGTCGCTCAAAACCAGCTGTACGGCTCGGGTTAAAAAGTCCGGTGCCTGCACCATCCCGGCCCGCAAGCTCTACGACTACATTCGCCTGCTGCCTGAAGGCGACATCTCCATCAAGCTGATGGATAACCATTGGGTACAGATTCGGGCCGGTCGATCCAACACCAAGATGGTTGGCATGGCTCGTGCAAACTTTCCGCAGGTCCCGGAGTTCCCGCAAGGGCTGGGCCACAAGATCGCTGCGGGTTCCTTGCGCAACATGATCGCCAAGGTGATCTTCGCGATCTCCAATGAGGAGTCCCGCTACACGCTCAACGGCGCGCTGCTGGTACTCAAGGCCGAGTCAATGGCCATGGTCGCCACGGACGGGCACCGCTTGGCGCACATCGAAAAGCTGAATGAAAACCTGGAAGGGCTAAGCGGCGAGAAGAAGACCCTCATCCCTCGCAAGGCCCTGGCCGAGCTGAACGGCTTACTCTCCAACACCGAGGCCGAACAGATCGAGTTTGCCGACGATGAGCAGACCCTGTTCTTCAAGATTGGCGGCCGTATCCTGACCAGCCGCAAGCTCACAGGCCAGTTCCCTAACTATGAAGCGGTTCTGCCGCGCGACAACAACAAGTTCGTCATCGTTCGCTCGGAAGATCTGATGGGCTCCATCCAGCGGGTTGCGCAGTTTGCTGATGAGCGCTCCGGTGCGATCCGCATCCGCATGGAGCAGAACGAACTGAAGTTATCGGCCCAGTCGACGGACTCGGGGGAGTCGGAAGATGTCATCGAGACCCCGTACAGCTACGACCCGCTGGTTGTCGGTTTCAATTCCAGCTACCTGGTCGACTTCTTGAAGGCAATCGGCAACTCCGGCGAGGTCCGCATGGAGTTCAAGGATGCGCAGTCCGCAGGCCAGATGCGCCCTGAAGACGCCAACGAGGACGTCCGTTACCGGTACATCCTCATGCCCATGCGCATCTGAGGCTATGCATACGTTCGCAAGGCGCCGGTTGACCCGGCGCCTTGCCCTTTGTAGGCTTCCCGCACACTTCACCACTCACCTTGATGAGCGCGAACACTTGACGGTGGATTCAGCTGTCCGACTGCCTGCGAAGCTGTAGGCTCTCCAGTGGACGTGCCATGGGTGGTGTCCGCAACCGCTGTGCTCACGGATACTGGGGGAGCGCGGCGCAGTCAGATTCACTGCTTGCCGCCGCGCTCTGGCCTCGCAGACGTTACCAGCTAATCTTGGCAGAGATCTGAACCTGCCGCGGCAGATTGCTCTGACCCGAGGGCCCTTTCTCGATCTCCCCAAAGGTCGAATCGTTTGTGTTGCTATCCGGCGCCTCAGACCACAAGGGATGATTCAGGACGTTGAACGCCTCAAGACGCAGCTGCAGCGAAAGCCTCTCGTACAAGGCAAAGTTCTTGGATAGGTTGGTGTCGAACTGATGACTCCGAGGCAGGCGGATGCCACTGTATACGGTGTTCAGCGTTTCGCCGTAGCTGGGCACCTGCAGGAAGTTGGGTTGGCTGCAGCTGCCGTCGTAGTCGAAGGGAAGCTGGGCGAGGGAGTACTTGCCTGAGCTGTCCTCTCTGTACTGTTCCGTGCATGGAGCCACCAGCCGAATGAACCCGTTCTCCTGCTGGATATGCGGCTTCACGTACGCATTGCCGATGTAGTTGGTCCCTCCCGGTATGCCCCACGGTGTCCCGGTTTGGTAGACGTAGAGGCTGCCCAGCTCCCATCCGCCGATCACGCCATCGACGATCCTGTTTGCGCGCCCAAGAAAGGTACGTCCTCTCCCGACCGGCAGCAGGTAGACGCCGGAAAGCGTGATGCGGTGCGTACGGTCGTTGCCATCGATTGATCGGGATCTCACACGGTAGATCGTGTCAGCAAAACCGCCCTCATCCATCTGCTTGGACCAGGTCCACGTGCCATGCATGGTGAGGGACTTGTTCCATTTGTGGGCGCCGGTTACCTGGAGCGAGTTGTACCAGGTGCGTGCATCGTTGAGCTGGTACTCGGTAATGTCCCCGAACTCAGGGAAGGGACGGGTGAAGTTCAGGGCATTCAGTGTGGTGGAATCGTAATAGTTCGAGCCCTGGAATCCGTTGACGTGCAGGAAGGGATTGGCAGGGTTGTTATTGTTGCAAACCTCGTACCTGCCGCCCAGGGCGGGATTGCAGGGAGCATAGGCCGCGGCATCCTGGTGGTTGATGTTGTCGCTGCTATCGCCGTTGTAAAGACGGCTGCCCACGTAAGCGATGCTCACAGTGTCATCGCGCAGAAATTGGTGTTCGATTCCCGTTGAGTAAGTCCAGAAGCTCGGAATCTTGTAGTCGGGGTTGAAAGAAGGGTGATTGCCCCAACTCCTGCAGCATGCCTAACGAAGACCCGCTCGGTTGCACAACAGAGGAGTAGAGATGGCTGATAGGGTTGGCAAGATTGGGATATGTGCTCCCCGGCTGGGTAGGATCGCTGGCCAGGTAGTTCGTTGTCGCACTGTACCCGTAGGTGGAAGGTGCATTCTGCGGGCTCCTGAACGACTCGCCAAAGCCGCCACGTAGCACGGTCCTCTCATCCACGGCGAACGCGAACCCGACGCGGGGCTGGATATCAGCTTTGTTCAACGAGAACGGGGCGCGTGGATTGCCGTTCACCCCAAGGTAGGTGATACCACCAAGAACCTGGCCGTGACCGGGAACGAAGACCTGTGAGCTGATTGGATTGACCGCGGTCGTGTTGAAGGCGTAATTGCCGAAGTTATTGCGCTCGGTTTGGGCAGGATCGAAATCCCAGCGCACGCCCAGATTCAACGTGAGCCGCTTGGTGATCTTCCAGTCATCCTGCACAAACGGCGCCCAATAGTGCGCGGACCAGAAGGTCTTCGTGTTGATGGTGTTGGTGCCGGAGGTCACATTGCCCAGAAGGAACGACGCGATGGAGTTGCCGCTTGCCGGGTCCCAGGAGCCGCAACTGCCGCAGTTGGTTTGCGTCCAGGTGCGGTCGACAAAGAGGTTGTTGCCGCCACCAATGATGTTGTTTACGGTCTGCTGAAAGCGTGCGTCCAGCCCGGCATGTACCGTGTGCCTGTTTTTCACCCAGGTGACTGAAGGAAACAGCGCCAAAGAATTGCTGACCGTTTGCGAATTGCTGTTGGTCCCTAGTGCGGTGAACTCGCTGAGGTAAATGTAGGGAAACTCGGAGGCAGCCGCGGATCCCATGGCAGCGGTGTCGGCGGCGGACCAACCGAGGGCTGTGGGATCAAAACGTGGGCCGCCGAAAAAGTAGTCGGCACGCACTGCGACGTTGGCGCGAAGGTCTACAAGAAGGGTCGGACTAAAGGTGTGCGTTTCGTCCAGGGTGAAGGTGTGGCTGCGCTCACCGTGCGGCAGCAGGCCATCGTCGGCCGCATTGTTGAAGCCATTGGCGCTGCGGCTCTCAACGCGCTCCCAATACCCGTAATGAAGGCTGAAGTGGTCTTTGGCGGAAAGGTTCTGGTCCCATTTGGCCAGTGCGTTGCGGTAGCGGTCCGTATCCTGCGCGGCGATGGTGTAGTTGTTCGCGAAGGGGTTGCTGCCAGGGGCCGTCCGCGTATTTGGCGCGGGGTAGAAGGACAGGATCTTCTGCGCGACCGGATTGATACGCGAAGCAGGGATGACGTTTGGAGAGGCTGTGGGGTTTACCGCGTCGTTAGGACCAAACGGCACGCGCACATAAGTCCCGTTTGCGTTTTGTGAGATGTTCAGTGGGTCCAACAGGCTTATGGGAGAGTATTGCTTGCCATCCCAATAGGTGAGATTGCGGAAGTCGCCAGTCAACCATGCAGGATCCGGCACAGAATCCGTGATCGTGTTCGGCTCGGCTTCATTCCAGTTCTCATATTGCATGGTGAAGAATGATTTGTTCCGCCCGTCATACAGCTTCGGGATAACAATCGGACCGTCAAGTTCGAAGCCGTACTGGTCCAGCTTGTGCTTCTGCGTTCCAAAGG
>CAXTRM010000031.1:5099-18903 GCA_964246625.1 uncultured Acidobacteriaceae bacterium
GTGTGGTGTCGGTTCCAGGCAGGGCTGTAGCGATCTTGTAGTCGTTCTGCCAGGTGTTGGCGTCGAGAAAGGTGCGGCGGGCGTATTCATACACGTCGCCATGGATAGCATTCGTTCCCGACTTCAGGATCACATCTTCTACGCCGCCTGAGTTGCGTCCAAACTGCGCATCATAGGCGTTGGTCACGATCTTGAACTCCTGCACGGAATCAACAGGGGGCACATAAGCAATGTGAGCATTGCCGTTGTTGTTCACTGACGAGGCCTCATTGGAAACGCCGTCGAGCATGAGCTCCGTATTGCCGCTGCCGCCGCCATTGATAGCGATGTTGGCCTGGGTATCATCAAAGGGGCGCTGGTATTGCGTGCTGGACTGGTTCCACGTGACACCGGCCGTAAGGATGGACAGCATGCCGGGATCACGCCCGTTGAGTGGCAGCTCTGAAACACGCGTGTTCTCTACCACCTCGCCGGCATCCGCCTTGCCGAAGTCAATCAGCGGATCCCCATTCACGGTCACGGTCTCCGAACCGCCTCCCACCTTGAGCGCGAAGTTCACAGTCGCTGTCTGATCGACCTGCAGGTTGATCCCGGTATGCACCTCTGTTTGAAAGCCCTTGGCGCGGATCGACACCTCATAATTGCCCGCTCTTAGGTACGGGATCGTGTAATCCCCCGAGTGGGTGGAGACCGTCTTTGTGGTCACGTTTGTATCCAGATTGTGGGCAAGGACCACAGCGCTCGGCACCACAGCTCCATTCGCATCGGTAACGCGCCCGGTGAACTGCTGTGCGAAAAGAGCGGAGTTGAAAGACGCAAAAGCCGAAAAAAGCGCGAAACGAAGACCGCTTGCGCAACGAGGATGCCGAAAGCTGACCAGATGCATGGGAACCCCTTACAGCAGTGCTGACACAGCGCTGCAAGCGTTTCCTGTTTGGCAGCAAACCTGAACGCTCAGAAAAGCTCAGCTCTATGCTCTGCTGCACTCTAGGGAACGATTCCAAGGATTGACATCGATGGAAGGAGTGCTTGTTGCGTACGTCTTTTGGGCGACTGCACGGCTTCAGCCCTGGGTTACGGAGAGCAGAGCCGTCAGTCGCTACGCTACAGCTCGAGGAAGCCCCGTCGTACCGCAATGGCCACAGAATGAGCCCGGTCGCTGGCGCCCAGCTTATCCATGATGTGGCGCAGGTGAGCTTTCACGGTCTGCTCGCTGATAAACAGCAGCTTCCCGATTTCCTGATTGCTGTTTCCCGTGGCGACGCACTTCAAAATCTCGACCTCACGGCTGGTGAGGGATTGTTCGGACAGATACGTTGCAAGTTGGGTGGCAACAACGGGAGGAATGCACTTGTGCCCGGCATGGATGGAGCGAATGGCATCCAGCATTTCGCTCGGCAACATGGTCTTCAGCATGTAGCCGCGTGCGCCCGCGGCCAATGAGCGTGCAATGCTTGCATCTCCTTGAAAGGTGGAAAGCATAAGGACACGAGCCTCGGGATGCTCGGCGCGAATCGCGGTAAGCGCCTCGATTCCGGAACGATCGGGAAGCCGTACATCCATCAGCGTCACGTCGGGCAGGTGCTCCTTGTATGCCAAAACGCCGCTCTGTGCAGTGGAAGCCTGAGCAATCAGCCGCATATCTTCTTGTGTGTTGAGAATCGCTGTAAGTCCTTCGCGAAAGGCCGGGTGGTCATCCACGCTTAAGAGTCGAATCATTCCGATTGCCGCCTTGGTTCGGTGCCACTGTGTGAAGGGTGCGGCCTGAGCCACCCCTGGAGCCGTTGACGCCAAAGGGGCGTCGCTGGATCGCGTGGCGGACTCGCGTAGGCGGTAGTGCCACGCAAGGAGATCTCCACCACGGTACCGTGGGGAGCATTCGTAAGCAGTCGTAAACGGCCCCCGATGGACTTGGCCCGCTCCTGCATGCCGGTGATCCCCCAGTGGCCCGGATCGCTCAGCCGTGGCTTCGTCTGCTGGATGCCGCAGCCATTGTCGCTGACGCTCAGGAAGAAGTGAGACGACTGGTACAGCACGTCAAGGCAAATGGAGCTTGCACCAGAGTGTTTCACCGCGTTGGCAACGGCCTCTCGAGTGATCTGCTCCAGCTCCGCTCGCACCAGGGGACGAAGAGCCATGGCGGATCCGGAGCTGCGCACGTAATGCTGCATGCCGGTGGGCAGGTCCATCTCGCGAACAGTCCGCTCCAGTGTGGCTTCCAGGGTATCCGGCGATGGGGAAGGGGAGCGCAGATCCTCCACGGCCCTGCGGCCCTGCTCCGCGATATCGCGTAGCCGTTGCGAGGCGTGGTCGAGCATGGTGGTGAGGGAAGCGGGGTCCAAGGGCTTTTGGGACGCAGCATACATCTGCATGGAAATGCCCAACATGCCTTGCAGCAGGGTGTCATGCAGTTCACGCGCGATGCGCGTTCGTTCCTGCATGCGAGCATGCATCCCGGCGCTGACCTGGGCGACCCGGAAGCGATGAAGCTGCCATATGCATGCCATCAGAAACATGCCAACCAGGGCAAAGAACCAGCCGGTCTGGTGGAAGTACGGCGTCACTCGAACCGAAAGCGTGCTGTCGCCTGTGCTCCAGTTGCCGTACCCGTCAGAGTGGTCGACCTGGAAAGTGTACTTCCCGGGTGGAATACCCGTGTAGGTCGCGCTGCGCACGGCGCCGGCCTGAACCCAGCCCTTGTCCCAACCGACAAGCCGGTAACGGAATCGGATCCGCCCAGGGATACGAAACTCAGGCAGTGTGTAATGCAGGGTCAGGCGATGCCGGCCGGCCGGCACCACAAAGGAGCCAGGTGGATTGAGCGCTGCATCCTGATCATCGACCGCCACACGATCGATCACCACCGGTGCGAGCTGTTTGGCGATCATCTTGTGGGGATCAATGCTTGCGATCTCCTGCAAGGTCACAAACCAGATATCACCAAGGCGCGATCGAAAGACGGAGTTGCTGCGCACCTGGGCATTGCGCAGACCGTCGGCAACACCGAACACCACGGGGCTACGATCCGTTGCAGGGTCAGGACGCAGGAGTTCGGCCTTTTCCACCCGCACGATGCCCTGTTCGGTGCCGAGCCAGAGGTGCCCGTCAGCATCCTCCGCAAGCCCCTGGATAAGACTCGTCGGCAGTCCTTCACGCTGCGTAAACACCCGTACCGGTGACAGTGATGCCGGAACGTAGATCAGTCCGGACTCAGAGCTTGCCCAAAGGCTGCCATCGGCGGACGGGTTGATCGAGGTCACCTTTGCGCTGGACACAACGTGGGTCACGACACCGTGACCGATACGATTCAGTCCGGAAAGCGTGCCCACCCAAACATCTCCCGCACGATCCTCCGCAAGGGACAAAACGTTGTTGCTGTCCAGCCCGCTTGCGATGTCGTACGTGCGCACCGGGCCCTGAGCTGGATAGCTGATGACCCCGATCTCCGATCCGCTGGTCCAAAGGGTGCCGTCCCTGGTGATCAATACAGACCCAACGAGGTTCCACTGGATATGAGGCAGTTTCCGCAGACCGGTTCCGTCCGTCAGCACGCTGTGGCCGGCGCTGTCTGTTAGCACAAGGCCTCGGCTGTTACGTTCGTTGCTGTGCACCCATAGGGAAATGGCCTCCAAACCCGCGTGGACCGGTCCAAGGGGCGCTAACGTGCTGTTACGAACATGCGCCATGTGGTCATCGTGCCCAAACCACAGATCGTGGTCGGCGCCTTGCGACCGTTGCATGCCCAGCGTGGACTTCGGCAAACCCTCGCCCGTGCGGTGCGACGTGACGGCGCCATCGGTCAGCTGGTTCAGGCCATCGAGGGCCCCTACCCAAAGGCTGCCATCGCGCGAAGCGTACAGCAGGTAAATCTCGTCGCTGAGCAGACCCTGCGCCGCCTGGAGCCGCTGTGTACCGGACGATCTGAAACGGAAAAGGCCTTGGCCAGTTGAGCCCGTCCAGAGGGTGCCGTCTTCCTTCGTGCTTTGGTCAAACGCCAGCAGGGTGGCTGTGGCGAGCCCTGGAACAGCGAAACGGACAAATCCCCCCGTGGACAGGTGCGACAGGCCGCCATCGCCCGCGGTCCAAAGCTCACCACGGCGATCCAGGGCCATCGCATACACCCCTGCGCCCGCCAGGCCGTCCTGGCGGTTGAAGGACAACAGTTTTCCTTCCGGCTTCAGCGCAAACAGGCCATGGAACGTGGCAATCCAAAGCGTACCGGCGTGGTCCTCCAGCAGAGCGTTCACCTCTTCCGGTCGCCCAAGGAAGGGCATAGCGTAGTTCCGTACACGCCCTCCCTCGAAATGGAATAACTGGCTTTGCCGCGTAACGGCCCATACTCCCCCGCGAGCGGCGGAGGTTATCCGCCAGATAGAGGTGTCGGGCAGCCCGTTGCGCTTGCCATAGGTCACGAAGCGCCCGTCGCGGAACTGGGTCAGGCCGCCGTCGCTGCTGATCCAAAGGGTTTGGTCGCGATCCTCAATCAGGCCCGTGATGGACTCGCCAGGGACGGAGTTTGGGGTCTCTGACTTGTACAGGACGAAGTCGGCTCCGTCGAACCGCGCCAGGCCTCCCTGGGTGCCAATCCAAAGAAAGCCATCTCGGGATTGCAGCATGGCGTGAATGGAGTTCTGGGGCAGCCCCTGCTCGGTGGTCCATGTGCGGATTACATATTGCTGAAGACTTTTTGCGGGATCCAGCGCACAGGCGGGTGCACTTCCTAGCACGGCGCAGGCCAAGGCCACAATCGTCGTCAGGACGCACTGTAAGAGTCTGATCTGTTGCTGTTGTTTGACGTGCATGGTGGAGCGAAACAGGTGCCTGTGCGGCAGCTTACTCCAGATCGAGCCTGTCTGACCTCGGGCGCTTCCATAAGCCCCCATGGGCGACCAGTATCACTCGAAAGCGCTATCCACGAAACACTCCTTCTAACGATGCCGACCCGTTAAGCGATTGCCTATGATCCAGCAATTCCAAACTTAAAAGGAAATGGGAGCAGACTTGGATCAGCAGGCAGAGCCGCCACCCTTCCATGGTCTCCACGCGGCAGCGCTTCCACAGGACAGACATGAACCACGGCGTAAAGATGGCAAAGCAGCGGAAATCTACGGCAGCCAGATTCTTTCAGCACCTGTTGGCCCTCCTTATCGCGGTGGCCGCTCCCTTGAGCTCTGCCCAGTCAAGCGCACCGGCTGATCCGTCCAGCCCAGCGGCGAACCGGGCCAGCGCGACCGGCCCTCAGGTGACCGCATCGATTGCCATCGACGCAAACGCAACCGGCCGCACCTTCGATGGGGTAGGAGCGATCAGTGGAGGTGGCGGAAACTCCCGCCTCCTGATCGAGTACCCGAAGGCGCAGCGCGATCAAATCCTCGACTACCTGTTCAAACCGGGCTATGGCGCGTCCTTGCAGCTGCTGAAGATTGAGATTGGCGGAGATGCAAACTCTACGGACGGTTCGGAGCCAAGCATCGAGCACGAACGCGGCGTGGTGAACTGCAATGCGGGCTATGAGTTCTGGCTGGCCGAGCAGGCAAAGCTGCGCAACCCTGGTATCAAGCTCTATGGTCTGGCGTGGGCTGCCCCTGGGTGGATCGGTGGTGGAAAGTTCTGGTCGCAGGACATGGTCGACTACCTCATGACCTGGATGGACTGCGCCCATAAACACGGCCTCAACATCGACTACCTCGGTGGCTGGAACGAGAGAGGCTTTGACAAGGCATGGTACGAGATGCTCCATACCGCCCTTGCCGCGAAGTACCCTGCCACAAAGGTGGTTGGGGACGATTCGGGTTGGGATGTGGCGGCTGCGATGGCAAAAGATCTTGCCTTTGCCAAGTCGATCGACATCGTCGGGGTGCACTACTCGTGTGAGGGGGGCGACGGCGGCAACGCCAACTCCTGTCACTCGACCCAGCCCGGCATCCAGACAGAAAAGCCGCTCTGGGACAGCGAGAACGGGTCACAGGACGACAACAGCGGCTCCGGTGCGCTGGTACGGGCTATCACCCGCGGCTACATCGACGCGAAGATGACCGCACTCCTGAACTGGCCGCTGATCGCTGCGATCTATCCGAATCTGCCGTACCCAACAGTGGGGCTGATGGTCGCCTCTGAGCCCTGGTCGGGCAGCTACAGTGTCGGTAAGAGCCTGTGGGTCACGGCACATGTGGCTCAGTTCACGCAGCCAGGCTGGCATCTCCTCGATGGCGCCAGTGGATACATCGGCGGAAACCGCGTGAACGGCAGTTACCTTTCTCTGCGGTCTCCCGATGGCACAAACTGGAGCACCATCCTTGAAACTTCCACCGCAACGGCGCCCTCGGCAGCGAACTTCAGCGTCGGCGAGAAGCGTTCGCGCAAAGCGATCCATGTGTGGTGCACCAAGCTGGACTCCCCGGAAGGCAAAGACGACTTCGTCAAGTCGGCGGACTTGCACCTCGATCGCTCTGGCCACGTAAGCTATACCCTTCAGCCCGGCTACGTATACACCTTCAGCACCTTGGCTTCCGGTAAAAAGGGCGACGCCGTTCCACCGCCAGCAACGGCACTTTCACTTCCATACCACGACGACTTCGACCGCTACGGTCGCGGCCAGGAAGCACGCTACGCGTCCGATATGCAGGGCGCCTTCGAGGTCCAGCCCTGCGGTGGCGGCAAGGGCGGCAACTGCCTCCAACAGATGGCGGCCCTGCGGCCCATCGAGTGGCAGGACAACAGTGACGCCTTTACCCTTCTCGGCGACCCATCATGGAAGAACTACACCGTGAGCGTGGATGCGATGCTCTCCAAGCCGGGCACCCTGGAGTTGATCGGCCGTGCCGGAACGCAAACACGGCCACAGTCGCACCAGCAGGGATACTTCTTCCAGATCTCGGACGCCGGTTCGTGGACAGTGCTCAGGAGCGACGCCAAGGGCAAGCGCACAGAGTTGGCCAGTGGGCAAGCTACGGCGCTGGGAATCGGCCAATGGCACCGACTCGGCCTCTCTTTTAGCGGCGATTCCATCACGGCCACGGTGAACGGGCAAAAGCTCACCACCCTCCAGGACGGAACCTACCAGGCGGGACAGATCGGCCTCGGCTTGACCACCTATGATCAGGATCAGTTCGACAACCTGTCGATCACGCCAACCTCCGCAGGCCAGGCCGAGGAGGCCAGGCAGGCAGCTTTGCCGTAACCTGCCTGTTCGCCGGTGCCTTCCCTGCAGACGTCCTGGAGGAAGGCGTGTGAGGACAGCCGATTCGCATAGGGCTTCGCCAGAACAGGACTGTCTTCGCCCGCTTCTCTGTCTGATTGCCCCTCCCATACCGCCTCAGCTACGCCGCCGTGCATCGCATGGAGCGGAGTGAACTTCCTCAAGAGTTGAGAGGTGAATGATGGCGGAAAAGCATCCTGTACGTGGCATCCTGGCAGGCGTTGCCGGAGGCCTTGTGGCGGGCTGGGTAATGAACCAGTGGAGCGCAGGTCTTGGCGCCAGGGTAACGGAGCAGTTGGAAACACCCGAAGACAAGGAGCAGATGAAACGCAGCAGCGATGGCGAAGACGCCACCATGAAAACTGCGGAAAAGCTGTCCGAAACCTTTCAAAGTAAGCAGCTTTCCAAAGAGCAAAAGCAGCAGGATGGCCCCCTCGTGCACTACACCTACGCGGCATTGGTAGGTGGCCTGTACGGCGGTCTGGCCGAGTACTCTTCCCTTGTGCGCTCTGGGTTTGGCACCTCCTACGGCTCGGCCCTGTTTGTCGGGGGCGACCTCGTCGCAGTGCCCGCGCTTGGCCTGTCCAAGCCGCTCGGTGACTACCCCGCCAGCTCCTATGCCGGCCCTTTCACGGCTCATCTGGTCTATGGCGCCACCACCGAGCTCGTGCGACGCATCGTTCGTTCCATTCTGTAGCGGCCGGGCGGTCGCGCTGCACTTACAGCACTCTGCTGTGCTTGTAGCCGGCCGCCGTCAGTGCGGCAAGCAGCTCTTCCACCTGCTCCCGCCCACGCGTCTCCATGGTGATGTCAATCACCGTGTCGCCAAGATTGACACCGTAATAGGCCCGGTTGTGCAACGTATCCACAATGTTGGCGTGGTGATGCGCAATCATCTGAGTCAGGTCCGCTAGAGCGCCAGGACGGTCCAGCAGATGGATGCGCAACCGGATCAGTCGCCCGTCCTGCACCAGACCGCGCTCAATGATGCGGCTCAGCAGCGTTACGTCGATATTGCCACCACATACCAGCACCGCGATCCGCGTAAAGGCCGGCAAGCTCGTGCGCCGCTGCAGTACGGCGGCGAGCGCGGCCGCACCGGCACCCTCGGCAAGGGTCTTTTCCCGCTCCAACAGGGTCAGGATGGCGCTGGCGATCTCGTCCTCATCCACGGTCACCACTTCATCGACGTATCGCTGCACCACGGGCAGCGTGATCTCCCCTGCGCGCCGCACCGCAATGCCATCCGCAATGGTGGTCGCTGGTTGCAGCGTCACCGGCTGGCCTTCCCGCATAGCGCGTTGCATGCTGGGCAGCCGCGAAGTCTGCACGCCGACGACCCGGATCTCCGGCCGTAGCGACTTCAGGGCACATGCTATCCCGCCGATCAGCCCTCCTCCGCCGATCGGTACCACCACGGCTTCCAGGTTCTCCACCTGCTCCAGCAGCTCCAGCCCGATCGTTCCTTGCCCGGCCATCACCAGCGGGTCGTCGAACGGGTGGATAAAGGTCATTCCGTCGGCTTGGCAGCGGCGTGTCGCTTCCTCACAGGCCTCGTCGTAATTGGCTCCATACAGCACCACTTCGGCACCAAACCCACGGGTCGCCTGCACCTTCACCAGTGGTGTCGCCAGAGGCATCACGATTACGGACCGCATACCGCGCCGTGTTGCATGGTATGCCACCCCCTGGGCATGGTTGCCCGCCGAGGCTGCCACCACGCCCAATCGTGCCTGCTCGGCCGTAAGCGTCGCGATCCGGTTCAGGGCGCCACGCTCCTTGAAGCTGCCGGTCATCTGCAGGTTTTCCAGCTTCAGGTAAATGTTCTGGCCGGTCTGCCGTGACAGCGTCTCCGAACGCGCACACGGCGTTCGGTAGATTGCCGATCCCAGGCGATCCCGTGCGTCCTCGACGTCGGCAAGGGTGATGGTGGGGGCACTTGCGGCAGATGTGGGCATGTGTGCTCTTCATCGTACTCGTGCGTCCGGCCCAGCCCTACACTGGACCCATGGGTCTGTTTGGGAAGAAGTGGGCAAAGCAGGAGTACAAGGTCATGGACCAGGCCGCCAAGAGCGGCGGAACCATCCTGAAGGAGTATCACCGGGCTACACCGGAGTGCCCCCATCCCGAGCGCTGGCATATGTACGACTCCATGACCGCCGAGGTCGAAGTGCTTGAGTTCCTGCGTTCTCTTGTCACCACAATCAAGCCGGAGCTGATCGTTGAGACCGGATCGTTCCTTGGCGTATCGACCCTCTGGATGGCGGAAGGTCTTCGCGCTAATGGCTTCGGCAGGATCGTCTCATGCGAGTTCGATCCTGTTGTCTTCAAGGCAGCCAGGGAAAAGGTTTCAGCGTCAGGATTGGCGGACTGGATCGATCTGCGCAATGAGTCCTCCCTGGAAATGCAGGTCCAGGGCCGTATCGATCTGCTTTACTCCGATAGCGACATGCCCATCCGTGAGGCCGAAGTTCGTCGGTTTCTTCCGCAGCTCAACCCGCAGGGTCTTGTTCTGCTCCACGACGCCAGCACACACCTTGACATCGTGCGGAAGGCGGCACAGGCCTTGGAGGCAGAAGGCCTGCTCTCCTGTGTCTTCCTCCCCACACCACGGGGCCTTGTGGTCGCCCAAAAACGCGCAGATCGGATGTAGTCGCGAATCGGAGTTGTGGGCTCATTCTGAAATCCGTTACATTGCCCCGCATGGCAGTGTCTCCCCCATGGCTTCTTCGGGCCGCCCGCAGGTCGCAGCTTGCAGCCCTCACCTTTGCTGCGTGGGGTACTCTCACGCCGGTCGCTGCGCAGATCGTCGTCGAAAGGCCCATACCGGCCGAAACCACGATCACCCTCGAGACGCACACCCCGGAGCACGTAATTCCCCGAACCCTGTTCGGCACGTTTCTTGAACCGATCGGGAACTCCACCTACAACGGGCTTTGGGCAGAGAGTCTCCGCAACCCAAGCCTTGAGCCGGAGCTCTGGAGTGCGGAAAACGTTCATAAGCTCCTCGAGCAACAGCCCGAACTCGGGCGCGCCTCCGGGCTTGGCCTGCCATTGCCCTGGGAACCTTTGGATCCGAAACAGGGTAACCGCTACGACCCACGCCGCAGGGATGCGGCCAACTCGGACCAGGCCCTTGAGATCTTCGGGCTGCCCCGTCACGTGGTCGGCATCAAGCAGCTGGTGTACCTGCCGAGCGCACGCGAACGCCACTACACCGCCAGCTTGTACGCCAAAGGCACCGGTGCCGAGGTTGCCCTGACGGTGGCCCTGCACAAGCGCAACGAGCCCGGGGCGGTCCTCGCCGAAGCGCCTGTCGTGGTCAAAGGCCAGGAGTGGACCAGGTACAGCGTACATTTGACTCTCCCCAACGACGCTCTCCAGCCCTTGGAGCCTGTCGACTTCGTCGTGTCCCTGAACGGTCCGGAGCGCGTGACCCTTGACCAGCTCTCCCTCATGCCGGATGACAACCTCGACGGGCTCGACCCGGAGATGGTAGCCATGGTGCGCGAACTGCACACGCCCCTCATCCGCTTCGGCGGCAACTTCACCTCGGGGTACCACTGGCGTGATGGGATCGGACCACGCGACAAGCGCATCAGCGTCATGAATGTCGCCTGGGGCATCCCTGAGCTCAACACCTTCGGGACCGACGAGTTCCTGCACTTCTGCGACCTGGTCAACGCCAAACCCCAGATCGCCCTCAATCTCGGGACCGGGTCGCCTGAAGAGGCAGCGGACTGGGTCAGGTATGTGGACGAGGACACCGCCTGGAAGGGCCACGGCACCGGGCAACTCTGGGAGCTGGGCAATGAGCTTTGGGGTAGCTGGAATACCGGTTGGCCGACCTTGGAGCAGCTTGCTCCCCGCACCCTTGCCTTCAGCGAGGCCGTACACAAGGCCGACCCGGACGCACGGCTGATTGCCACTGGCCAGGATCCGGACATCTACGAGCAGTGGAACGCCGCCCAGCTCACAAACCCTGCCGGTACGGAAAACTACCTTTCCACGCACTTCGTTGTGACGACACCGGACACGAAGTGGCCCAATGCGACCGACGACTTCCGGGCTGAAGCGTCCTTTGCGCTTCCGGTTCAGCTGGGGCGGCAGTTCGACGCTATGACGCAACAGATCGACGGCGCCGGGAGGCACGCTGACGTCAAGCTGGCCTTCACCGAATGGTTGTGGGTCCCCGGTCATGAACACGGCAGCGAGCACACGCCCACCTTTACCAACTTCGCCGGCGCGCTTGTCACCGCCGGCACCTACAACATGCTGCTGCGCGAAAGTGACAAGGTGCCCGTGTCGGACATGACCGGCGTCATCGAGTTTGCCGGCATCTGGAAGAAACGGGGCGTGGTCTACGGCACCCCGGCCTCCTATGTCTTCAAACTGTATGCCACCGCGCAGGCAGACCACCTCCTGGCCAGCACCGTCACGGGTGGGGCCTACACGGTGCACAACGGTGTCAGCCGCTTGCCGGAGATCGAGCACGTTCCGTTCCTCGATGTAACGGCAGTGGCTTCCAAAGATGGCCGCACCGTGACCCTGTTTGCCGTCAATCGCTCGCTCAGTGGCCCTGTCCACGCGGCCATCCATGTTCCGGGCGTGAAACCTTCCGCACGCGCCGAGGTCACCGAGATGATCTCCAAGGACCTTTGGGACGCAAACTCGGAGGAGCGTCCCACCGCGCTTGTGCCGGTCCAGCGCTCCATCGAAGCCAGCGAGCACTTTCACTACACCTTCCCGCCCGCCAGTCTCACCAGACTGGTCCTGCAGTTTGGGAGGTAGGGTGGAGAAGCTGCCAGAGCACTCCCCGGCCTAGTGATTCCGGGCTGCGTGAGCAATACTGAAACGATGTCTCGCTCTCACCTTGATCGTGTGCTGATCACGGGCGCTTCCGGCACACTGGGCTACAACATCGTCCGGCACCTCGGTCGAAAGCAGCCCACAACCAGGCTCTTGCTGCTGATGCGTACGCTGGACGACTCCCTTTTCGCGGACCTGCCCAACGTCCATCTGCTCCAGGTCGATCTGGCTGATACGATGAGCCTCCACAGGGCTGTGGCAGAGTTCCAGCCAAACGCCGTCATCCATTGTGCCGCCTCAGGGGTTCGCCCATCGAAGCTCAGCTACTTCGACTTTGTGGATCTGAATGTTTCAGCCACACTGCAGCTCTTCCAGGCCTCCTGCGAGGTGGATCGGTGTCACTTCATTCAGATCAGCAGCGGCCTCGTCTACGGCTCGCAGGAGCGTCCCTGCCGCGAAGGCGATCCGGTCAATACGCTCCACCCCTACGGTGCCTCCAAGGCTGCCGCCGACTGCCTGCTGCGCGCCGGGGCGGAGCGCCTGGGACGCCATCTCACCATCGTGCGGCCTTTCTCCTTTACCGGCCTTCACGACGGTGGTGACCGTATCTTTCCGTCCCTGCTGCGCGCCGCCCAGCACGGCAAAGCCTTTGGCATGTCTGCGGGAACGCAGCTCCGGGACTTTTGCGCCGTGCAGGATGTCGTCGAAGCCATCACCCTCATCCTTGAAGAAGGCGATCAGCCCAGCCGTGACATCTTCAACGTCGGCAGTGGCCTTTCCATCTCCCTGGGCCGCATCGTCTTTTCCGTGGTCAAGCAACTCGGGTTGGAGGTCGAGGTACGCCTGGGCGAACGACCCTTCCACGCCCTGGAGCCCACGCAACTGGTCGCCGATATCTCCAGAACCCTGGCCCTTGGATGGAGACCCCGCGTCAACCTCGCGTATGCTGTGTGGGAGTTGGCTCGAAAGAACTTCCCTGAGTTGCCCGTGACGGAACCGGAGCAGTTCCGTTGAATCCAAGCCGCCCATACCCTCCCGGGACGAGTCCTTTGCCTTTGTCTTCTGAAGCACCTATCGACCTTTCAGTTACCATCGCCGCATACCGTGAAGCGGAAAACCTGGCGATGATGTTGCCCTCCATCAAGGCAGCGGCCGCCGCTCTCACCCCACAATTCGAGATTCTGGTGGTGGACACCCAGGAGCCGATGGACGAGACCGAAGCCATCTGCGCGACCAACGGGGTCCGGCATGTGCGCCGTAGTGGGGGTAACTCCTACGGTGACGCCACCCGCACCGCAATCCAGCAGGCGCGGGGTACCTACCTGCTCAACATGGACGCCGATGGCTCTCACAGCCCGGAATACTTCCGGCCGATGTGGGCCGAGCGTGAGCGCAATGACCTCACCATCGGCTCGCGCTACGCGCCGGGCGGTCACACGGAAAATCCAGCGGTGCTCATCTGGATGTCTTACGTGCTCAATCTCACCTTTCGGGTCGCTTTTTCCATCCGCGCCAAGGACGTCACCAACAGCTTTCGCCTGTACCGGCGAGAGATCCTCACCCCTTTGCGGCTTGAGTCCAGCGACTTTGACATCCTGGAAGAGATCCTGATCAAGATCAGCGTGCGCAAGCCGCCGGCTCGCATCGGCGAGATCCCGGTCACCTTCGGTCGCCGCAAAGCCGGCGAGTCCAAACGCAAGCTCGTGCAATTCATGATTGGCTACCTGAAAACCCTGAAAAAGCTGCGTGCCTTTGCAAAATCGGCACGGCAGGAGAACGCGTCCCGATGAAGGTCCT
>CAXTRM010000031.1:18913-19581 GCA_964246625.1 uncultured Acidobacteriaceae bacterium
CCTTATCACTGGGGGAGCCGGTTTCGTCGGCTCCAACGTCGCTGCCCATCTGCTTGCCCGTCAGGGCGAGGTCACCGTCTTCGACTCGCTGGCGCGTCACGGCGCCGCGGAAAACCTCGCCTGGCTTCGATCTCTCGGGCTGGCCCAGTTTGTCCACGGCGACATCCGCAATGCGTTCGATGTCGAGCAGGTAATCCGCAACGCCGCGCCGGAGGTCATCTTCCACCTCGCGGGGCAGGTCGCCATGACGACCTCCATGCAGAGCCCCCGGCGTGACTTCGAGATCAATGTCCTTGGGTCCATCAACGTGCTTGAAGCCGTGCGCCAATACTCACCGGACACGGCGATCGTGTACGCCTCCTCCAACAAGGTTTACGGCAATCTGGATCACCTGGACCTGGTCGAAGCCGCCACCCGCTACCAGCCCCGTGACCCGGCGCAAAAGGGTGTCGATGAGGGCGTCGGTATCGAGTTCCATACGCCCTATGGCTGCAGCAAAGGCGCTGCCGACCAGTACATGCTCGACTACGCCCGCGGTTTTGGGCTCAACACCGTGGTCTTCCGTCACTCCACCATCTACGGCGGGCGGCAGTTCGCCACCTACGATCAGGGCTGGGTCGGCTGGTTCTGTCGTCAGGCCCTGGAAACCAGGGCCAATCCGGGCCGGC
>CAXTRM010000031.1:19591-19966 GCA_964246625.1 uncultured Acidobacteriaceae bacterium
TCACCGTCTCCGGCGATGGCAAGCAGGTTCGTGATCTGCTCCACGTTTCCGACGCCGTCAATGCTTATCTCGCCGCATACGAGCACATCGGCGATGCCCGCGGGCAGGCCTTCAATATCGGTGGCGGGCTCGAAAACAGCATGTCTCTTCTTGAGCTGCTTCAGTTTCTTGAGCAGCGCCTTGCCATCAAGCTCAACTACGAGCACCTGCCCTGGCGTCAAAGCGATCAAAAGTTCTTCGTCGCCGACAACAGCAAGGCCCAGCGCCTCCTGCAGTGGACGCCTGCGATGTCCAAGCAGCAAGGCATAGAAGACACCCTGAACTGGGAATCGCGGTAGTTTCCTGCAGAGGTGGGCCGGGTACGCCGGCCCTTTC
>CAXTRM010000032.1:0-13437 GCA_964246625.1 uncultured Acidobacteriaceae bacterium
CGTCCAAACTGGTGATGTAAGGTGGGTGGGGTGGCGGGGCTGAGGGAGCGAGTGCCGTGTGAGTTCGCGCTGATCCGGTATGTCCCGGATCCAGTGAAGGGCGAGTTCGCGAATATCGGCGTGGTGCTGCGTGTGGCCGACGAAGCGGGCCAGGTGACCGTTCGGTTCACCAGGGATTGGAGCCGGGTGCGGTGTTTGCATCCGGACGCTGACACGGACATGCTTCAGTTGCTGGAGAGCGAGTTGGCGGAGCGGCTGCGGTTGGGCGTGCAAGAACAAGCGGACGCCAAGCCGGTGCTGGAGATGCTGGAAGATTCGCTGAGCAACAGCGTCCAGATCACGGCGATGCAGGGCACGTTGGCAGAGAGCCCCGCGGCCGAGATGGAGCAGCTGATGCGGATGTATGTGGAACCGATCAAGGGGACAGGGCGGGCACGAAGGCTGAGCGGACGAGCGGCGGTGGCCTCGCGCATGCGGGATGAGTTTGCGCGCGCGGGGGTGTGGGAGCTGATGCGCAAGCGGGTGGCAGCGAGCGAGTACACGCGGCCAGGCGATCCGCTGAAGCTGGATTGCGGGTACCGGAACGGTGCGGTGCGCCTGTTCCATGCGGTGTCACTGGAGAGCGATGTCGAGCTGGCCAAGAGCCTGGCGTACACGGCGGAAGGCTTGCGTGAGGGGGTACGACGTGTGGAGGGGCTCGGGTTGGAGCTTACCGCGGTGGTGGAACCTGTTTCTGCGGTGGAAGACAAGGAGCAGTACACGTTTGGGGTCGGCGTCATGGAGAGCGCGGGGCTAAGAGTGCTGACGGTGGCGGATCTGCCGCGGGTGGCAGAAACAGCACGGCGGGAGTTACGCGTTTGAGGTAGGCAGAAAGTTTGCAGGAGAAAGGAGGCGTGGCCGAGAGGCTGCGCCTTTTGTTTTGCGCGGCGCCAGGTCGCGGAAGGAGAGAGGCATGGGATTGGGTGCGTCGGTGGTGCGGCTATGGGACAGGTTGGCCGGCATGGAAGCAGCGTCTGCGGAGACAGCCGGCGAACGGAAAACAACGGCAACACCAACGGTGCTGGGGCCCGGAAGCATCTTTATGCCCTTTCGATCCCAGGGTGGGACGAATGTGATGCCAAAACCCACAGCCGGCAACCTGCGACGTTTGGCAGAGACGCCGGCGGCCCGGCGTGCCATCAACTGCATCAAGGACCGCATTGCCTGCATGGAATGGCGAGTGGAAGCGCGCCCGAGTGCGGGGGTGGATGCCACCGGTGACCGCGCCGAGCGAGCGGCACGCTTAACCGCGGCGCTTCTGCTGCCAAACGGCGCAGACAGCTTTCGGACGCTGATTGAGCCAGTGATTGAAGACACGCTGGTAGGCGGCTTCGGTGCCATTGAGGTCGAGATGAGCGGGTTGGACAGGCCCGTGCGGTTGTACCCGGTGGATGGAGCGACGATCCAGGTAAACCCGGAGTGGGCGGGGGATCCGGAGATACCACGCTATGCGCAAGTGACGGGCAAGCTGGGGGAGGAAGGGCGGACGCCGTTGTTGGATCGCGAACTGGTGTACCTGCGCCTGAACCCGCGGTCGCACAGCATCTTCGGCCTAGGCAAGATGGAGATCGCCTTCGAAGCGATCAATGCCTTTCTGCAGACGCAGCAGTATGCGAATCGCTTGGCTTCGAACGGAACCGTGCAATATGCGCTGTGGTTGAAGGACAGAACGCCGGAGCAGCATGAGCGCTTGACACGGTGGTGGCAGGACGATGTCGAGGGCTCAGGCCATGTGCCTGTGCTGAGCTCCGAAGAGCCACCCCAGGTGATCCGGCTGGCGCAGGGATCGGACGCGGAGCTGCGCCTGGAGTGGCAGGAGTTCCTGTTGACGATGATCGCGAATGCGTTTGATCTGCCCCCCATGCTGTTGGGCGTGACGCATGATGTGAACCGGTCGACAGCGCAAGAGCTGGCCGATGAGGCGTTTCAGAACGCGGTGGTGCCCCTGGCCAAGCTTGTGGCCGATGCATTGACGCGCGATGTGATCGCCAAGGCACTGGGATGGGAGGACCTGCAATTTGTTTGGAGCGACTTAGAAAGCCGCGATGAAGCAACGGAAGTCAGCATCCAGATGCAACTGCTGCAGGCAGGGGTGTTGAGCGTAGACGAGGTGCGAAGGATGCGTGGACTCGCACCCCGGGAGGCTCAGGTGTAAGCCGAGCAAGGCAGAAGAGTTGGCAGTTCCTCGTTTGAAGAGACAAGGCGGAGGTGTTTTTGGAGAGAGCGGGACGAATGCTTCATCAGGTACGGTCCATGCGCGCGATGGCCGTGGAGATGCCGGAAGTTGCGGGCCACCCAAACCGATTGCCCTTTGAGGGATGCCTAACGCTGGTAGATGTGCCAAGCGACAAGGCACCGAACGGCGCCCGTGGACATCGGGTGGTGTTGACCCGGGCAGCTGCCGAAGCGGCGCTGCCGAGTCTGCTGGGCATGGCCGTGGACTTCAAAGCAGGGTGGGATGGGCACGATGCAAGGCAGAAGTGCGGGGTGATCACCGCGGCAGAGCTGCAAGGACAGCGATTGCAGGTGAAGGGCTACCTGTATGCGCGAGACTTCCCGGAGATGGAAGCCAAGATCTCGGCCGGCGGCCACGCTACCGGCTGCGAGATGGGCATGAGCTATGAGCTGGCCGATGCGCACGTGGCGGACGTCAAGGCAGCGGTGTGGACGGTGACCAAGGCCACGTTTACCGGCGCGGCCATCCTGTTGCGGGACAAGGCGGCCTACCGAAACACGTCGTTTCGGGTGAGGCGTTGCAACGGACGATCGCAGTAGACCTCGGCAAACAAGCAGCGACCGATTCGCGGTTGTGGGAGCTGCAAAGAGATCAAGGAGTGTGCACGTGGAGAGTGAAATGAACGAACTGTTGGAGCGAGTGAACGAGGCCATTGCGGCGCTGGAGTCAGCAGCGGAACGGCTCGGCGAACGCCAGGTTTCCATGTCGGCTGCGGCAGAGCAACAGGTGGAACGGATTGTGGCAACGGTAGAGAACCAACGTGAGAGCGAGCTTGCCTTGCGCCTAGAGGCTGCCGAGGCCAAGCTCGCCGAGGCCGAGGGCCGGATTGCCGCCCTGGTGGCGTCTGGTGTGACCTCGACCGGGAATGGGCGCAAGACGATCGCCACAGGTGTCGTGAGCACCCTGGCAAAACAGGGTATCGCCGCGAGTGCCCTGGAAGGTTTGGAGACCGGCCGCATGGAAGCTAGCGCGCTTGATGCGGCGCTGGCTTCGCTTTCGATCGAGCAGCGCTTCGCAGTAAAGGCGGAGATGTTGCGTACAGGATTGCTGGGTTAAAAGACGGCTTGCCGAAAGCGCCACGTCGAAAGCCTGACCCAGGCGCATACAAGATTGCAGAAGGCGCGGCCCCCGGGCTTGCGCCTTTTGCTTTGCAAGGAAGTACAGGAGAGGGAATGAACACGAAGTTTACGGACATCAATGCTACTGCTGATTACATCGGACCCGGCGCGGTGGAAGTGCCCTTGTACCAGAGCGAGATCCTTGATCTGGTTCGCCGCCGCGGGCCGTTCGGTCAGCGTATCAAGCAGGTTCCGGCCACGGGTCACCCGTCGCGTTTCTTTGAGGAGACCGCGATTCCATCGCCTGCAGCATCTGCGGGTTTCATGGACCCTCGCAATATCGTTCCCCCGGTAGTAAGCCCCACCCGTGTGGAGCGCTCTGTGCCTTTGAAGGCCCTGGTCGCGCAGATCAACTACAACCTGTTCGATCTGGAGCTGGGCAAGCAACAGAGCCAGTTTGCCTATCTGCAGGCAAAGGATCTGGCAGACACCGTGGATGGCGTGTTGCGGACCCATGACATTGCGCTTTGGAACGGCACAGATACCAGCCTGAGCTCGCCGACCACGGCACAGTATTTCGGGGCAGCGGCGCAGATTGCGGCCGGCGGCAACTCCGCCACGATTGCCACCAACGAGAGCATCGTGGATGGGTTGAAGTCAACCATTGCCCAAATGCTGTCCAACTCGAGCTTCGGTGTTCGCCCTACGGCCATTTACGCGAACCCGGTTTTGCTGGACCTGATCGACCGCGAGATGAAGACCGCGTACAACGTGGTGCTCAACACCAAGGCGATCGAGGGTGGCTTGACGGTGAAAACCCTGTCCACGCAGGCAGGCGATATTCCCTTGATCCCGGAGTGGACACTGCCGTACACCGGTACACCAGGTTCCGGGTCTGCGGTGCTGCCGGCGTACATCGTGACAGAAGATCTGATCGAGTATCACTGGCTGGGTGACGCAAGCCCCCGCGTCTTCCAGTTGGGTGTGCCTGGCTCGCTGGCTTCGCAGTATGTCGTTGTGAAGTTCGGTGGCGTGGTGGTGAAGGGTGCGAATTACGCCCACTACCAGGTGCTTGTAAACCGCTAAGGCCGCAGCAGGCAGGCGTTCCGCTTGAGAGCGCCTGCCTGCGGCAGCAGGGAGTTCAAGAGGATCTCCGGATCTAACTCAGTGGTTCAAGCAGGAGGAGTGGTATGGCATATCTGAACCCATCGGAGTATGTGACCTTTGGTTTGAGCGCGGATGTGTCGGATGCATGGATTGCAGCAGCATCCGCGATGGTGGACGCGTTTTGCCGCCGCAGCTCGCTGCTGAGCGCGGCGTATACCGAGCGCCTACGGGTCAATCGTCTTAGAGGCTCAGTTCAACTCACGTATGGCCCCGTCTCAGCCCTGTCCGCAGTGCAGGTCCGGTATGCAGCGATCCCGTATGGATCGACGCAGGGCCTGCTTGCGTATGCTGGCGTGTTCGGCCTTCCGGGTCAGTGGGTCAGCGTCGATGCATCAGCCGTGTTCCTGGACGCAGCCTGCGGTGAATTGCAGCTGCCAGTGCACCTTTTTGGCATGCAATACAGCGAAGTTGAAGTGACCTACACCGCGGGTTTACTGGCGATACCCGATGCCATCAAGTTTGCGTGTGCGCAGATTGTGAAGAACGCGCAGGCCACGCCGGGGTTGAATGTGAGGTCGAGCAAGCTGGACACCCTGCAAACGGAGTACTTCAGCGATGCACTGCTGGATACGCAGGTGAAGGCGATGTTGCGGCCCTTTGTAGCGGAAAGGCTTGGCTGAGATGGCTTCAATCTCAAGTGAAGGAGCAGGTCGCATTGCCACGACTGCGCTATGGAGCCATGGTGGATTTGAGGTGCAGCTGCGAATGCCCGGCCTTGCCAATAGCGACAGCATCGGCGAGCAGCTTGGCTTGGTGAGCCCCGAGTTTCAGGATGTTGTTCTGGGGCCTGCTGTATGGCGGAAGTCGGGAAGCTGCCGGGAGCTGCTTGTCGATGGAAGCGCCGTGGCGATGCTGGTTGGGGCTGGATCTCTGGCTGCAACGCAGAGCTTCTTTCAGAGCGCCGTAGGCGTGCTGGTGCAGGGCGTGCTGTATTCCGTTACCGGATGTGAGCCCTTGCCGATTGCCGGGACGGTGCAGGCCTATTGTCTTCATTTGCAGGAGCCAACCTGGGAGTAGGCGTCTGAGAGGGGCCGGACGACCGCGGGTGCAAGACAGAACAGGTAAGAGTGGGGGTTACGCGTGCAGAACGCGAAGGATTCGTTTTATGAGGTGTTACGGGAGCGTTTGTCAGCCTGCAATCCGGAACGCACCATGGTGGTCCGCGGTGTAACGCGGCCTGCGATTGTGGTCGATGAAAACGAGTCCGGCAGCGTGGCACTGCAAGCAGAATGCTTTCATGTGCGATGGACGGGCGCCACGGTCACCGCAGGGACACTGCCTCTGATCACACTGGAGTGTGAAGTGAGCTACAGCACGGCTGGGAACTCCTGGAACGGCGGCCTTGATCGCGGGCGTGTTTTGGCGGCAATGGATGCGGAGTTGCTCCAGGCCGTTGGTACGGCGCCCCAGAACTGCGTCAAGAAGGCGTTTCGTGCGTCAGCGCAGGGCGAAGTGGCCGTTGCCATGCAAAGCAGGATTTGGTGGAGCGACCTTCACTTCGACCCGGTGAAGGCCGAGTCGAACCGTTTGCTGCGGACGGCCAGCCTGCAGGTGATGAGTTTTGAGGAGAAGGGAGAGCTGTGATGGGTTCAGAGAAGATGGCGCCCGCGGTGCAACGTGTTCGCGGGTACTTCGCCCCGGTGAATCGTGCGGCGCATCTGGCAACGATCTTTGATCCAGCACAGGCAGGCGGATTTCCGGTAGACACACCGCCAACTCCCTGGATCGATCTAGGGTGGATCACCGCGTTCGAACGCACCAGCCAGAGTGTGATCACTCCCTTGAAGGCAGGCAGCCCGGCAAGCACGCAGCTACAGGTGCGAAGCGATCTAGAAGCGGAGGTCGGCTTCGCGTTTGAGGGTTGGGGCAAGCTGCAAATGTCGCTTGCCGCCGGGACACAACAGATGAACCTGCTGACGCCGCAAGCCGGAAGCGGTGCGGCTGGATCCGGCGGACATGCCGTGGCGGCGGCTTCGCTTGCGAGTGGATCCACCGCGACAGCACTGCAGATCGATCCGGCCGCTGCAGCCACGTTTCAGGTAGGGGACTTTGTGGCGGTGGATGTGGATTACACCTCCGGAACGACGGGCCTCGTTGGAAGTGGCGTAAGCGGAGCGTATGTGAGAACAGCTTTAAGTGACGTGGATTATGTACGCCGCGTAACGCTGAATGTGGGGCGAGTTCAAGCTATAACCAACAGCGTGGTGACCCTGGAAGAGCCGTTGCTGGCGGGTGCACCCAGTGCCGGCATGAAGGTAAGCCCTGTGCTTGGCTTCTGCGATCGTGAGGGATCCAGTTTCTTTCAGGAATGGTCAGCGTTGTTCTTAGCCGAAGGCCAGCAAGGTGAACGCGTTTTCTGGCACTACCCGAGGCTGCAAGCGTCTGCAGGCATTACAGAGATTCAGGATAAGAGCGCCGGTGGATACAAGTTCGTCCAGTTGAAGGCACGGTTTCGGGCGCTCCCAGTGGTGGACGCGGTGGACGGTGAACGCGTCCTCTGCTTTCGAAGCTATCTGCCAGGTTAAGCGATGCTGGATGCCTTGCGGAACCAGGCCGGTGACGCGACCAGGAGCGAGCGGAAAGGAACAGAGGTCGATTGAAGATCACAATTGATAACGAGGATGGACGCGGACCCATCGACTATTCCGGCGCGGTCTCTGCCGAGCGCCTGATCTCCATCAAGCGCAAGATCAACGCCCCTTCTGTTTGCAGCGTGGCGATCCTCGCGGGACTCCATGGATTGCAGCTTCCAGCACGCCGCGGACGTGTTGTCGTTTCAAACGATGCAGGGGTGGTGCTGTTTACCGGGTACCTGACCACAGAGCCGGTGCTGCAATACGTGGGCCAGGGTGAAGCGGGACCGGTGTACCAGGCCCAGCTTACGGCGCTCAGTGATGAGTGGGTGCTGGACAAGCAGGGTTCTGGTGCAAGCGGCACGGTGAATGGCCTAGCCCTCAGCACGAGTACCGCGGAGGTTGTGGGCCAGCTTACGCAGGCAGCGCAGTCCGGCCAAACCTCCGTCAGTGGCAACGTAAGTGTGACGAGCGCAGCCAACCCACGCGCCCTTGGCGCCTTTGCCGTGCAACCCGCTGCTGGCTGGAGCACAAATGCAGCATCGGCGGCGAACGCGACGTATGCAACGTATCGCGTGCTGAACGGCTCAGTTGCTGTCACGCCAGCGGGGGCCGTTACCCATAGCTTCCGTGACGCTGACGGCACCTTAAATCTCGCCGAGCTCAGTACGGCCCACGCCCGAGAACTGGCAAACGACGTGACGGTCTCCGGAGCCGAAGAACCTGCGGCCTATGTTCAAGAGATCTTTCAAGGGGACGGATCGACTGCGGAGTTTGCCCTTTCCGAGGCAGCCTTCAAGGGGACACACCGGACGCTCCTGGAGGACAGCTTCGATCAGAGCCACTTCGACGCGTCGCAGTGGAGCTTGAGTGATGCGGGCAATTACTTACAACTGACCTCTGCGGGTTTAACCATGACGGGCGGGAACGGTTTCGACGCCCAGACGATGTTGAAAGCCGTGAACGCGCTTGAGATGAGCGGGTTTGTTCTTGCAGAGATGGGTGGAGTGATTTTTGGCGCAGCCTCGAGCGGTGTGTTGGGGGGGTTCTATGATGGCATCCCGATGCTCGCGAACTGCTTTGCCGGTTTCCATGTGAGACAGAGTGCAAGCACCACCGGAGGTGTAACAGTCGTCACGCCGGTGTTGACCGGTGCGGAGGTGGGCACGGTGTTCACTCCCGTGGCAGGACACAGGTACACGTTGCGCTTGCGCCTTTACTGCGCAGAGATGCAGCGCATTCCACAGCGGTACTACTGCATGGTGGAAGGGGTTGTGCAGGAGTTTGGGTCGATTGCGGGTATAGGCGCACCGATGCAGGCGGTTTTTGAGATCCTTGACGAAGGATTGAGTTCGAACACCCCGGCAACGGTTCTGTTCGACACGGCCTGGAACGGGACCCCACTGACCGTCACGCCCGCGGCTTGCACCTTTGCTGCAGTGAATGCGGTGACGCTCTATGGATCGATCGCCTCCTTGCGGGTGACACGCCCAGGAAGCCTATGGGTTGTAAGCACGCTGCCGAATGGCGCGCAGACCACCCGACTACTAGGCGATGCAGGACAGGGAGCGGACTGCAGGGCAGAGTACGGCTCCCCTGCAGGGGGAGCGGGGAAGCTCTCCTTCTTTGCGGGCCGAGAGCCTGTGGCGAATGAACGCATCACGGTCAGTTACCGGACGCAGAGACGATCCGTTGCACGCCTCGCAGATGCAGCCAGCATCGCGGCGGAAGCAGCAGCGGGAGCCGGGGTAAAGGTGCCCGGGGTGAGCCGGTGGCTCGGGGAGGTGCGGGCTCCTGTTGCACGTTCAAGCGCAGATTGTGAAGCGGCGGCGGAAGCACTACTTGCCATGGCAACGTCCAGGTCAGCTGCGCTAGCAGGCACCTATGCCGTTCACAATCCTGGTGAGGACATCTGGCCTGGAGATGTACTCGAGATCAGTACGGCGAGCACCTCCAACTCGTTGATGGTGCGAGCTGTTGCCTTGGAGAGCGCACATGCCATGCCAGAATTGCTGACCTACAAGGTTGCTTTCGCCAATGACTGGGCTACAGAGTGGGCAGATGGACTGGGGCTCGAGTTGAGCGAAGTGATCGCGAGTGATGCTCAACTGCCGATAGCAGCGGCAAGCGGTGCCGGCAACTTCGCCATCAGCTTACAGCAGGCCTCAATTGTGATGTTGTCGACTACGGCCGTGCAGGTCGATGCCGGGATTGCGCCACCTGCAGGGGGCGGCTTCGAGGTGCGCCGGCGAGACTGGGCCTTTGGTGCCAGCATCCACACGCCTGACCTGGTGCTACGGAGTCCGGTTCGGAGCTTTAGCCTACCGCGGTCTGCCCAGCGTGAGGTGTTCTTTGTGCGTGTGTACGACGGCAGCACACCGCCTTTGTACTCACGCTTTTCCAGTGCCTTCTTTGTGAACTGGCCAGCAGATTAGAGCATGGGCGGGAAGACTGACACGTGGGTGAGCGTCACCGGAGAGGTGAGGAATTTGGGAGTAGCGAATGACCGAGTTTGAACAGCGGGTCCTTGAAGACCTGAGCGCCCTGAAGGTGCAGATGCATCAGCTGATGGGCATCGGACAACCTGGGCGCGTTCACCTTTTGGAGCAACGGGTGGAGTGCCATGAACGCAGCATGCAGCGGATGAAGGGGATTTCTGGTGCGCTTGGAGGAGCCCTGGGCGTGGTTCAACTTATTGTCTTTGTGCTGCGCAACAGGCATTGAAGTGCGGTAAGGAAGGAGAACAGATGCCGGTGAAGATCGATGTTTCGCAGATTTCCAGGAGCCCCAAATCCACCGTGGTAGGACTGTGCATCCTGGCATTGGCCGCCGAGCGGGGAGTGCACTTCGACGCAATGGGACGACTTGCGATGACCGCAAGGGATTGGTTCGACGTGGGCTGTGGCGTGTTGACCGCTGTGGTTAGCGGAGTGAGCCAAGATGCAGGGCGTAACAGGGCAGAAGGCACCAGCGCCTCAGCCGGTCCAGCACGGGAAGCGGATGACCAGCTTTCTTAATGCTTCAAACGTGTACGCGCAAGGAGAGATGCATGGAGTCGGTTGCAAGGGATGGTTCGGTTGCGAAAACGTCGTTTTTTGGCAGGGTTGTTAGTGAGTTACAGAAGCTCTTTACCCATGCGCCGGGTTGGGAAGCAAGTGCAGCAGCGACCTTGACGTACGTCGCACCTATGGTTGAGGCCATCGTTGCTCTGGTGGAACCCGAGGCTGCACCCATAGTGAACGGTTTAGTTCAGAAGGTGCAGAGTGCCATGGCAGCTGCGGCCGTTGTGGTCAAGGATGCAGGTCCGTCTCCAACTCTGATCACCTATCTCAACGCGGTCAACGCTGATCTTGCTCAGGTAGAAGCGGCAGCACAGATCAAGGATCCGGCTGTGGCACAGAAACTAGCGGCAACCATTAACGCGATCAGCGCGGAAATTCATGCCATCTTAGGAGCAGTTACGGCAGCGAAGGCATGAGAAAGGCCACCGCAGAGCTGCGGTGGCCTTTGATCAATATGAGTTACCCCAGATCTTCTGACCAGTTTTCGAGATAGTTTTTGAAGTCGGTCATAAACTTGCCGGCATCGGCGCCATCGATGATGCGATGGTCAAAGCCAAGTGTGAAACGCTGAATAGAGTGAATGGCAAGGCTTTCGTTCCCTTCCTTATCGGTGATCACTGCGGCTTCCTTATTCAAGCCACCGATGCCCAGGATCGCGGACTGAGGTTGCGCGATAATGGGAGTGCCGAACTGCTCGCCGAAGATGCCGGAGTTGGTGAGCGTGAAAGTGCCTCCAGCTACATCATCAGGAGCCAGCTTCTTCGAGCGGGCGCGGTCAGCGAGATCGACGATTCCTCTGGCTACACCGAGAAAGCTCTTCTCTTCTGACTGCTTGAGGATAGGAACAATGAGACCCCACTCCAGAGCTACCGCGATGCCGATGTTGATGTGCTTGTTGTAGCGAACAGCTTCGCCTTCGGTCGCCGCATTGATGATGGGGTGTTTGCGCAGCGCCTGCACGGCAGCGCGGGTGATAAAGGGCATGTACGTCAGCTTTACGCCATTGCGCTGCTCGTATTTGGCCTTTTCTTTCTCACGCAGCCGCACAATCCGGGTCATGTCCACTTTGAAGACCGTGTGCACATGAGCACTGGTCGCCTTGGACTCCACCATGCGCTTGGCGATGATGGCGCGCATCTTGGACATGGGGACGAGTTCCCCGGGTTGCGGTGTAGGTGTCGCGGCAGCCTTGGCGGGAGCCGTTGTTGCCGCTGCAGATTGTGCCTGTGTGTAGGTGGGCGAGGTGGCCGCTGTTGGCGAAGGCTGCGATGCAGCTGTGGTCTGCCCCTGGAACTCCGCCACTGGTTGCGGAGCTTGCGAGGTCGCCGGGGAGGCACCGCCCTCGATGTGACCCAGGATGTCCTGCTTCGTGATGCGCCCAGAAGCCCCCGTGCCAGCGACCTCTGTGAGATCGACGCCATTTTCGCTCGCGATCTTGCGTACCAGAGGGGAGGATCGAGGCGTTTCGCCCTGAGTGACCGAGGGTGCGGCCGGAAGTACCGACTTTGCGGTCTCTTCAGCCGGGGCGGCTTTTTGACTAGCAGTAGGCGTGACCGCCGCCGCGGCAGCCGAGTTGCCTCCGATGACCGCAACGACGGAGTTGACCGTGACGGTGGCGCCTTCGGCAACCTTGATCTCGGTGAGGGTGCCCGCAGCGGGCGACGGAATCTCCGCATCGACCTTGTCGGTGGAGATCTCGAAGATCGGCTCATCGCGCTGCACTGTGTCGCCAACCTTCTTCAGCCACTTGGTCAGAGTGCCTTCCGTAATAGACTCGCCCATCTGGGGCATAAGTACATCAGTACCCGGACCAGACGCGGTGCCCGTGGGGCCGGACGCACCATTGCTTGAGGTGTCCCGGATTGCTGTGGCCTCAGCTGAGGGCGTCACAGTGCTCTCGGAGGTGCGATCCTGTGCAGCTGTCTCTGGTTCAGGGACCGATGCTGCAGGGGCAGGCGGGACGGGCGTGGCCGGAGCTGCGGCCCCAGGCTCGGCCACCGTGCACACAATGGTGTTTACACCAACTGTCGACCCCTCCGCGACCTTGATCTCGCCAAGCGTACCGGCGACAGGAGAGGGAATCTCCGCGTCCACCTTGTCCGTCGAGATTTCAAACAGCGGCTCATCACGAGCGACGGTATCGCCGGGCTTCTTGAGCCATTTCGTAAGGGTACCTTCGGTGATGGACTCACCCATTTGGGGCATGAGGACGTCGGTCGGCATGATGCGGCTTTCTCCGGGTGTTCGAACGATTCTGGCACTGCAGATTATACGGACGGAGCCCCAGGCGTGGCTTCTGCCGGGCGTTTAGCGGCAGGTGGTGCCAACCCTAATGTCAGCAGATCAGCGGTTGAAGCAGCAGCCAGCACCTGACGCCCGAACACACGGAAGAAGTTTCTCGCAACGGCATCGGCCGCGTGCTCGAGATCAACGGTTTGTGTGAGATTCGATTCAGCTTCGAGGGAGGTCACACCACGATCGCTTATGCCACACGGAACGATCCAGTCGAAGTCACGAAGATCCGTTGTGACGTTGAGTGCGAAGCCATGCGTGGTAACGGCTTGGGACACGTGGATGCCAATTGCCGCGATCTTCTTCTCTGCGATGCTGCCCCCTGCGAGGGTCCAAACCCCAGTCCGTCCTGGAATGCGTTGTGTCAGCACACCGAAGTCTTTGGAGGTGTAAATCAGCACCTCCTCAAGTAGCCGGACAAAGTCGACCGGCCCCAGATGAGGGCCGCGCTTTCCGGGAAGCTCGCCACGTAGATCCACCACGGGGTACCCCACAAGCTGACCGGGGCCGTGATAGGTGATGTCACCGCCTCGATTGGTTTCGACGACCTCGACGCCTTTGCGAGCGAGTAGCTCCTCAGAGGCAAGCAAATTTTCTCGATGGGCGTTACGACCCAGCGTGAGCACGGGTTCATGTTCCAGCAAAAGCAATGTGTCTCCGATGCGGCCCTCGCGACGAGCTGCGGCGACTTGCTCCATCACGCGCAAACCCTGCCGGTACGGAACTCTGCCCAGAAACAACAGATGGAGGTACATCGCTACAACCCGAGTTCCGACAGCCCGGGATGATCCTGTGGACGAATCCCCAGCGGCCAGCGGTACTGACGATCGCGTTCATGAATCCAAAGGTCGTTGATGCTGGCATACCGTAGCCGCATCAGGCCATCAGGATCGAAATGCCAGTTCTCGTTCCCATAAGAACGGAACCAGTCACCGGAGTCGTTGTGCCACTCGTACGCAAAACGCACCGCGATGCGATCGTCCGAAAAGGTCCACAGCTCCTTGATGAGC
>CAXTRM010000032.1:13447-17731 GCA_964246625.1 uncultured Acidobacteriaceae bacterium
TACTCCACCTCTAGCTGCCACTTGCGTGCCAGGAAGGCGACGATCTGCTCGCGTCCCTTCAGGAACTCTGACCGGTTGCGCCACTGGCTATCGAGCGTATAGGCCAGAGCAACCTCTTGCGGATCTCGTCCGTTCCACACATTTTCCGCCCTTCGCACCTTTTCGGTGGCGGATTCCTGCATGAACGGCGGGTATGGGGGTCGTTGTTCAGGCACAGACTCTCCAGCATTCGACGAACACTTACCGCCGGGTCTTTGAACGTATGACAGGCCTTTAAAACCCGCCCCGGATCAGGCGTTGATAGCCATCCCTTCCACAGAAGAGAAGCCGTCCAGCAGCGACTCATACAGCGTTGGGTGCGCGTGGATCGTGAACATCATCTCTTCCACGGTAGCCTCAAGCTCAATAGCCGTTACACACTCGCTGATCAACTCCGTCGCGGATGGGCCGATGATGTGCACCCCAAGGATCTCCCCGTACTTTGCCTCTGACACGACCTTCACAAAGCCGTCGTGGGAATCCAAAATGGTGGCCTTCGAGTTCCCGACAAAGGGGAACTTGCCGACCTTGACCTGGAGACCCTTGTCCTTGGCCTGTGCCTCTGTCAACCCTACGGAGCCAATTTGCGGATCACAGTAAGTGCAGCCTGGCACACGGTCTTTACGCACGGGTCGTGCGTACTTTCCAGCTGCCTTGGACGCAACAACCACACCGGCCATGGCGCCCACATGCGCTAACTGGGGCAGGCCGCCCACGATGTCACCAATCGCATACAGGCCAGGAATGCTGGTCTGCATCCACTCGTTCACTTTGACGAAACCGCGCTCCAACTCGAGACCAACCTTGTCCAGACCGGTGTCGTAGGTACGCGGCGCACGCCCCACGGCCACAAGCACCTTCTCGGCCTGCTTGGTCTGCGTCTTCCCTGCAGGATCGGTCCATGTGACGAGTGCACCTTCACCATTCTTCTCGATCTTCTCGACTTTGCAGCTCGTGTTGATCTCGATACCACGCTTCTTGTACTGGCGCGCCAGTTCTTTAGATACTTCCTCGTCTTCGACAGGCACGATGCGAGGCAGCGCTTCCAGAATCGTGACCTCCGCGCCAAAGCTATTCATCACCGAGGCGAACTCCACCCCGACAGCCCCCGAGCCGATGACGATCATCTTCTTCGGCATGTTGGGCAGGGTCAGAATCTGCATGTTGGTCATTACTGTATCGTCTGCCTCATACCCGGGCAGCATGCGTGCGTCCGAACCCATGGCAAGAACAACCTGTTTGCCTTGAACGGCCGTCGTGGTCTGCTGCGCATAACCCTCGGCCTGCAGGTCGCGACCACGATTTTGGGCCTTGTCCTCGTCGGTGACCTCGATCGACCAGATCCCTTCCTTTGGAAGGCCCGTAAGGCGACCGTGGCCGCGCACCACCGTGATCTTGTTCTTCTTCATCAGGAAGTCAAGACCCTTGGTGTGTTTTATCGTGATGTCATTCTTGCGCTTGATCAGGTTGTCCCAGTTCAACTTGGGCTGGTCCACGCCGTCGATGCCATAGCTGGAAGCGTGTTTCAGGTGATCCCACACCTCGGCTGAAAACAGCATGCTCTTGGTGGGAATGCAGCCCCAGTGCAGACAGGTGCCGCCAAGCTTGTCCGTTTTCTCAATCAGGGCCACCTTCAGGCCAAGTTGCGCTGCACGGATCGCGCAGGTGTAGCCGGCGGGACCGCCGCCGATCAGAACAATGTCGTAGATCGTGTCTGCCAAGGTGATGCTCCGTTCTGCGATTCCGGTGCGGCCAGGCATGGCCGGCTGCCAACCAAATTTCAGGCAAGCACCAGTTTACGACGTGTAAGGGCCGCCAAAGCATTCGACGCCGCCCGCCCCATTTCGATGCAACACCCACAGCGCCATAGGAGGGCGCTTTTCTTATGCTCAATCTGCGCTACAGTGACGCCGGTCTCAACCTTACAAAACGGTACGAGGGTCTGCGTCTTCGGGCCTATCAGGATCAAGGGGGCATTTGGACCGTGGGCTATGGCCATACCGGACCAGGCGCCGTGCCCGGGGCAGAGGTGACTCCGCTGGAAGCGGAGGTGCTCCTGCGGGCAGACCTCCGCACTGCCCTTAATTGCATTAATTCGGCCGTGCAGGCTCCCGTACAGCAATGCCAGTTCGATGCCCTGGTCGACTTCTGCTTCAACACCGGTTCTACGAACTTTCTACACTCCACCTTGCTGCGCAAGGTCAACGCGCGAGACTACCCGGGAGCAGCGGAACAGTTCTGTCTGTGGATTCACGTCAACGGTGAAGTGAACCGCGGCCTGCAACGTCGGCGGGTCGCAGAAAAGGCGATGTTCTGTGGCGCTTATAGGGCTAACAGCATCGCTTGAAGGCGCCGTGAACGTAGGTCGGACCTAACGCAAGAAAGGCCGACCCATATGGGTCGGCCTTTCTTGTACACGGGGTCTTCGGCGAAGCGAACCTAGTCACCTGCAACCAGGTCCTCTTCCCGCTCCTGCACGGGAACGGCAGCCGGCTTGATCTCACCAAGCGCCACAAACCCACCAGGAAGCTCGGGCTCTTTGAGAATCTCCTTGCGGTACAGCTTGGCCATGCGAGCGTTTTCCGCATCCTGCTTCAGCTTGGCGTCGCGTGCACGAATCTTCTCTTCGCGTGCATTCTTCGCAATACCAGACTTTTCGAAGGTGTCGTTTGCCGCCGCATTCACATGCTCTTCGTTCAAAATCAGGTCGTACTTCTCCTGCTTCTCGATCCCGACCTTCTTGCCACCGGCGAAGATCTCGTGACGCCCATGTTCCTCATACCACTTGGTGAGGGTGGAGGTCATGTGCATCTTCTCGATGATATTGCGCCACCCAATGCCCGTGTTGTACGCGCAGAAGCTGATCTCACCCTCTTGCGTGGCATATGGAATGATGCACTGCTCGGTGCGACGGAAGTCGTAATTAAACAGGTCCTGGAACCACATTCCGGCGATAAACAGGAAGTTCCAACGGTCCTTGCGGCGCTTCTCGATGTCGGCCTGCGTACGGTCGGCCGTGACCTTGCCGTAGTTGCGGCCGGTCGCGCCGAAGCACTTGTCGAACTTTTCCAGCAGCGAGAAGATGCTGAAGTGCGTCGGGGCCTTGGTCGGTTCGTAGTTCCGGATCAGCGCAAGCGAAGCCCCCAGAATCGTCAGGAACTTGCCGCGGGCTGCATCGTTCACCTTGGCGATGTCCTTAGCAAGCTGGTCGGCCTTTAGGAATGCCGTTACCGGAACAGCTTCCTTGGTTTCCTTGTCGATCATCAGCGCCATGCCAATGCCGCAGTTCGGGTGGCAACCGCAGCTTAGCTGGCCCCACTCGTGCTCCGGCCCGTGAACTAGGTCAGCCCAATCCGAGAAGGTCGACATGAACGAGATTGGGAACCAGTCGCGCGTGCTCTCCCCCAAGCCAGTCTGGTTGCGGATGTCATGCGCCAGATGGCTCAGCGTGTAACGCTGCGCGGCACGACGCTCATCCGATACCGCCTCATCGCGGCCCGTGAAGGACACAGGCTGGAACGAGAGGAAGTTGATCTTCTTGGGGTTATCCAGTGCGAACTGAATGATGCGCCCTACCTGCTCGTTGTTGATGCCGTTCACGATCGTCGTGACGGGCACGATGTCCACACCGGCCTCGTGGAGGTTATGAATGGCCTGCAGCTTCACATCAAACGCGTTGCCCACCTTGCGGTGCGAGTTGGCCGCGTTGCCGATGCCGTCGAACTGCAGGTAGGCATAGCGCAGGCCCGCCTCGGCGGCCGCCTTGGCAAACTCCTTGGACTTCGCAAACTCAATCCCGTTCGTGGCAGCCTGCACCGAGTTGTAGCCGACTTTGCGGGAATACGCGACGGCATCGAGGAAGTAGGGGCTCAGGGTCGGCTCGCCACCCGAGAACTGCACGCTCATCTGACGACGCGGCTTGATCGTGATCGCGTTGTCGAGCATCGTCTTGATCTCGTCCCAAGTCAGCTCATGCACGAACCCCACCTGGTTGGCGTCCATAAAGCACGGATCGCACATCATGTTGCAGCGATTCGTCAGATCGATCGTCAACACCGAGCCACGGCCGTGGGTCACCGTCGAGGTGCCATGGTTGTGAAGCTTCTCGTCGTTGTGCGCGCGGATGTCACGGCCCGGAAAGACCTCCTCCAGGTGCTGCATCATCGGCGGGTCGATCGACATCACGTCCTCGAAGTGGCCGTGGATCGGGCAATCCTTCACCATCAGGATCTGGCCGTCGCGCTC
>CAXTRM010000032.1:17741-19784 GCA_964246625.1 uncultured Acidobacteriaceae bacterium
ACTTGGGGCACAGCGAATCGGTCGTCCGCGGCCAGCCAAGAGGCGGCTTCTCCTTCTGGTAGCTCTTCAAAAGCGGCTTGTCCGACCACTTGGGCGTGAAGCTCTTGTTGGGGCTGATGCCGTTGAGTTTTTCAAAAAGAACCCAACCCGCGCGCGCGCCGTACACCACGCCTTTTTCCAGAAGTTTGACTGCTTTTCCCATGCCTGTGTGCGTCTCCCTGAACTTGATCGCTGCCCCGGTCCCGCAGCGCTGGTCTTGCCTGAGCCTAACGTCGTTTCGATTCCCGAAGGAGTCCCTAGGCAGGTCCGCGCCATACAGCATCCGCACAGACCTGTCCGTACGTCCTTTAGGGTAGAGGGGCCCACCTGTCCCGTCACGCGTTCTGCAGGGAACGGCGAAATCCCGCACCGAACGGCGAAGCCACCGCTCTCAGCGGTCCCACGGGCGCCTTATACACTCGCTTCATGGCTTTGGGCCTCCTGTCTCGCTCCCGGCTGCTTTGCGCCTTGCTTTCGCTGGTGGCCGCCACCTTCTCGTCAAGGCAACTCGTCGCGCAAGACCCTTCACCCTCGGCGGGCATCCCCACCCTTACCGTGCAGTCCCGTCTCGTCCTCGTTCCCACGGAGGTCCGCACCAAAAGAGGCGACACCATCTATGGCCTTCACGCCGACGACTTCGTCCTTCACGCAGATGGAGTCCCACAGCAGGTACGCCTCGACGAGTCCGGCAACCCCGTCCCGCTCTCGCTCGTCGTTCTCGTCCAATGCTCACGCGACGCATGGCGCGAAGGTCCGAAGATCAAAGGTCTCAGCACCATGGTCGATTCCATCGTGGGCGGCGCCCCCGCCCGTGTGGCCGTCGTGGACTTCGGCAAAGAGCTGGAACTCCTCACCGGTCTTACTGCCGACCCCGCCAGGCGCGGTACCGCCTTCAACAAGCTCGAGCCCTGCTTTGATGACCCCGGCGCCGGCATCTTCGAGGCCCTCGCCTATGCCAATCGCCTGCTCGACCGCGACCACGCCACCGGTCGCCGCATGGTCCTGCTCATCTCCGAAACCCGTGACCATGGCAGCCTCGCCAAACCTGCCGGCGTCATCGAAGCCCTGAACCGCTCCAACACCACCGTGGATGCTGTCGCTTTCTCCCCGGGCCGCGATGCTGTCGTCGAAGATCTCAAAACCACCGATGGCGCTACCGGGAGCATCTTCGGCCTCATCGGCATGGCTCTCCAGGCGCTCCGCAAAAATGCCCCCAAGGAGTTCGCCTACGAAACGGGCGGCGAATACATCAACTTCGCTACCGAACACGGCTTCGACCGCAGCCTCAACACCCTCGCCAACCGTGTCCACAACGCCTACGAGTTCAGCTTCGTCCCGCACCTGCCGCCTGGCGCCGACACCGGCCTGCACGCCATCACGCTTGCCGTTCCCAAATACCCCGATGCCGTTCTGGAACACCGCGCCGACTACTGGGCCGCGCCAGCCGCGGCAGAGCCCCCGCGCTAGGGGGTTACGGCAGGGCCATTCAGCGGCAGCAACACCTGCATCACCGTGCCCTGCGCCGACGACGCCGCAATGTCGATCGTTCCACCATGCCGCTCCACAATCTCCCGCGAAATATACAGCCCCAGCCCATTCCCCAGGTCGCCCTTGGTCGAATAGAAGGGCTCAAACAGCCGCCGCCGCACGTCTTCCGGGATCCCTCGGCCGTCATCCCTGACCGCAAAGCCGACCTGTTCACCCGAACCCTCGATCCCCAGGATGTTCACCGTGACGTGCCCGCCCACCGGCGCTGCATCGATGGCGTTGCTCACCAGGTTCGCCAGCACCTGTCGCAGCTGCCCCAGCACGCCGTAAATCTTTACCTCGCGAGATCCCTCGACACGCACCACGATCTGGCGATTGCGGATCTTGCCCGCAAACAGCCGCAACACATCTTCCACCATGTGGGCCACGTCGAAGTGCTCCCGCGCGTCCGACGTTTCCCGGTTCCACCGCAGCGTCTGCTTGGTGATGCCACTGATGCGCTCCAACTCCGCCTCG
>CAXTRM010000033.1:0-8456 GCA_964246625.1 uncultured Acidobacteriaceae bacterium
GCAACATACGGCTTAGAGGGGAAGACGCTTGAGTTCGACGATCCACGCAAAGAAGAAGCGACTTGGCCTCCTTGTAAGCGGTCTGCTCTTGACGGCATCAGGATGCACTGTGGGGCCGAAGTACACCCGTCCGCAAGCGCCCGTGCCGCCGAGCTTTCGAGGGGTTGACAACGCGGAGGTCAGCAGCGATCCATCGGCGTCGCTTGGCGACAAGCAGTGGTCTCAGGTGTTTCACGAACCTGAGCTGCAGGAGCTGCTGAAGACGGCACTGGCAAATAATTACGACGTCCGCATCGCCGCCCAGCGGGTGCTGGAACAGCAGGCGCAGGTCAGGATCACCCGGTCGCAGCAGTTCCCACAAATTTCGGTCGGCGGCCTTGGCGTTGGCGCGCGCATCCCGAACTCGGTGGTGAACTCGTCGACGTCTTCCGACTCCAACACAACGAACAACTCAGCCTTTCCCGATCCCTTTGTGGAAGGCTCATTGAGCCTTTCCGCTTCCTGGACGCCGGACTTTTGGGGGCTGTACCGGAGGCAAACGGAGGCGGCCCGTGATCAACTACTGGCACAGGAGTGGGCCCAGAGGGCTGTCCGGCTCACCCTGGTGCAGCAGGTGGTGATCAACTACCTCCAGCTGCGCACCCTGGATGCGCAGCTAAAGATCGCGCAGGACACTTTGAAGGTGCGCCAGCAGTCTGTGGATCTGACGCGCACGCTGGAGCAGGGAGGCGCGACGCCGCTTTCCGATGTGCGGCAAGCCGAGCAGCTGCTGTACACGGCAACCAATCAGATTCCCTTACTGGAGCAGCAGATCCAGCAACAGGAGAATGGGCTGCGGTTGCTGCTGGGTCAGAACCCTGGACCGGTGGCGCACACGGACCCGCAGGCCCTGGCGGCGCCACCGCTTGACCTGCCGACGGGCATGCCGGCGCAGTTGTTGGAACGGCGCCCGGACGTCCAGCAGGCCGAAGCGCAGCTGCGCGCAGCCAATGCACAGATCGGCGTCGCACGTGCCCAGTTTTTCCCGCAGTTTCCTATCAGCGCTTCCGGCGGGTTTGGTGGCAACACGTTTTCCAACTTCTTCGATCCTGGGGGTGCGACGGTGTATGGCCTGGGTCAGCTGAGCGAGAGCATCTTCACCGGAGGCAAGCTGCGCGGGCAGTTGGAGCTGTCAAAGCGGCAAAAGGACGAGATGGTCTTGAACTACCAAAAGACCATCGCGACGGCCCTTCATGACGTCAGCAACGCCCTGATTGCGGTGAACAAGCAACGGGCAGCCCGGGTGGAGCAGGAGAAGCTGGTAGCGGCGGCGCAGGATGCCACACGCCTTGCCCGCCTGCGATACCAGGGCGGTGCGACAAGCTACCTCGAAGTCCTGACCACCGACACGAACCTGTTTTCCGCGCAGCTCAACCTGGCCGGGGCGCAACAGAGCGAGTCGTTGACGCTGGTGCAGCTTTACAGTGCGCTGGGTGGTGGCTGGCAGTAGCGCGCCGTTACTGATTGACGCCACTGGCGAGAAAGCCGCCATCGACCGCAAGGATATGGCCGGTGGTGAAGGAACTCGCGTCAGAGGCGAGGTACAGGGCAGCGGACACGAGCTCTTCGGCACGTCCGAAGCGCTGCATGGGCGTCCGCATCCGGAACTCCTGACCCCGTGGGGAGTCAAGCAGAGCGCTGTTCAGCGCGGTCGGGAAGACACCGGGCGCGATGGCGTTGACGAAGACGTTGTAAGGGGCCCATTCCACGGCCAGTGACTTTGTGAGCGAGCCGACAGCGGCTTTACTGGCGCTATAGGCGGCGACCTCATGAAGGGCGACAAAGGTAGACAGCGAGGCAATGTTGATGATGCGCCCGCCTCGTCGAGCCACCATGTCACGACCGAAGATCTGGCAGGCACGCAACGTGCCATTCACGTTGATATCGAAGATGGCGTCCCATGCCTCATCGGTCCAGTCGAGGGCAGGGAGCCGTCTAGTCACCCCAGCGCAGTTAACCAAGATATCGACCCTGGGAACGCTGCTCGCCAAGGTGTCGTGAAGAGCTTGCAAGGAACCACGTGAGGTGACGTCAGAGGGTACGCTGATGGACCGCCGCCCAAGGTCCTGGATCTGACGGGTGACCTGTTCTGTCGCCTCAACGGATCGGGAGGAGGCGATCACATCGGCGCCGGCCTCGGCGCGCCCGAGCGCGAGAGCCTTGCCGAGGCCGGAGGTACCACCGAGAACAAGGGCGCATTTGCCACTGAGGTCGAACAGGTTCATATCAAGCAGCTTGGATGGAGCTTCCAGGCGCAGGGTTAGTGTCGTTGTTGGATCCGTGATAGGACATTGAATCTGCGCGCCATGCTAACTAATCCCATAGTTGTTCGTCCGAGAGAGTAGCCGCTTATGCCGCCAAAACGCTCCATCACGTTGACCGAAGCCGAGTTGAGACTGATGCGGTTGCTGTGGATTCGAGGGGAGTCGGCAGTGGCCGACCTGGTGCAAGCCCTGCCAGACGAAGCGCCGTTGGCCTACACCACCGTTTTAACCACAGTGCGGATCCTGGAGAAGAAGGGCTATGTCACGCACCGGCAGGAAGGACGCGCCTTTCTGTACAGCCCTTGCGTGGCCGAGCACGAGGCGAGACGCAGCGAGGTACGGCATGTGCTGCAAAGATTCTTCGGCAACTCGCGGGAACGGCTCCTGTTGTCGCTGCTTGGCGACGCGGACGTAACGCCTGAAGAGCTGGAGCGCCTGAAGCAGGCCATCGCTGACGCACCGGCCGAGCAGACCGATCCCCTGGATCCGGCCTCTGAGAAGAAGGCGTAACGATGGAGACGCTCGTACTCACAGCCCGGCTCGCTTTTCCGGCTCTGGCGACGGTTCTGGTGAACTCCCTTTGGCAAGGCGTCCTGCTGGCTGGAGGAGCCGCATTGCTCGCAAGGCTCCTTCGGTCCGTTGCGCCCGCCGTACGCACCTGGATCTGGATGGCGATGCTGGTGTTCGTTCTGGCTTCGCCGCTGCTCACGTTGGTGGCGCCGGAGGGAGCGCATCCGGAACAAGCCGAGGTGCACGTGAAGGAGGCCTGGAGCTCCGTCGTCCTTGCGTTGTGGGGAGTGCTGGTTGTGTATCGAGCGATGGTCCTGCTATTCCATGCATTGCGGCTGAAGCGCATCGCGGGACGCAGCAGAGAGGTCGTTGTCGAGGGGCGGATCCAGGCGAGCCTGCAGGGGACGCGGGTTGCGAGGCTGTGTGTGTCCGCAGAGGTGAATCGACCCAGCGTTGCGGGGTTCTTTCGGCCCCGCGTGCTGCTGCCTGCGGGGCTGCTTGAAACGCTATCTGCGACAGAACTGGAGCACGTGGTACTGCATGAGATGGAGCACCTGCGCCGGTACGATGACTGGTTCAATCTGTTGCAACAGGTGAGCCTGATGCTTATGCCATGTCATCCGGCACTGCTTTGGCTGGATCGTCGGCTTTGCCGGGACCGCGAGCTGGCCTGTGACGACGGTGTGCTCACGATGACGCAGGCACGCCGGGCCTATGCTGCGTGCCTGGTGCGACTGGCGGAAGAGTCGATGCTGCGAAAAGGGCTTACGCTGGCGCTGAGTGCGTTGGGGACGCGGGCCCGCGAGTCTGAGTTGGTGGGACGTGTGCAACGTATCCTGGCAGGACCGGAGCGCCATTCCGGGGTCGTGCGTATGCCCTGGATGCTTGCGCCGCTGTTGTTGGCCTGCCTCGTCGGAGCAGGCGTGATGGCCTGTGGACCATTGGTCGTTCGTTTCGATGCCCATTCCGCCTCGCTGGCACAGGAGAACAGGTCGGCGTGGGTTCCCACGGTGCAAGCTGCCGGTCTCGGTCGCCCCTTGGCGCCGCAGCTACGGCCAGGCACACCGTTTATTGCCCATCCCATGCTGACCAGTGCCGTGGTAAGCAGGCCAGTCAAGCGCGCGAGTGCACCTGAACGGTTGTCGCATAGAAAGATGCGTGTGCGGCGCGGCGTCGCGCCGGAGCCGGGCCGGGCCGTTTGGCACGATCTGACGGCAAGCTCGCAGGGTTTGGAGCCTCGTGGCCGGGTAGTGCTGACTGAGTTCGATGTTTCGCAACCTGTGTATGCCGCTGTTTCCTGGCAGGGCGGCTGGCTGATCGTTCAACTGTAGATAACTCAATCCCCTAAGGAGGATCCGTATGTCCGTTATAACTAATAAATTAGTGAACAGTACGAGAAGAGTTGTCGGTCCTGTCGCGCTGTCCACGATGGTGGTGGTAGGAGTGGTCGCGGTGGCGAACCACAATGGGGTGCATGCTTCCAGCGTGACTACGTCGCCCCTAGACGACCACAGTGTGGCTGCCCTGACATCTCTGGATCAGGCCATGGAGACTCTGGCGGTACGGGTGACACCGGCGGTGGTAAACATTGCCGTGACCTCCACCCCGGGCAGGGATGAGGGAGGGGAACAGGGGAGCACCGCGCAGCAGCAAGGGCTCCCTCCGCAGTTTCAGCAGTTCTTTGGTCCCAGCGGACCGTTCGGCGGCGTGGGCGGAGGCCAGGTACGACCGCAGCAGCCACAGCTGGAGCATGGCATCGGCAGCGGTGTGATCGTATCCCCGGATGGCTACATCGTTACTAATAACCATGTAGTAGAAGGGGCCAAGGACATCAAGGTGACGCTCCATGATCGCCGCATCCTGAGTGGCAAGGTCATTGGGGTCGACAAACTGAGCGATATCGCAGTGGTCAAGGTGAACGCGCACGACCTCCCCTTTCTTACCTGGGGTGACTCAAGCAAGCTGGAGCCGGGGCAAACGGTGCTCGCCTTTGGAAGCCCGTTCGGGTATCTGCAGTTCTCTGTGACGCGCGGCATTGTGAGTGCGGTCGATCGGCCGGACCCGTTTGCAAAGGACGCGCACCGCCCAGGCGGCTTCATCCAGACGGATGCTGCCATCAATCCGGGCAACTCCGGTGGACCGCTGGTCGACGCGCAAGGGGAGGTGGTCGGCATTAATAACATGATCTACACCAACAGCGGATCCTTTGAGGGCGCGGGTTTCGCCATTCCCGCGCAGATCGCCCGCAACGTCAGCCAGCAGATCATGGCGCATGGCCATGTTGACCATGGCTACGTAGGTATCGCGATGAACGACGTGACGCCAGACAATGCGCGGTTCTTCGGGTTGAAGGAGGCTGCCGGGGCGATTGTGGCTCAGGTCACGCCGGACTCGCCGGGCGCGCGCGCAGGGTTGAAACAGGGCGACGTGATCGTGAGGGTGAACGGGCAGAAGGTGGTTAACAGCAGCGGGCTGCAGGTAGCCGTAAGTCAAGTGACCCCCGGCAGCAGGATCGCGCTTGACGTCCTTCGCGACGAGAAGACAACACCAGTGGCCGTGACTGTGGGCGAGTACAACCCAAAGGGACAGGAGGTGGCGAGCAACGACGGCGGTGCGAGCCCGAGCAGCGGCAAGCTGGGACTCGCTGTGGCGAACCTCACCCAGGATGCCCGGCAGGAGTTGCAGCTACCCCAGTCGGTACATGGAGCCGTGGTGGAGCAGGTTCGGCCAGCAAGCCCCGCCGATGATGCCGGCCTGCAACCTGGTGATGTGATCCTTGAGGTGAACCGAAAGCCGACAGAATCGGCGAACGACTTTGCCAGCGAAGTGCACGGAGCCACGCAGGGTGATCTGCTTCTGCTGGTGTGGTCGCGGGGCCATGCGAGCTACAGAACAGTGCATGCGGATGGACAAGATAGTTAGCAGTCGACGAAAGAACAGAAAGGAGGGTCGCCGCGAGGAGTGGCGACCCTTCTTTCTGTTGTGGAGCTGATCATCTTCCGAGCTCCGTGAGGACGAAGCCGGCGCTGTACCGGTCGGAGTTCTGGGACAGACGTTGAAATGAAGTCTGAGTGGAGCTGGTGATCTTTGCCGCTAAGTACCGTGTGAAGATGTCACCTTGCTGTAGCTCAGCTTTGCGGGATCCTGTAGGGCCACTTGTGCTGGGCCGAGGTGAAGGCGCGGCACCTCAGGCCTGAGTGTGTATGCGGCACGCAGCTCCGCATGTCGGAGCCATCGTGTGCAACTTTGGGGGCCGTAACGGCTGTGCCGTTCTGCCCCTTGCGGGTGAGAGTCAAGCCCAGGGGTGTTTGATAGCCTCTGCCATGTCGTCATAGTGTTTCCGGGGTCGTCCCTCCTTACACCGTAGAGCAGCAGCGGGTGGTGACTTGATGTCGAAGGTAGTTGTAATTGGCGCAGGCGCCATGGGCCTGGCCGCGGCGTTTCGTGCAGCCCGCAACGGGCATGAGGTCACGGTAGTCGAAGCCGCCAATGAGCCGGGTGGCATGGCCGGACACTTTGAGTTCGGTGACCTTTCCCTGGAGCGCTTCTATCACTTTGTGTGCAAGACCGATGAAGCGACCTTTGCCGTTCTTCGCGAGCTTGGGCTGAGCGACGTGCTCCGTTGGCGCCCCACAAGCATGGGTTTGCTCATGGGTGGCCGCGTACACGGATGGGGCGACCCCGGTGCGTTGCTCCGCTTCCCCCATATGAGCCCCTGGGAAAAGCTGCGGTATGCGCTGTTTGCCGCGGTCTGTGTTCGCCGGGACCGCTGGGCGGCGCTGGAAAGCGAGACGGCCGAGCGCTGGATCACTCGTTGGTGCGGAGAGCGCGTGTACCAACGCCATTGGGAACCTCTGTTCCGCTTTAAATTTCACGAACATGCTGACAACATCTCCGCGTCCTGGATCTGGACGCGTGTCCGGCGGATTGGACGATCGCGACAAGGTGCCCTGCAAGAGGAGCTTGGATATCTCGAGGGTGGGTCGCGGACTCTCATCGATGCGTTGGTGCGCGATCTTCGAGCCCATGGAGGCAGCCTGGTTCTGGACGCCAAGGCGCGCAGGGTACGTACACGCAGCGGCCGCGTTCTCGGCGTGGACACAAGTGCGGGGTACTTTCCGGCCGAGCATGTGATTTCGACGGTACCGACGCCGCACGTCCCGACACTTGTACCGGATTTGCCCTGGGCGTGGAAGCGGCGCTACGAAGCCATCACCAACATCGGTTGTGTCTGCCTTGTGTTCAAGCTGAGGCGAAGCCTGTCCCCGCACTTTTGGATCAACGTTTCGGAGCCGGATCTGGAGATTCCGGGGGTGATCGAGTTCTCGAATCTCCGCCCCACCGGCGCAGACACAATCGTGTACGTACCGTATTACATGCCTGTGACGCATGAGAAGTTTCAATGGAGCGACAAACAGCTGCTGGATGAGGCATTCTGCTGTTTACAGCGGGTTCAGCCCGCCCTGAGGCAAGAGGACCAGATCGATAGCCACGTAGCGAGGCTGCGGCACGGGCAGCCTATCTGTGAGCCTGGCTTTGCGGCGAAGATCCCGCCCGTACAAACGCCCATCGCCGGCTTACAGGTGGCGGACACCTGTTTCTACTACCCTGAAGATCGCGGCATCGCCGAGAGCCTACGCCTTGGGCAGCAAATGGCAGATGGCCTGGGAACAGCCAGGAGCGCGCCCATGCCTTCGAGAGAGGTCGTCCCGGAGCATGAGCCTGCCATGGCCGGGGCTTAGAAGCGGGCTCGACGGCGATAGATCGACAGATTGGTGTAGCGATCGTCGCGAACGTAGCCGGAGCGGATCTCTTGTTTCAGCGCGTCGGGATAGAACGTGTAGTCGTCCTTCAAGAAAATGAGTGTTTGGAAGCGGTTCTTGACCCAGGACTGAATGATTTCGGACGTTTGGGCACGGCCGAAGCCTGTGCCAGGTTGGAAGAACGTCGTCCAGTGCAAGGGCGATGGCAGACGCTGGGCGGCGTACTCGAAGTCAAGCCTCGGGCCGAAGAACACAGGGCCGGGAGCGTGGCGCACAACGGTTGCGATTTGCTTGTCGATGTCTGCCAGGGTTTGCGTTGCCTGCACACCCTGGAAGAACGAAGACGTCAACCGCTGGTCATGGTGCCGCCACTCATAAAACACGTGCGGGCCCACAGTGTAGACCCGCAGCCGGGTGGCCCCAGCGTAGACATTGGACGCAACGAGGCCGCAGAAGAGGGCTGCGGTATACCGCGCAAGGTGCTGTCTCTCTGTCCGCAAGACAAAGGCGAGCCATCCCGCGGCAGCGACGATGAGGGTGCACTCCAGATCCCGAAGCTCTCCGTTGCCGGCGATGCCGGAGATCGCCACGGGTATAGAGAGCGGGAAGAGAAGCCAAAGACCGGCAGCCCGCCACCGATGGCTTTGCAGCTCCGCCTTGAACGGACGCCAGATAGCAAGCAGGGGGAGGCACAGAAGCGGAACCCATACCCACGTGAGGCGCTGCTCACCGACAGGCATCTGAAGAAATCCAAAAGCATGGAAGGCCCCGCGTTCTTTGGCGACACTGCGGTACGCGGCCAGGAGCGCAGGGACAGAGATGTGCGTTAGCAAGACAAGCAGGCCCGCAGCGAGGACGCCGGCCAGGGTAAGCAGGACTA
>CAXTRM010000033.1:8466-19233 GCA_964246625.1 uncultured Acidobacteriaceae bacterium
TGAGCAGACTGCCAGAAGAACGACGCACCCAATCACGGTGATTCCGGCAATGTTCGGTTTGGCGAGCAGCAGTAGCGCCAGCGAGAGCACAAAGGAGGCGCGGGCCAGGCGGAGCTGGGGCGAACGGGCGAGCAGATGAGCCGCGATATAGAACAGCGTTGCAAGAATCAGGGTCGTGTTGTTGTACCACCAGAAGCAGGTGGTCAGCATGCTGATGGCCTGTACCGTGAATGCTGTTCCAAGAGCCGCAGCCGTGCTCATGCGTAGCGCACGGAGCAGGCCACCCATCCAGAGAAAGGTGCACGCTGAGAACAGTGCCGACAGGTAAAGGTTTGCGTTCCAAGAGACGCCAAAGAGGCGCAGGGCCAAGGCCGAGGTGATGTTGAAGAAGGGAGGTGTAGGTGTGATGAAGTCGAGGTAGGGACGCTGCCCGAGCAGCTGTCGCCAGCCGACATCGACCACGGCACCGAAGTCCCAGGCGCCAAACTGGTGTCGACCGCAGACGATTATGAAGCCGCCGAGGAAGACGCAGGTGCAAGCAGCGGCCGCGAGGCGTAGCCACCGCCGTGTTTGAAGCGTGAGACGATGTCGCAGCGTGTCAAGCAGAAGGGAAGCGCAAGGCTGCAAGGCCCAGGCAATGCAAAAGCCCGCCAGCAGGGCGACATAGAAGCGGAACATGGCCCGGAGGTACACGACATCTGGACCGTAAGATCCAATCGGGCGGTGCAAGAAGAGCGCTGGATGCTCGAAGACAAACGTGAAGACGGCTAGCAACAGAAGCGCGACGAGGCAGCGCAGACGATGCCCAGACGAGGAGTTGAGCAAACGGGAAGAGGTGCTTTGCGGGCGATGCAGGTCGGAGTACGTTGGGCTTGCTGACACGATGGCCTCCAGGCTAGAGCTCTGCATGCGCTGGTGTGCGGGTGTTGCGGTCCTGCTGAGATGATCCCTGAAGTTTCGGCGGGTAGCAACCTGAGATGTGCAAGTGGTGGGGCAGCCTCATGGCAGCAGTTCAGGCTACGCGGGGGAGGACTCGGAAGATCGGGTCGCTTCACGGAGACGGATCCCCTGCATGCGGGACGCGATCAGCCCCGCCGGAATGATGCTGAGCGAGGTCGTAAGCAGCGTGAGAGCGCCACAGGCAGAGGCAGTTTCTACCGGAACGCCGTAGAAGCCACGGTAGGCAGCGGCGGTAGCAGCGATTTGGGTAAACCAGCCAAGGACGGGAAGCTGCAGCAGGGAGGCTCCCAGACTGGTAGCCAGTAAAAGCATGATGCCGGTAAATGACATGCTCGCCAGGATGGAAGAAGCCTTGAAGGCACGGGCCGATTCCAGATAGGTCAGGGCAATCGCAAGCCACATGACGAGCGACACGGCGAGAGCGGCAAAAAACTGGCCGAGTGACGCTATCGTGCGGAAGCCCTCGCGAAAGTCGAGCAGGCGCGCGGAGACAGTTTGCGCAAGCCGGCTGGAAAACCGGCCCAAGGAACGTTCGGCGATGCGGGCCAGCCACTCGCCTGCCAATCGAATGGCAAGTGCAAAGCCGGCAAGAACCAGGGTGGCGGCAAGTGACAGGAGACCGGCTCGCGTAAAGGCCTCGTGATGCGGCATGCCGCGCGGGGCAAAGGCCAGCGTGACCGAAAAGAGGATGGCCGCGGCAGCGAGATCGAAGGCACGCTCAATGGAGTACACCGCGAGCTGGGTGGCCAGGGAGGTCCCAAGTTTCCTGGCGACGAGGTAAGGTCTGGCCAGGTCAGCCACACGCCCAAACAAAGCCACTGCGGTGAAGCCGATCAGTTGCGAAGCGAGCAGATCGCCAGTGCTTGTTTTCTGGACGGGTGCCAACAAGATAGCCCAGCGCGTGGCACGCAGAACGTAGCCGAGAGCGATCGCAAGCAGGGCCAACAGGACGCTGAGCGCCGAAACGGATCGTAGCTGCTGCACAAGTGCGTGGGGGTCGAAGGTGATTCGGTGACGAAAGGCCCACAGCGGAACGGCTACAAGGATCAGGACGGCAAAGGGCCAGAGCCTGCGCGCCATGGAGGGCTCGTCTGCGGCGAGGGCAACGGCGGGATCGACCGTACCAGAGGCGCCGGGAGGCTGGGTTTGCTGCATGTCGTTCATGAGGGCCAGCAGTAGAGTATCTTCTTTGCCCTGTGTTGTGAGGCAGAGGAACAGGAGGCTGTGAGCTCTGACAGAGAGCAGGTTGTCAGGAGATGTACTCCCGGAGCCAGGGATCCGAGGTGTGTACCAGTTCCTGCGTGGTACCAGCGAAGGCAATACGGCCTTCGTTCACCACCAGAAATCGTGTTCGTGGGTCGATGCCGTTGTCCGGAATGGGCTCCATGTGACCGCTTTGCTGGTTGAAGCGGTGCGTGGCGAGGGTAAAGGCGTCCTGCAGCCGATGTGTGATCAGGAGAGCCGTGGTGCCGGACACATCGCGCTGCTTTACCACGAGTTCGATGATCGTGGTGGAGGTGATCGGATCAAGCCCACCGGTGGGCGAGTCATACAGGATGAGGTCGGGATTGCTGATGATGGCTCTGGCGATGGAGACGCGCCGGCGCATGCCGCCGGAAAGCTCGGAAGGGAACTTGGTGGTGGCTTGCTCGAGTTCGACAAAGCGGAGCGCTTCCAGTACGCGCCTGTGGGCTTCCATTTCCGGCACCTGTTCCTCGTGGAGGCGGTAGGCGACGTTGTCTTCAACGGTCAAAGAATCAAAGAGCGCGCTTTCCTGAAAGACCATCCCGATGTGGGCGCGCAGTTCAAACATGGCTCGCTGCGACAGGTCAGCGATGTTTTGGCCAAAGATCCTGATGGTGCCACGGTCCGGCTGCAAGAGACCGTTGGCCAGCTTCATCAGTACGCTCTTGCCGCCACCGGCGGGGCCCAGGATGATGCAGGTTTCGCCACGCTGCACCTGGAAGGTGACGTCCTGCAGGACTGGATCACGCTCAAAGGTGACAGACACATGAGCAAAGTCCACAACAGGGTCGGTTGCGCTTGCGTCCGTCACCTGAGTTCCTTGGGTCATCGGCCGAAGATGCCGATCATCAGCTTGGTAACGAAGGTGTCGACGATGATTAACAGGACCGAGGAGGTAACCACAGCCTGCGTGGTGGCTTTGCCGACCCCGCGCGTGCCGCCTGTTGTCGCCAGCCCGTAGTAGCAGCCCACCGTGGCGATGATGAAACCAGAAAACAGGGGCTTGGTGAGGCCTTCGACCACATCACCCATGATGAGGGCAGAGATGGCCGTGTGAAAGAAAGCAGCGCCGCTTTGACGCAGGAGCGTGACCGCAACGAGAGCGCCTCCCGCGATGCCCATCGTGTCCGAGATCATCGTAAGAAAGAACAACATGCTGATGGTGGCAACCAGGCGTGGGGTCACCAGCTTGCGGATCGGGTCGGTGCCGAGGGCCCGCATCGCGTCGATCTGCTCGGAGACGCGCATGGAGCCCAGTTCGGAGGCCATGCCGGAGGCGTTGCGGCCTGAAACCATGAGCCCAGTCAGTACGGGACCCAGCTCCTTGATCATCGAGAGCGAGACCAGGCGACCGGTAAGGTCCACGGCCCCGAACTGCTTCAGGGTGGTGGTGGATTGCAGGGTGAGAACGGCACCGGTAAAGAAGCCGGCAAGGATGACGATGGGCACCGAGCCGACGCCGATGGAATCAAGCTGAATAAAGGTGTCCGCGTAGTAGTGCGGCCCTGAAAAGAGCGCAGCTACGGCGTGGTAGACAAGGAGAGAGTAGTCCTGTACCGAACCGACGATGCGCTTGGCGAGGACTCCTGGAGAGACAAGGTTCATGCGTTCGTGGTGGTCAGGGTATCAGATGCAGCCAGCGGGCGATGGACGCGTGACCCCGTGGCCGCTAGATGCGAGAATATGGAGGTGAGTGAGAGCATGCGGGCCGCTGTTTTGCATGGTCGGGAGGACCTTCGGGTCGAGGAGGTCCCCATGCCCACAGCGGGCCCGGGCGAGCTGGTTTTGCGAGTCGACGCAGCGCTGACCTGTGGCACTGATCTGAAGGTGTACCGCCGCGGCTACCATGCGCGCATGCTCACCCCGGGCCGGCTCTTCGGGCATGAGCTGGCAGGCACCGTGGTGGAGGTCGGCACCGGGGTAACGGCGTTTGCAGCGGGCGATCGGGTGGTGCCCCTGAACTCAGCTCCATGCGAGGTGTGCTTCTTCTGCAAGGGCGGCCAGCAGAACCTTTGCGACGATCTGCTGTTCAACAATGGGGCGTATGCCGAGTTTTGCCACGTACCCGCCCGTATCGTCGCCAAAAACACGCTGCTCGTGCCGGACGCCATGTCGATGGAACAGGCGGCACTCACGGAGCCTTTGGCCTGCGCTATGCGCGGTCTGGAGGAGTCACACGCGCAGGCAGGGGAGACAGCGATTGTGCTGGGGGCCGGGCCGATAGGGCTCCTGTTCATCCATGCAGCGACGTTGCGCGGCCTCCATGTGATCGCTGTCGTGAAACGGCTCGATCAGGTCGAAACCGCACGGCAGCTTGGGGCAGAGCAGGTTGTCCGCATCGGAGACGTGCAGGACCCTGTAGCGGCCGCGCGCGCGTTGACGCCGGATGGCCGTGGCGCGGACCGTGTCCTGGAGGCCGTGGCGACTGCGGAGGCATGGCAATGGGCCGTGCAGATGGTCCGCAAGGGCGGCACAGTGAATCTGTTTGGTGGACCGCCTGCGGGCACGATGGTGCCGTTTGACAGCAATCTGCTGCATTACAGCGATCTTACGATTAAAGCGAGCTTTCATCACACGCCGTCAACGGCGCGTGCGGCCTTTGCTTTGCTCCGGTCGGAACAATTTAACCATGCCGCGTTTTTAACCGGGACCGCTTCGCTGCCGGAGGTGCCGGAGCTGTTTCGACATATGTTGACGCGACCTGTGAGAGGAGCTCGCCCCGAAGTGAAAACCGTTGTGTACCCGCACGGGGCACCGCCTATTAAGCAGGGTCATGCAGCAGGTACGTTCCTCGAGGTGCCGGCATGAGTGCCTTGACGCAAGCAGTTGCACAGTCCCTGGAAGGTGCGCCGCCGGGATACGAGACGCCGTCATGCCGGCCTACCCTGCGCGAGGCGCAGGCGTGGTGTAAGCACCTGGCCGAGACGCATTATGAGAACTTTCACGTCGCGACCTTTTTTCTGCCCCGCGTGTTGCGTCCGCATTTTTACAGTGTGTATGGCTTCTGCCGAACCTCGGATGACCTTGGGGACGAGGTGGGCGATACCGTGCTGGCGACCAAGCTCCTGGCGAAGTGGCGGGGCATGTTGCACGAGTGCTTCGAGAAACCCGAACTGTCGCGGCATCCGGTCTTCGTGGCGCTGCAGCCGAGCATAGATGGCTGCTCCCTGCCGGTAGAGCCCTTTGATGACCTGATTACCGCCTTTGAGCAGGACCAGGTGTACACGCATCATGCCTCGCTGGCGACGTTGGAAGAGTATTCCCGTTTCTCGGCCAATCCTGTGGGCCGGCTTGTGTTGCTCGTCTCCGGGTACCGCGATCAGGAGTTGTTCGGCCTTTCCGACGAGATCTGCACGGGGTTGCAGCTGGCGAACTTTTACCAGGATGTGGTAACCGATTGGGTGGACCGGGGGCGACGTTACCTGCCCGCCGATGCCATGGAGCGATTTGGCGTGAGCAACGCGCAGATCGAAGCGAGGCAATTTGACGAGCCGTTCCGGGCGATGATGCAGTTCCTGGTGGATGATGCACGGGCCAGGCTGGTGCATGGCAGGCGCATCGTGGATCTGGTGGATCGTGACCTGGCCTCAACGCTCGCGCTGTTTGTGAAGGGCGGGCTGGCCATTCTGGACGCCATCGCGGCTCAAGGGTACGACACGTTGCGTGCTCGGCCCATTGTGACCAAGGGCGTCAAGTTGCGACTCCTGGGCAGTGCTGTTGCGGGGAAAGTGGCGTCGCTGGTGAGCCCAAAACAGCCGCAACGGTCTTCTGCGAGGCCCTCATGAGCAGCTCCTGCGCAGCCTCCTACGCGTACTGCCGTGCGGTCGCGAAGCGCGAGGCAAAAAACTTCTACTGGGCCTTTCGCGTGTTACCCCCGCACAAATCGGATGCGATGTGTGCCGTGTATGCCTTTATGAGGAAGGCTGATGACCTTTCCGATGATGAGAGCCTGACGGTGGAGCAGCGTCGGCATGCCATGTCGGCATGGACCGAGGCATGGAGAGCTTCGCGGGGCGTACCTTCGGGCGACCCCGTCTTTATGGCCCTCAACGACACGCAGGACAGGTTCAAGATCCCGACAGAACTGTTGGAACAGCTGGTGGCAGGAACAACGATGGATCTGCACCCCCCGCCGCAGGGTGTAGCGACCATGTACATGCCGACCAGTCGCATGGGTCCTGACGCTTCTCACGAGCAGGAGTACCAGGTTTATGAAAGCTTTGGTGCTTTGTACCGCTATTGTTATCTCGTCGCGTCCGTGGTGGGCCTGGTGTGCATCCGCATCTTCGGCTATACGGATCCGCAGGCCGAGTTGCTTGCGGAGCAGACAGGGATAGCCTTTCAACTCACAAACATCCTTCGTGACGTGCGGGAAGATGCCGAACGGGGGCGCGTTTACCTCCCGACAGAAGATCGGGAGAGGGCTGGTCTTTCGCTCGATGCGTTTCTCGAGGAATGTAGGGAGGGGACGGCATCGTCCAGCATGCAGGCGCTCTTTCGCAGGCAGATCTCGCGCGCCAAGGAGTACTACCGATCCGCTGACGACCTGATCCCTTTGCTGGACGCGGATGCACGGCCGGCCATGGAGATCCTCGCGACGATCTACCGGCGATTATTGGAGCGCGTCGCGCGCGACCCTGAGGCAGTGCTTCGCGAAAGGGTATCGGTTCACCTTTCCGAGAAGCTCGGGATCCTGGGGCGTGGTCTGATCGCATCCGGCATGGCGAGGTTTGGCGGTTGAGCCTGTCCGCGCAAGCCTCGCCGGAGGTGGTCGTCGTCGGTGCAGGCCTGGCTGGACTGGCCGCTGCGGTAGCCCTCTCGCGAGCGGGGGTGGCTGTCCAACTCCTGGAAAGAAAGCCCTATGTGGGGGGCCGCGCCTACTCCTATCAACACCCTGCGCTGGAAGAAGAGATCGATTCGCAGCACGTCCTGTTAGGGTGCTGCACGAACCTCCTCGACCTGTGCAGGCACTGCGGCGCAGAACGGTACCTGCGCTGGTACGACGAGATTACCTTTCTTGAGCCGGAAACGACGGAGACCGCGGTGCGCGCCAGTGTGATTGGAGCGGAGTACCTGCCAGCGCCGTCCCACGCCAGTCTCAGTTTTCTGCGCGCATCCATGCTGGGCGTTCACGACAAACTCGTGATCGCGCGGGGCCTGCTGGACTTCCTGAAAGGACCTCCGGAGAGCGATGAGGAGCCGTTCAGCCGGTGGCTGGAGCGGACAGGGCAGACGGACAGGGCTGTCCGCCACTTTTGGGAGCCGGTTGTGGTTGGGGCACTCAACGACACCTTCGATCGCTGCTCTACGCGCTATGCCGGCCAGGTGTTCCATGAGTCATTCCTTGTGAACCCGCAAGGTGGTCGCCTGGCCATTCCCACACAGCCACTCTCGACTTTTTACGCCGCCATGGCACGGCAGCTTGAACAGCAGGGCGGCTTCCTTCGTCTGCGCGCGAGTGTGGAGACGTTGACCCGGGAGCGTGAAGGGTGGCGTTTGCACCTCGCGGATGGCAGTTTGGTGGAGGCAGCCCGGGTTGTGCTGGCCGGGCCGTTCGAGCAGACGGCCAGGCTGATGTCGGGCATCTTCCCTTCGGAGCGGAACGGATACCCTCTCGAGCAGGCGTTGCGCCACTTCGTCCATGCACCGATCACCACGGTGCACCTGTGGTTTGACCGGCAGGTGACTCAGCTGGATCATGCGGCGCTTCTGGATACGCGGATTCAATGGATGTTCAACAAGACTCGCATTCGGCGGTGTGCTCTGCCGGACCTGTCTGGCGGCCAGTACCTTGAGTTGACCATCAGCGGATCGCATGCCGAGTTGAAGCAGTCGAGGGAGCAGATTCTGGCTTCCGCCCTCGGGGAGTTGCGACGTTTCTTCCCCGCCGTTGCGGGCGCAAAACTCGTGAAGTCCGGTGTGCTGAAGGAGGCACGGGCGACCTTTTCTGTTCTGCCGGGCTTGGATCGGCATCGGCCCCACGCTGATCAGCTCGGAGACGGCGTGTACCTTGCAGGTGATTGGACCCGCACCGGTTGGCCTTCCACCATGGAAGGCGCTGTACGCAGTGGCCGCCTCGCCGCCGAGGCCGTTGTACGCGATCTTGGGGGAGACGATCGGTTTATCACGCCTGACCTGGCGCCCTCGGGATGGATGCGTCTGCTCGCATTCCGGCAGCACTAGCGTAACAGGATGACGCCGATGGCGACGAACAACGTTGCGAGCCAGCGCCGGGTATCCACGCGCTCCCCAAGATAAAACTTTGCGGCGACGGCGTTGCCTATATAGGTCAGCGCACCGATGGCCGGGCCCGCCAAGGAGAGTTGGGCAATGCTGAGGACGAACAGCATGGAAAAGAAGTTCAGCGCCATGCAGATCGCGCCGAGCAGAAAGGTTACGTTGCTCATCACAGCCCGGATCGCACCGAGGATGCCGCTGCTATCGCGAATGGGGTCCGGGTCGCCAATCTGTCGCATACCAGCAGCCAAAAGCACTTCGCCCAGAACAGCGAAGGCGGCAACGAAAAGGATGGCGGACCAGAGCTCGAAGGCGGACACGCCAGCGCTCATGGGGTAGCCCCCACATCGGCGCGCGCCAATGCCGCATCTTCGGTCCGGGCTGGCCCCCCGGCAACGAAACCTACAGCACACATGATCAAGGCGATGCCGATGCACCGGGGAATCGACAACGCCTCATGGAGGAAGAAGTGCCCAAGCAGCGCGACGATGACGTAGTTGCCGGCTGTTGCGGGTGTAACAAAGGTCAGGTCAGCCCAGCTTAGGACTGTGGTGTAGGCGGCGAAGAAGCTGACCAGGAGCACAATCCCAACGTCGACGTAGGGGTTGAAGAGGGCGTGCCACAACAGTCCAAGATGGTGGATGCCGACAGGCCCGATCTGCCGCATGCCGCGCGCCAGCAGGGAGTCTCCGATCGGCGCGGATAGCATGACGACGACGAGCAGGAGGTACTGCTGCGGTTTGAGTGAATGCTTTCCCAAGGTGTCCGAAATCAAAATGGTGATTCAACAGCAAGCGGCCAGCAACACATTGCTGGCCGCTTGCAGAACAAGGGTTGCGGAGCCTACGCGTTCATGCTGACGCTTTCCTGCTGGCGAAGCTCATTGTCGGCACGGGCCTTGCGGACCATGTCGTTGCGCTCCTTGCGGAGTTTCATGTAGCTCTTGGCCTCAACATATAACCGGGGCACGTCACGATTAACGATCGCCTTCCACACGACACGGGCTGCGGCCTTGGGACGGAAGTAGTATTCGTCGTAGAACTTGTGCACCATCTCCATGACATAGTCCGCCGGCAGGCCGGGATACTCGATGTGCGCCATCTGGTGGCCGCCGGCATCGTTCATCACGTTGTTGTTGGTGATGAAGTTGTTCTTTTCCGCATAGTCGTAAAACTCGGTGCCGGGAAAGGCATGGGCCACGGATACCTGAATGGTCTCGCAGTCCAGACTTTTGGCGAACTTGATCGTGTTCGCGATGGACTCTTTGGTCTCTCCAGGCAGACCCAGGATGAAGTCGGCATGAATCACAAGCCCGAGATCATGGCAGTCCTTCACGAAGTCACGAGCGCGCTCGACCGTGGCACCCTTTTTAATGTTCTTGAGGATCTGCGGGTCGCCGGACTCAAAGCCGACGATGAGCAGCCGGCAACCGGCTTCCTTCATTGCCTTCAGGGTTTCGCGATCTGTGGTGACGCGTGAGGTGCAGGACCACGTGATGCCGAGGGGCTTGAGCTTGGCGCAAAGCTCGACGGTGCGGGCCTTCTGGATGTTGAAGGTGTCGTCATCGAAAAAGAACTCCTTCACATGCGGGAAGTTCTCCTTGGCCCATTTCATCTCGGCGGCAACGTCATCGGTGCTGCGCTTGCGCCAGGCATGACCCGAGAGCGTCTGCGGCCACAGGCAGAACGTGCACTGTGCCGGGCAGCCACGTGTGGAGTAAAGAGAGACGAACGGATGCAGCAGGAACGGGACGTTGTACTTGGTCACGTCCATATCGCGCTTGTAGATTTTGGTCGCCCAAGGCATCGCGTCCAGGTCTTCCACCTGTGGACGGTCGGCGGTGTGCTGGATCACGCCGGTGGCTGGGTCTTTGTAGCTGATGCCCAGGATCTCGGGAAGCGGCTTGCCATTTGCAAAGTCCACCACGGTGAAGTCGAACTCGCGGCGGCACACAAAGTCGATCGCCTCACATTCGTTAAGAGCGCGATCCGGATCGGTGGTGACGGGAGGGCCGACAAAAGCGATTTTGATGGAAGGATTCGCGGCCTTGATGGCGCGTGCCAACCCATGATCGCCCGTCCAGCCGACCGTGGAGGTGAACAACACAAGAAACTCAAAGTTCTTGGCGGTCTCGATGACCTCGGCGGCCGAGATGTGGTGCGGTGGAGCGTCAAGCAGCTTCGAGCCCTCGAGCATGCCAGCGGGGTAGGCGAGCCAGACCGGGTACCAGTACGACTCAATCTCGCGGGTTGCCGGCCAGCGACTGCTTGCACCACCGTCGAAGTTCTCGAAGGAAGGCGGGTTCAAAAGAAGGGTTTTCAGTGG
>CAXTRM010000034.1:0-1544 GCA_964246625.1 uncultured Acidobacteriaceae bacterium
CCACCGTGATCGCAAAGTCGTTCTGCGTCAGCGTCGTTACCAGGCCCTTTTTGTCAAAGACCACGGCCGGCACCACGACAAGGTTTGCCTGCACCGCAATCCTGCCCGCGCCCGCGCCTGCGCCCGTGGTACCGGATGGCGCACCCTGGGGACTCGGTGAGCTGGCAGTTTGGGCCCTGCCGAGACAGGACACCAACAAAACCATCGAAGACACGGTGAAGCGGGCCGGACGTACGAAACGCATATGTACAAAGTAGACGGACGGCCAGGGCGTAAGTTGCGCGGGGGTGCCCGGCGCCTAGACCTCGGCGCCTTCGAGCACGACCTTGTCCACCGGATCTGTGTCGAAGACCCCCTCCCAGCGCGCCACCACGGCCGAGGCCAGGCAATTGCCGACGACGTTGACGGCCGTTCGGGCCATGTCCATAAGCGCATCGATGCCAAGGATGACAAAGATCGGCTCCGTGGGCAGGTGAAAGGTGGACGCGGTAGCCAGCAGCACCACCAGGATCGCCCGCGGAACTCCGGCGACCCCTTTGCTGGTCAAGACCAGCGTCGCCATCATGAGCAGTTGTTGCCCGATGCTGAGCCGTATGCCGGCGGCCTGGGCCACAAAAAGACTTGCCACAGCCAGGTACAGCGTGGAGCCGTCCAGATTAAAGCTGTACCCCGCCGGCATCACAAAGGCGACGACCCGCCGTGGAACCCCAAGAGCCTCCATGGCCTCCATGGCACGCGGCAACGCGGCCTCGCTGGTGCTGGTGGCGAAGGCGATCGTGGCCGGCTCGGCGACTGCGGCCAGGAAGCGGCCCACTGGTACACGGAACAGGAGCGCCGCCGGCAACAGCACCAGCACGCCAAACAGCGCCAGAGCCACGTAGAGAGTCAGCAGGAGCTTGCCGAGGTTGACCAGCACACCCAGGCCCATGTGGCCCACGGTGTAGGCCATCGCCGCCCCTACCCCGACCGGCGCCAGGTACATCACGACATTGGTGAAGCGAAACATGACCTCGCTGAGGCTTTCGCACACCCGCAGCACCGGCGCCCGCTTGGCCTCGTCCAGGGTTGCCAGGGCGATGCCAAAAAAGACCGCAAATACAGCCACCTGGAGGATCTGGCCCTCCGCGATGGACTTGGCCAGGTTTTCCGGAAAGATGTGCAACAGGAAGTCGTCCCAGCGCACCGGTCCGGGTGCCTGCGGTGGCGAAACGGCAGGGGCGTCGGTGGAGCTGCCGCTCACCTTGGGCTGAACGGTTACCCCTGCAGCCGGCAGGCTCAGCCCCACGCCCGCTTTGCTGATGTTGATCGCCAGCAGGCCGATTACCAGGGCGAGCGTCGTAACCACCTCGAAGTAGATGAGCGCTTTCAGGCCCATGCGGCCCACACCCTTGAGGTCGCCGTGCCCCGCGATGCCCACCACCAGCGTCGCCAGGATGAGCGGCGCCACGATGGTCTTGATCAAGCGTAGAAAGATGTCGGAAAAGACCCGCGCCTGGGTGGCGGCCTGCGGCGCATCGAAGCCGAACTCGGCCCCGGCAACCATG
>CAXTRM010000034.1:1554-13315 GCA_964246625.1 uncultured Acidobacteriaceae bacterium
GCAACAAAGATCCATGGCGTCAACGACCTGCGACGGATCGCCATAACGCCCAGGCACACTATGCCAATCCAGCGCACTGCGGGTGCTGCCTCCAACAGCAGCGGATGCCCGGGCACACGGGCGCCATGGAACAAAAGGTGCAGTCCCGCGCCCACGGCAAGGCACACCGCCGCCGGCACAAGCCAGCCCAGTTCCAACGGTCGAGTCGTTGCGGTCATTCTTCGCGCAGCATACCAGCCGCCCGCCACAGGCCTCCCGGGTGGCCTCGTCCGTGCGTTATGCTTCCGCCTATGTCCGCAGCCACGGCTTCCGATTCGCAACCCAACACGCCCGGCCACCACGCCTCGCTTGACCGGCTGGTCAACCTGCCGCGCCTTCTTGCCGCTTTTTACGCGTTTCACCCTGACCCGGCGAACCCGGCCGAACGCGTCAGCTTCGGCACCAGCGGCCACCGTGGCTCCTCCCTGACCACCTCCTTCAATGAAGATCACATCCTGGCCATCACGCAGGCCATCTGCGAGTTTCGCGCCAGGGAAGGCACCACCGGTCCGCTGTTTCTGGCCCAGGACACCCACGCGCTTTCGGAGCCGGCCTTTGTGACCGCCCTCGAGGTGCTCGCCGCCAACAGCGTCGAAGTCCTCATCGACCGCGACCTGGGCTACACGCCCACCCCCGCGCTTTCGCCTGCCATCCTGACGTACAACGCCCCCAGCAAAGGTCACCAAGCCGACGGCATCGTCATTACCCCGTCGCACAACCCGCCCGAGGACGGTGGCTTCAAGTACAACCCGCCCACCGGCGGACCGGCGGACACCTCCGCCACCAAGTGGATCCAGGACCGGGCCAATGAGCTGATCGCGTCCAAACTGGCCGGGGTCAAGCGCCTTCCCTTCAAGCAGGCGCTCGCGGCCGCAACGACCCAGAGGCACGACTTCATCGACACGTACGTCTCCGACCTCGGCAACGTCCTCGACTTCGACGTGCTGCGGGGCACCTCGCTCAAGCTCGCGGTCGACCCCCTGGGAGGGGCCGGCGTGCACTACTGGCCGCGCATTGCCGAACAGTACAAGCTGCCTCTCGAGGTGCTGAACCCCTACGTGGACCCGACCTTCCGGTTTATGACGCTGGACTGGGACGGCCGCATTCGGATGGACTGTTCCTCGCCCGACGCCATGGCCAGCATGATCCAGAACAAGGACCGCTTTGACGTGGCCTGGGCCTGCGACACCGACCATGACCGGCATGGCATCGTGACTCGCTCCTCAGGGTTGCTCAACCCCAACCACTACCTGGCCGTGTGCATCCAGTACCTGTTCACGCATCGGCCCGCCTGGAGCGACAAGGTCGGCATCGGCAAAACCCTGGTGTCTTCTTCCATGATCGACCGTGTGTCCAAGGGCCTGAACAGGCCGATGCTCGAGGTGCCTGTCGGCTTCAAGTGGTTTGTCGAGGGACTGATCGGCGGCACGCTCGGCTTTGTCGGGGAAGAGTCCGCGGGGGCCAGCTTTCTTCGCAGAAATGGCCAGGTATGGTCGACCGACAAGGATGGCTTGATCTGTGGTCTTCTGGCCGCCGAGATGACGGCCACCACCGGCAAGGATCCGGGACAGCTCTACGAGGAGCTCACCGCGCGGTATGGAGCGCCGGTCTACCAGCGCATCGATGCAGCCTGCAGCAAGGAAGACAAGCTCAAGCTCGGCAAGCTTTCCCCGTCGCAGGTTTCGGCAAAGACCCTTGCCGGCGAACCCATCACCGCGATCCTCACCGAAGCGCCCGGTAACCATGCCGCAATTGGCGGCGTCAAGGTGACCACCGACAACGGCTGGTTTGCGGCCCGTCCGTCGGGCACAGAGGATGTGTACAAGATCTACGCAGAAAGCTTCAAGGGCGCGGCACATCTCAAGGCCATTCAGGAAGAGGCAAAGGCGCTGGTGACCTCTGCATTGAAGGCATAAACCCCGTCGGACGGCGAAAGGCGGGGAGCGGCAGTGATAGCCCTTCACCGCCGGCCGGAGCGGATTTCTGCGCCGCACGGGGCTGCCGCGGGGTATGCTTTGTGGCAGATTCCTCAAGTACGCCACGATTCCTGCTCGGTCGAGACACTTCATGGTCCTGCACACGCTACAGATTGAGCACGCCTATCTCCTCTTTGTGTACACGCTGCTCACGGCAGGCAACGCCCGCATCCAGGGCCGCATACCGGGGGTGAAGCTGTTTGCGCTGTATAACGCCCTGGCCCTGTTGGGAGCGGTCGCTGTGACCCTGCGCGGCAGCTTGCCGGACCTTGTCTCCATCGTGGGCGGCAATCTTTGCGTGATGGCCGGCTACACCGCGTTGTACGGCTCCATGTACTGCTTCTTTGGGTTCCGCCGGCGGCAGCATCTGTTGGCCGCCGCGTGGCTTCTGTTCGGCGCCGTCAGCATGATCTGGCTCGGCCAGGTGCGCCCTGACACGGCATCCCGGCTCCTGTACTACAGCGGGCTGCTGATCCTGCAACAGCTGCACCTGGCGATCCTGCTGCTTTTCGGGCCGCGGCAGCGACGGCGCATGGGCTGGATGCTTGCCATGTGCCTGGTGAGCCTTGCCGCAGCGAACGGCGTCCGCATTTACACAGTGCTGCAGCAGGGGGCGCCCGCAGACTACCGTGCGGCTGGCCCGGCCCTGGCAGCCGTGGTGCTCGCCAACGCCTGCCTGCAGTGCGGTTTGATGGTCGCCTATGTGTGGATGACGGCGGCGCAGCTGCGGCAGGATCTGGAGTTGCAGGCGAACACGGATCCACTCACCGGCCTGCTCAATCGGCGAGCCATGGACGCGGCAGCGGCAAAGTACATGAGGACGCACGAAGGCAGAAGGCTTTCGGCGGTGCAGCTCGATCTGGACAGCTACAAGCCGATCAACGACCGGCTCGGGCATGCCGCAGGCGATCAGGCCCTTGTCGCCGTGGCGCACTTTCTCAGAGGGGCTTCGCGTGACGGGGACCTGGTAGCGCGCGTGGGTGGCGACGAGTTCATGCTTTTTCTGCCAAACACCTCCGCCGAGCAGGCCATGCACCTGAGCGAGGTACTATGCACGGGCCTGGAGCAGCTTGATCTTGGCCTGGAAGACCGGCACATCCACGTCACCGGCAGCTTCGGCTTAAGCCAGGCAAACGCCGGGGATACCTGGGACGACCTTTGTTTACATTGCGATCGCGCCCTGTACTTCGTTAAAAGCCAGGGCGGCAACGGTGTGCACTGCGATCATTCGCGGGCAATTCTTGCAGCCGACGAACTTTTCGTTGCGGTTCCTTGATCTCCGGTCTTGACGCGTGCCCCTGCACTTCGTAGGCTGAAGAGGTTCTATGAAGCAGACACGCACCGCCGCCGCGCTTTGTTGCATGTGTTGTCACATGCCGCGCTGTTGCGCCGGTGCCGCCCTGCTCTAAGCGAGCCTTACTCTCTCGCCACACAGGCCTTCACAGCACCCACGCAGCAGCTCCCCCGGAGCACAGCGTGGGTTTCGCTTTTTGGCCCACGCTTCCCCGCACAGAACCAGCTAACGGAGACGGCATGGCAGTTTCGCAGCAGACGCACCCCGCAGGCTCCACACGACCCAAGGCGCAAACCAAGCTTGGGTTCAATGCCGATGCCGCGGCGATCGCGATCGCCCTGGCCCTGGCAGCCCTGATTCGCCTTAACGTGATCCACCACATCGGCTGGTAGATCCACCCTTGTCGACGCATACGTTGCCGCACGCGCACAGTACGGGGAGGCCGCACGCCGCCGCCGCGGTACGCCTTCTGCTGGACCTCGTCCCGGGGACAGCGCTGTTGTTCGGCATCGGTCTCGCGGGCAAAGGTTTGGAAGGCCTTTGCACGTGGCTTCGCACCGCGCACCATCTGCCGGCACCGCATATCGAGTATGTGCTTTGGGCCATCCTGCTGGGACTGCTGATCTCGAACGTGGGTTCCATCCCCCGCCTCTTTCGCCCCGGCATCGCCACCTATGAGCTTTGGCTCAAGCTGGGCATCGTGCTTGTCGGGGCGAAGTTCCTGTTTGCCGACATGCTGCACCTCGGCGGGCTGTCCCTGGTGCTGGTTTTTGTCGAACTGGTGCTGTCGCTTAGCGTGATGACGTTGCTGGGCCGCGTGTTCCAGCTGCCGCCAAAGCTCACCTCGCTGCTTGCCATCGGGAGCTCCATCTGCGGCGTGACCGCCATCATGGCCGCCCAAGGCGCGATCGACCCCGAGGAAGAAGACACCTCGACCGCCATCGCGGCCATTCTGACCCTGGGCGCGATCGCCCTGTTCACCTTTCCCGCTATCGGGCACCTGCTGCACATGGGTCAGCAACCGTATGGCATCTGGACGGGGCTTGCAGTCGACAACACGGCCGAAGCCACCGTGACCGGGGCCTTGTACGGCGACGAAGCCGGACGCTTTGCGGTGCTGGCCAAAACCGCTCGCTCCGCCTTTATCGGCTTCGTCGTGCTGGGCTATGCGATCTACTGGGCCTCGCGGGGGCAGGCCAACCGCGTGGAACGAAAAGCCCTGTTTCTTTGGCAAAAGTTCCCGAAGTTCATCCTGGGGTTTGTGGCGATCTCTGTGTTGGCCACCGCCGGCTTCTTCACCAAAGCCCAGCTCAACTCGCTGTCCAATCTTTCCAAGTGGGCGTTTCTCCCGGCGTTTGCCGGCGTGGGCCTGCGAACGCAGCTGCGCGACCTGGTCAACCAGGGATGGCGACCGATCCTGGTCGGCGTGCTGGGCGAGATCTTTCTTGCTCTGGTGACGTTGGGCCTGGTGTTTGGCGCGGTGCGGCTGGGGGGCCTCTGATGCTGCTGGCCTCCGCCGACCTCCGCCCTTGTCGCTGTTGTTGCCGGGACACGTCGGCCGCGTACTGATTCCTGTACACGGCATTGCCGCCCGGCGCGGCTGAGCGGCACCGCATCGCATCGCACCGCGTCCCAATCCACCTTCTTCACTTCCTTTAAGAGGTTTGCATGCTTATTTCGTCAGGCATACTGCGGCGCTCTGCCCTCGTGATTCCCACGCTGACCCTGTCGCTTGCCTACGGGCCGGCGGCCCCGGGCGCCCACGCCCAGGTGGTTGGAGGCACCCTGAGCGGCACCGTTTCCGACGCCACCGGTGCCGTGGTCCCGGGCGCAAACATCGTTGTGCACAACACCGACACCGGCACGGAACGGCGGCTGGTGACCGGCAACGATGGCCGCTTCAGCGCACCGTCGCTCCCGGTGGGTGCCTACCGCCTCGCCGTGCAGGCAGCCAATTTCAGCCCCTACGTGCGGGAAGGCATCGGGCTCACGGTCGGCCAAAGCCTCGAACTGCCTGTGCGACTAGCCGTAGCGGGCGCGGAGGTGGTCACGGTGAACGATGCGCCCAGCACGGTCAACACCTCGACCGAGCAGATTTCCGGCCTGATCAACGCACGGCAGATCAAGGAGCTGCCGCTTAACGGACGCTCCTACGACCAACTGCTGACCCTGAATCCAGGTGTGGTGAACTACTCGCAACAGCGCTCCGGCGGCACCGGCACGTCGAACTCCTCGGTCGGAAACATGTTTGCGGTCGCTGGCCGCCGGCCCCAGGACAATCTTTTCCTGCTGAACGGCGTGGAATACACCGGGGCGTCGCTGATCAACAACACCCCAGGGGGCACGAGCGGGCAGTTGCTCGGCATCGACGGCGTACGCGAGTTTAATGTCGTCTCGGACAGCTACTCGGCGGCGTACGGTAAGCGCGAAGGCGCGCAGATCTCTATCGTGACCGCCTCGGGCACCAACACCCTCCATGGATCGGCCTATGAGTTCCTGCGCAACAGCGTCTTCGATGCGCGAAACTACTTCGACCAGGCGCGTATCCCCAACTTCCAGCGCAACGACTTCGGCGGTGCCCTGGGTGGTCCCCTGCGCCGGGACAAGCTCTTCCTGTTTGGCAACTACGAGGGCTACCGGCAGAACCTCGGCATCTCGGCCGTGACGCTGGTGCCGGACAGCCAAGCCCGCCAGGGCATCGTCCCCAACAGCGCCGGTGTACCGACCAAGGTAGCCATCGCCCCCGCCGTTGCCTCGTTGCTGAACCTGTGGCCCGTCGCCAACGGACCGGAGCTGTTTGCCACCAACGCGCAGGGTCAAAGTGTAGCCACCGGCATCGCCGAAGCCTTTTCTTCCCCATCGCAGCACATTCGCGAAGACTTCGGCACGACGCGCCTGGACGCCAATCTCACGCCCAACGACCTGTTCTTCGCCGCCTACACCGTAGACGACTCCGACGCGCACACCCCCACGCAGAACCCTGACTCCCTGATCGACGAGTACCTTCGCGAACAGGTGCTGAGCGCCCAGGAACAGCACGTCGTGTCCCCGCGCCTGCTGAACACGGTGCGCTTCGGCTATTCGCGCGCGAGCTTCTTCTTTGCCAGCTCCGTCCCGGCGGAGATCCAGGCCAACACCTCCACCTTTGTCCCGGGCAAGCCCACGGGAGCCATCGTGATCGCCGGGTCCACGGCCTCCAACGGAGCCTCCCAGATCACCGCGGCCGGCGCCAATGTCGGTTCCAACAACGGCATTGTGCGCAACCTTTTCACCGTGGACGACCACGTCTTTTACACGCGCGGCAAACACCAGCTGGAAGCCGGCCTCTGGCTGCAACGCCTCCAGTCCAACGACAACCTCGCCCAGAACCAGTACGGCCAGGCCTCCTTTGCCTCCTTACAGAGCTTTCTTGCAGGCACGATCAAGACGTTCACGGTGGTGCCGCAGCCCACAGAGCTCGCCTGGCGCTCGCTGTTTGCCGCGGCCTACCTCGAAGAGACCTTCCACGTCACGCCACGCCTGGAGCTGCGCGGTGGCTTCCGCTCCGAAGACACCACGGGCTGGAACGAGGCCAACGGGCACGCCGGCGTGTACACCTTCACAAACGGGGTCATCAACACCACGCCTTCCACAGGCAGCCAGGGCCTGACGACCAATCGCGCCCTGTTTCTGCCCAACCCTCGCCTTGGGCTGGCATGGGACGTCTTTGGCAGCGGGACCACCAGCGTGCGCGCTTCCGTGGGGCTCCACCACTCTTTGCTCGACAACCTCGACTACCGCTTCGACCAGGCTGCGCCGTTCAACACAACGCTCAGCTACGCCAACAGCACCGTCGCCCATCCGGCGAGCGGCACGGCCAGCGTTTCCCCTTCCACCGTGCAAGCGGACATGAGCACGCCCGCAGTGCTGGCCTACACCGTGCGGCTGGAGCAGCAGATCGCACGCGCCACCTCGTTGACCGTGGGCTTTCTCGGCTCCCACGCCTATCACCAGATCCTTTCCGCAGACCTCAACGAGCCCAGGTATGTGATCTGCCCGAATCCAGCCTGCACGGCAAACCTCCCGCCCGGTACCCTCTTCTACCCGTCGGCCACCAAGGTCAACCCCGCGCTGGCCAACACGACCTCGTGGTTTTCCGGAGGTTCCGCGAACTACAACGGGTTTGTCGCCGACCTGCGGCATGACCTGTCGCATGGCCTGCAGCTGCGGGCCAACTATACCTGGTCGAAGAACCTCGACGACGGCTCTGCGTGGAACACCTCTGTGTCCGCCAACACGCCCGCGTTTGTGTCCGTGCCCTCGTTGCCGCACCTCGACTATGGCCTGGCAGCCACGGATATCCGGCACAGCTTTGCCCTGAACGGCACCTACGATCTGCCCTTTGGCGCGCACCAGCTTCTTTTCCGGTCGGCCGGTGCGCTGACGGGCCGCCTTGTCTCCGGTTGGCAGCTGGCCACGATCGCCAACCTGCAGTCCGGCTTCCCCTTCAGTCCCCAGCTTGGCTACAACCCCACCAACTCCGGCGATACGCGCAACCCGGTGCGCCCTGACATCAACCCAGCCTTCCATGGTGCGGTGTACACGAGCGGCTCCACCGCGGCGCGCGTCACGCGCTTCTTCAACCCGAACGCCTTTGCGCCGCCAGGCTCAGGCGCGGTCGGCAATGTGCGCCGCGACACGCTGACCGGCCCAGGCTACGCGGACTGGGACCTGTCACTGCTGAAGTCCACGCAGATCCGCGAAGCCCTTCGACTGCAGTTCCGTGCCGAAGTATTCAATGTGCTGAACCACACAAACCTCGCCACGCCCAATGAGGTGGTGTACACCTCGGCTACGCAGCAAAGCCCCACCGCCGGCGTGATCACGGCCACCACAGGCAGCAGCCGCCAAATTCAGCTGGGGCTCAAGCTGCTCTTCTAGAGCGGGGAAAAGATAGGGAGATCGAAGCAGATGTTGGTTGCCTCCCAGGGATTCGAACCCCGATTGATCGGTTCAGAGCCGACTGTCCTACCATTGAACGAGGAGGCAACACGCGTTAGATTAAGCGGCGGTCGGAGCCCTGGCGGGGTAGCGGGCAACATCGACCACCTCAGTGAGGGTACAGCGAACGCCGCTGGAGGTCAACGCTTCTACTCTTCCCGCAGCACCTCAAGCGGCTTCTGTCCCAACACACGGTGACTGGCCAACCAGCCGCACGCTATCGTCAGCAGGCCCGCACCCAGCCAGAAACACAGCGTCAGCCCTGGTTGAAAGCTGTAGTCGAAGTGAAGCGCCCGCCGCAGCAGAATGCTCGAGCCGATGTTTGCAAACAGGAGGCCTACCGCGCCGGCGATCAGGCCCAGCGTTGCGAACTCGATCGAAAAGATCGTGGCGATCCGTGGCCGTGTCGCCCCCAGGGTCTTCAGCACCACGACCTCGCGGATGCGCCGGTAGCGTGTGCCGGCAATGGCACTGGCCAGAATAACTACCCCGGCAAACACGGAAAACGCAGCCAGGAACTGGATGACGTTGACGATCTGCAGCACAGCCTGGCGCACCGTCTCTACCGTCGCGGCGACATCGATCACGGTGACCGAAGGGAAATGCTGATACAACACGCGCCGCACTTCCCCGGTGGCGCCGGGGTCGGCATGCACGCCGCCGTACCAGACCGCGGGCATGTTGTGCAGGGCCGGCTCGGGCAGTACAAAAGCGGCACGGGAAAACGCATGCTGCGAGTCGGGCTCAAAGATCGCTGCCACCCTGGCCGTCAGATCGCTGCCCTGCGCGGACAGGCTGACCGTTCCGCCCGGCTGCACCCCCAGCACCTTGGCTTCCCCCCGGTTGATCGCAATCAGGGGCAGCCGCGCCGCGGCTGCCGACTGCTCTGCCGTCCACCACTTGCCCTCGATCACGCGATCGCCGATCGGTGGCTTGTTCGCCTCAAGGGCATAGGTGAGGTTCACGTTGCCGAAGCCGCGCCGTCGCATCGCCGGCAGCTTCAGCTCTGCCAGGCTCTTGCCGTTCACCGCCGTGATGCGCCCGCCAATCACCGGCAGGATCTCGGGCGTGCCCTGCACATGGGCCGTTCGGGCCAGCAGCGCACGCACCGCATCGACCTCCTCCGGGCTGATATCGATCATGAACAGGTTCGGCAGCTTGCTCAGCGAGGTCGCCGAGATGTCGCTGACCACCGCGTGCTGCACCGTGTATACCGTCGCGATCTGCATCACCCCGAGTCCCAGCGCGGCCAGCAGCGCGGCCGAAGGGTTCCCCGGGCGGTACAGGTTGGCCAGCCCATGGCGAAGCGAGGAAGGCAGGCTGAGCCGTGTGCGGTTCAGCAGCCGGCGCAACAGGGCCAGCAGCCCGGCGGCAAAGCCAAGCAGCACAAGCAACGCGCCCGCCAGGCCAAGGCCGAAGATGCTTCCAATCTGCCGCGACTCCGAAACGCGTGTGGCCAGCAGGATGAGTCCGCCAAGGATGATCACAAAGGCCGCGATCTGCATCCCCGACCCACGCAGCCGTTGCATGAATCGTCTGCCCGGCGCCTCGTCCGAGCTTTCCACCGCGCGTCGCAGGATCAGGATCGGACGTACACCGCGGATATCAAGCAGCGGCGGCAGGCTGAAGAGCAGCGTGGTGAGCACGCCCGCGCTGAGGCCAAGCAGCAGCGCGGACCAGTCCAGCCGGAAGCTGGGTGTCAGGTGTAGCAGGCGCGCCAGAAACAGGGGCATGGCCAGCTGCACGCCAAAGCCAAGCAGCACACCCAGGACCCCGCCGGCCAGGCCCAGCAGCACCGTTTGCAGCAGATAGATCTTCATCACCTGCGTGGAGCCCGCGCCCAGGGACTTCATGATGGCAATCGAATCAAGGCGTTGTGCCAGGTGCGCCCGGATCGCCATCGCCACGCCGATGGCCCCCAGCACAAGCGCCACCAGCGACATCAACGAGAGCAGGCCCGTGGCCCCATCCAGGGCTCGCGTGAGGCTTTCGTTAGCCTCGCGGTAGTCCGCCACGGAGGCATCCGGCAGCGCGCTCTGGAGATCGGCTTTGGCGCGGGCGGTCGCGTCATCGGAGGCCGTCTTGCCCGGTGCCGGCGCCGGCAGGCGTACAAGCAGCCGCCGCGTGGCGCGCGACCCCGGTGCCAACAGCCCGGTCTCTTGCAGCGCCGCTTGCGAGATCAACACGCGCGGCCCTGCGGCAAAGGCCCCGCTGAGACGATCAGGTTCTTCTTGCACCACGGCCGTGATCCGGTACACATGGTCGTTCAAGCGGAGGGAGTCGCCCACATGGAGGTGCAGGCGGAGGAGCAGGTCGTCCCCCACCGCCACGCTGGTGCCGTTGACAGCCTGTGGCAGCGGCATGGCCGGCGACAGCACCACGCTGCCATAGAACGGATACTTCGCGGGCTCGATGGCCTTTAACGACACCAGCAGCGGGTCCATGGAAGTGGAAGCCGAGGCCATCGAAAGCATCTCGGTGACAGGCGTGGTCTGCGCCTGGGTCGCGGCGGTAAACCGCGCCAACGCCTTGACCTCGTCCGGCGTGAGTTCCTGGTTGGTGCGGGCGGCCAGGTCGGCTGCCAGGATGGTGCGAGCCCGCGCGAGGAGCACAGAGCGAAACGCCGCGGAAAACCCCTGCACGCCGGTCAACGCCCCGACGCCAATGGCGACCGACAGAACCACAAAGGCGAACTTGCCGCGTGACGACCGGAGCTCGCGTGTGGCGATGCGGGCAGCTGTTGCAAAGGACAAACGGGCCATCGGTTATGCCTCGGCCGTCAACAAAGCCGCCGCATCCCCTGGCCCGGCGTTGCGCTCATCGGCGATGACCACGCCGTCACGCAGGATAATGCGGCGTCCCGCATGCGCGGCCAGCGCGGGGTCATGGGTCACCAGCACCAGTGTTGTGCCCTCGGCCTGGTTCAGGCGCAGCAGCAGGTCCAGGATATGTTTGCCATTGGCCGAGTCGAGGTTGCCGGTTGGCTCATCGGCCAGCACGATCGACGGCCGCAGGATAAACGCACGGGCCAGCGCCACCCGCTGCTGCTCGCCACCGGACAGCTGCACGGGGTAGTGGCTTTCCCGTGCGCTCAGGCCGACCGAAGCCAGCAGCGTCCGTGCCCGTTCCAGGCCCGTCTTCAGGGTGCCGCTCTCCTCGTTCAGCTCAAAGGGCAGCAGCACGTTTTCCAGCGCCGTCAGCGTCGGGATCAGCTGGTAGCTCTGGAACACAAAGCCCAGGGTGCGGCCGCGCAGTTGGGCCAGCTCATTCTCCGGCAGGTAGCTGATCGCCGTTCCGTTCAGCGAAACCGACCCCGAGGTCGGGTTATCCAACCCTGCCAGCAGTCCCAGCAGCGTGGATTTGCCCGAGCCCGACGCTCCCATAATGGCGACGAACTCGCCCCGCTCGACACGGAAATCGATCCCCTTCAGGATCTCCAGGGTGGTGGAACCGGTGCGCAACGACTTGCGCA
>CAXTRM010000034.1:13325-18825 GCA_964246625.1 uncultured Acidobacteriaceae bacterium
ATCTTGTGTTCTGTCCTGCGTAGCCGGCAACAGCGGAGCCCTCTGACTAGAATTGGTACGTGCGACCTTTTCGATCTGCTTTCAGTTTAGCGACTCTTGCAGCCCTGATCGTTGCGGCAGCCGTGCCCATGCGTGCGGTCAAGGCTGCTGCGCCCGCTGTTCACCCCGCCGAAGCGGGCCACAGCTCCGACACAGGAGCAGCCCGGCCCTTGCTGGTCTGCTTCGGCGATAGCCTCACTGCCGGCGCGGGCGTCGCCACCGAAGAGGCCTACCCCGCCTACCTGCAGCACCGTCTCGATAACGCGGGCTTCCACTACCGCGTAGTCAACGCCGGCGTGAACGGCAACACCACCAAGGACGGTGTCGATCGCATCGCCCAGGTGCTCCGGCAGCGTCCCGAGGTGGTCGTGGTGGAGTTCGGTGGCAATGACGGCCTCCGCGGCCTGCCCATCTCTCAGGCGCAACACAACCTCGACTTCATCGTGCAGCGCCTGAAGTCCAGCGGGGCCAAGGTGGCGCTCGCCGGCATTACCCTTCCGCCGCAATACGGCGGCGAGTACATCCGCAGCTTCAACGCCATGTTCCCCGCCGTGGCCACCAAGAACCATGTCCCGTTGCTCCCCTTTGTGCTGCAGGACGTGTATGGCGTGCCCGGCGACATCCAGGACGACGGCATCCATGCCACCGCGCAGGGCAACAAGCAGGTGGCCATCAACGTGGAGCGGCTGGTCACCCCGCTGCTGAAGCGGTAAGTCAGCCAAGCACAACGACCGGCTGCACCAGGGTGCCTGCCACGCGGCGGGCGACCGCAAACAGCTCGCGCGGCCCGGCAAACACCTTCACCAGCGGCGCGCGCGAAAACTCTGGCACGTTGACCTGCATGCCGTTGCGGAGGCGGCCGGCCGTAGACTCGTCCACGATCACCGCCGGCATCTCCGGCAGCAGCGTCCGCGGCGAAGGCAGACGGGCCTCGATCTCCTCGCGAGGAAGCGTCTTCAGCTCCTCGAAGCTCATGGCGTCCTCCAACCCGAATGGGCCGGCCGCCGTGCGTCGCAGGCTCGCCAGGTGCGCCCCGCATCCGGCCGCTTGCCCGAGCTCGTGCGCCACCGACCGCACATAGCCGCCCGCGGACACATGCATGTGAAAGCTCGCAACCTCGCCTTCGAGCCCGTCCAGGCCGAAGTGGTGGATGTGGATGCGTGCCGGCCTCACCGGCGCTTCCTTGCCCGCGCGCGCCAGCTTGTAGGCCGGCACGCCCTGGATCTTTTTTGCGGAAAACACGGGCGGCAGCTGGTCCAGCTCGCCTTGAAAGCGCTCCGACAGCGCCCGCAACTGCGCCAGCGAGCAATCAAGCGCCTGCGGCTCTGCGCTCGGCTCACCTCCCGCGTCAAAGGTGTCCGTGCTCCAGCCAAAGCGGATCGTGCCCGTGTACTGCTTGTCCGCCGCACCGAAAAACTGCGCCAAGCGCGTGAACCTGCCCAGCAGCAACGGCAAAATACCCGTTGCCATCGGGTCCAGTGTGCCCAGGTGGCCCACCGAGCGCTCCCCGGTGGCGCGCCGCACCACGTTCACCACGTCATGCGACGTCATGCCCGCGGGCTTGTCGACCACCAACAGACCATCCATGCCCGTGGGCACCCGCCGCTGGCTCACCGGTGCCGCTCGATCAGCGACAGGTACTCGTTGCGCGTTTGCACCTGCGTCTTGAACACCCCCAGCATGGCGCTGGTCACCGTCTTTGAGCTTTGCTTTTCCACCCCGCGCATCATCATGCACAGGTGCTGCGCTTCGATGGTCACGGCCACGCCCTGCGGCCGCACGGCCGCCTCGATCGCCTCGGCCACCTGGCGCGTCAAGCGCTCCTGCACCTGCAGCCGTCGCGCAAACACATCCACAATGCGCGGGATCTTGCTCAGCCCGATCACCTTGCCCTGCGGCAGGTACGCCACATGCGCGCGGCCAAAGAACGGCAGGAGGTGGTGCTCGCATTGCGAGTAAAACTCGATGTCGCGCACAATCACCATCTCGTCGTAGTCCACATCGAACAGCGCCCCGTTGATCGCCTCGGCCACCGTCTGCCGGTAACCCCGCGTCAAAAAGTGTATGGACTTTTCCATCCGCTGCGGCGTGTTGACCAGCCCGTCACGCGCCGGGTCTTCCCCCACACGCAACAGGATCTCGGCATAGATCTGGCTCAGGCTCGCCTCCTTCAGGGTCAGCCCTTCGGCGCGCTGGGCCTGCGTGGCCGCGGTCTCGCCGGGGTGCTCCGGGCCGGGCGCTTCGATCGGTTTTGTAGTCGTCATCGTTCCTTCACAGCTTGCTTGCAGGTGCAAGGTCCGGCCAGGCGCGCGTTGCGCCCGGCCAGGCTCACTCCCCATAAAAATCGAATGCGTTGTTGTTGGTCTCTTCCACCCGGACCCGCCGCAGCTCGACCGCGGCATGCTGCCGGGCAAACGGCTCCATCAGGCGCCAAAACACCATGGCAAGGTTTTCCGTGCTGGGCACACAATCGCGAAACGCCGGCTCCTCATTCAGGTTGGCAAGGTCGAAGCGGTCCAGCAGCGCTTGGCGCACAAACGCATCTAGGTCGGCGAGGTTCACCACCATCCCTGTTTCGGGCTGCACCGGTCCGCCCAGCGTGATCTGCACCGTGTAGTTGTGCCCATGTCCGAACGGGTTGTTGCACTTGCCGAACAGCTCGCGGTTCCGCTCCTCGGAAAGCGTCCGCACGTGGAGCCTGTGGGACGCACTGAAGCGGTAACGGCGGCTCAACTCGGCCCTGGCCGGCGCGGCAGCAGCTCCGTTCATGCGCCCTCCCCGTAGAAGTCCGCAAACAGATCGGGCGCTTCGTACACCCGGACGCGTTGCAGCGCGGCATGCGGGATCTTTCCGTAGAGTATGCGCAAGATCGACACAGACAGTTTCTCCGTCGTCGGCTGCACGGTTTGAAACTCCGGCACCTCGTGGTTCAGGTGGCGATGGTCGTACACCGAAACCACCTCGCGCTCCATGATGTCCTTCAGTTGCTTCAGGTCCACAACAAACCCCGTCACCGGATCGGCCTCGCCCTTCACCGTCACCTCCAGCGTGTAGTTGTGCCCATGCCCTTGCCGGTTGGCACACCTGCCAAACACGCGGCGGTTCTCTTCCTCGCTCCACGCGGGGTTCCAGTAGAAGTGGGCTGCGGCAAACTCGGCTTTTCGGGTCAGCAGGATCATGGGTCGTCAATCGCCAGGTAAAGGCAGCCTGTTGGATGCCTCCTTCCCCGCCGCGATGCGTGCGGCGGTCCGGGGCCTTTCAGGTCCGGTACTCCCTGCCCTTCCAGCGCACCGTGTGCAACACCCGGTGCCGCACAAAACTGGCCACCAGCAGGTAAATAAAGAGCGGCAGCCCCAGGGGCGAGACCGCGGAATCCAGGAACGGGAAATGGGCCCGCGCCACCCTCTGGTAGAAGCGCAGCAACGTGCGCGCCCAAAGCGCCAGCAACGCCACCCGCTGCCACGTCACCAGGTACGGCAACAGCCAAAGCAGCACGGGCAGGAGCAGCAAAAGGATGTCCAGCAGCCGCCACAGCGCCAGGCGCAGGGCGTGCGGAAACAGCAGGGCCAGGTTCTTGGTCCAGCCCTCCACCATGTCCCCGAAGCCGCGGTACATGTGTGTCGACAACGCATCGGGCGCGTAGCGCAACCGGATGCCCTGCTTGGCACGCTTGACCTGGGTGGCAAGCGCCACGTCTTCCAGCACGGACCGGCCGACCGCCCGGTGCCCGCCCACCGCGAAGTACGCCTCCCGCTCCACCAGCAGGAACTGCCCGTTGGCGGCCGCCATGCGCTCGTTCGGATCGTTGACCTTGTGCGGTGGGTACATACTGGCGAGCTCGGAAAACACGAGCGGCATCAGCAGGTGTTGGGCCACCCCGCGCATCCGCTGCTGGGGGGAATACGAGAGCAGCGCCACCTCATGCCTGCCCGCCTCATGCAGTCCCCGGCGCAGGTCGCCCGGCTCATGGCGCGTATCGGCATCGGTAAACAGCAGCCAGCGCCCTTGTGACGCCTCGGCACCCGCCCAGCACGCATTGGTCTTGCCGGTAAAGGCCCGCTCCGCCCCACGCAGCTCCAGCGCCGGCGCCGCCAGCACCCGGACCCCCGGGTACCGCGCCGCAAACTCGTCCGCAATGGCGCGGGTACGGTCTTCGGAGTGGTCGTCCACCACCACCAGCTCCCAGTCCACGCCCAGGGCAAAGATCTTTTCATGCTGTGCCACCAGCGATTCAAGACAGGCCGCCAGGTTTTGCTCCTCGTTCCGCGCGGGCACAAGCACGGAAAGCTCCAGCGGCGCTTCGGCCCTTTGCTCCGCGGCAGGCGCGTGGGCAACGACGGGCCGTGGCGCCTCGTCGGCAAACAACCCCAGCACCGGCGTGTAGTTTGCCCCCGCCGCGCGTGCCGGTTTGCCCTTTTGCCCGCTGTCCTCTGACCCGCTATGCACAGCTTCGTATGATAGATCCATGCGGCTCCGTGCACGAAGCATCCGGCTCCCGAGGTATGCCCTGCTCCGCGGCGCCCTGCTCTGTGGCGCCCTGCTCACCGCCGGGTGCGATCGCGGCGGTCACCCGGAGCAGCTCGGCCGGCCGGCCCCCGCCTTCAGCCTCAATGACGGCCAGCACGCGGTCGATCTGCGCGCGTTGCGCGGGCACGTGGTGCTGCTGAACTTTTGGGCCAGCTGGTGCGCCCCCTGCCTTGCGGAGATGCCCGCCTTGCAGGCCCTGCAACAGGAAGTACCGCAGATCAAGGTCGTCGGCGTGGCCTTTGACGAGGATGCGCTTACCTACCAGAACTACCTTGCCCGCCACCCGCTCACCTTCCTTTCCGTGCTCGACGAAAAGGGCACCGCCCATACGAGCTTCGGCACCTTTCGTCCCCCGGAAACCTATGTCATCGACCAGAACGGCATCATCCGGCACAAATACATTGGCGCCCAGGACTGGACCAGCCCCGAAATCGTGGACACCCTGCGCCGCCTGGCCGGGTGATCATGCCTGCCGGCGCGCTCTGCTAGCATGGGGCCCATGACGCAGTTGGACACGATGTACCGCTACGGCCGGCCGCCGGGCGAGGCCACCGGCATGGCCCTGGGCAAGGTGCGCGAGGTGTACGGCATCCGCAGCTTGTCTCTCAATGAGGCCGATCACACCGTCCGGGTGGAGTTCGACGCTTCCCGGCTCACCGAGGCGGTCATCCACGGCCTGCTCGCCCGCACCGGGCTGGAGCTGATCGAACGGATCTCGCTGATCCCTGACCAGGCCCCGTCGGAGCCATCCACCACGCCGGCTGTTGCCAAGTAAGCAACGAGTCACGCAGTTCACGAGGCTTGATCCCGGTCGCAGAGTTCGTTATGCTTACGGAGTTGCCGCAACATGCAATGTGCGCCCGTAGCTCAGCTGGATAGAGCAACTGGCTACGAACCAGTAGGTCGGAGGTTCGACTCCTTCCGGGCGCACCAT
>CAXTRM010000035.1:0-15623 GCA_964246625.1 uncultured Acidobacteriaceae bacterium
GTGGTGATGGAGGAGTCAACCTCCTGCAGCCCGGCGAGAAGGCGAGCGGCTTCAAAGCGGGTAAGGGCGGGCGGGCCAGGCAGGACGCGTGGGGCAAACCCGGCGGACTCGCCGGATCGATGGCCTAGGACGTTCGCTACGCTCAGGGGAGGGCTCCTCGAGAAAAGGGTGGCAGGGCGGACAGGTCGCTTCGCCGTGCCCTGCTATCAGGGTATCGCGGGGCGGACGGACCCTGAGCCACCAGGGAGGTGTCCCGCAACCCAAGAAACCGTCGCGGGAAGGCACGCGTGCTCTCCCCGGTGATGTTCCGCAAGCCAACACGCACAGCCGAAAACCCGATCGCCGAATCCTGGTTGCTTGGTTGCTTGTGGCCGGGACCTCTCGGCCGACACATTTACAGGTGCGCTGCCAGGTTGCGTGTGATGTGCGTGGCAACCTCTTCTGTTTGCCGGGCCGCGTCGTTGCGGGCACGCTGGAGGCTGTTGAGGTATTTTTTAGTGATATCGCCCGTGATGTATTTGCCGTCGAAGACCGAGGCTTCGAAGTTGCAGATATCGGGACGGATATCCCGCACGGACGCTTCCAGGTCCTTTAGATCCTGAAAGATCACGCAGTCCGCGCCGATCTCTTCGGCGAGTTCCGGCACGGTGCGCCCGGAGGCAATCAGCTCCGAGCGGGCCGGCATGTCTATGCCGTACACGTTGGGGTATCGCACCGGCGGCGCGGTGGAAGCCACAAAGACCTTTTTAGCACCCAGGTCGCGGGCCGTGCTGATGATCTCTCGGATGGTGTTGCCCCGCACAATCGAATCGTCGACCAGCAGGACGTTGCGGTCCTTGAACTCCTGCGGGATAGGGCTGAGCTTGCGGCGGATGGACTGTTTGCGCTGGGCCTGTCCGGGCATGATGAAGGTCCGGCCGATGTACCGGTTCTTCATGAAGCCCTCGCGATACGGCTTGTTCAGGCGCTGAGCGATCTCAAGTGCGGCCGTCCGGCTCGTCTCCGGGATGGGGATGACCACATCGATGGGAACGTTCTTCCACTCGCGCTTGATCTTCTCCGCCAGCCGTATGCCCATGTTGGTCCGGGCCTGGTACACCGAGATGCCATCGATCACGGAGTCAGGCCGGGCCAGGTAGACGTATTCAAAGAGGCAGGGCGCGACCGGTTGGGCGAGCTTGGACTTTTTATGGAACAGCTTGCCTCGGATGTCGATGAAGACGGCCTCGCCGGCCTCGATGTCGCGTTCCAGGTGGAAGTCGTTGACCCCCAGGGCCACGCTCTCACTGGCTATGATGTAGTCCTTCTTTTTGCCGCCCTTTTCTTCCATAATGCGGCTGCCCATCACTAGCGGACGGATGCCGTAGGGGTCACGAAAGGCGAGCATGCCGACGCCGGCGATCATGGCGACCACGGCGTAGCCACCCTTGCAGCGTTCGTGCACCTCTTCGACGGCGGCAAAGATATCGGCGGGCTTGGGAGCGACCACGCCACGGCGCGCCAGGGCGTGCGCAAACACGTTCAACATCACTTCACTGTCGGAGGTGGTATTCAGGTGGCGCCGGTCGTTCTGGTACACGCCTTCCACGATCTCTTGCACATTGGTCAGGTTGCCGTTATGGGCAAACACGATCCCGTACGGCGAGTTCACGTAGAACGGCTGCGCTTCGGCCACCGAAGCACAGCCTGCGGTGGGGTATCGCACATGGCCGATGCCCATCTTGCCGAGCAACCGGGCCATATTTGTCCCGTTGAAGACGTTGGTGACGAGCCCGTTTTCTTTGTGGAGATAAAAGCGGTCCTGGTAGCAGGTGGCAATCCCTGCCGCGTCCTGCCCTCGATGCTGCAACATCGAAAGCGAGTCGTAAATGATCCCGCTGACCGGGTGGTGTCCGAAGACCCCGACGATCCCGCACATAAACCCTCGATCTCCGCTGGCCTGCAAGGGCGACATGCACATCAGGCCGGAGCCGGCACCCTTAGCATCTCACGGCAGCCCGGTGTGGACGACGTGCGGGGTCCTGCAGCCGCTCTCTGGACAGCGGGGATTGGATGAGCCAGACGGAAGGAGGTTGCGCAACCCCCTGCGTCAGACCATGCAGCGGCCGTCCGCTGCCAGGTATAGTACGAGGGCGACGGTACGGGTGTCCCGAATGCCGCCGTTGTGCACGAGGCCGATGACCTCCCGAAAAGGAAGCTCGACTACCTCGATCTCCTCGCCCTCATGAGGCAGACCTCCGCCCGTGAACCGGCGCTGGGCCGCGGTGTAAGGGGCAAGGAAGGAATATACCTTCTCGCACACGGAGCCAGGGGTGGAGTAGCTTGCAAATACCTGTTCGCAGGATTGGAGCTCAAGGCCGAGTTCCTCCATCGCCTCCCGGCGTACGGTCACGGTCGGGTCGGCATCGTCCAGAATGCCGCCGCAAACCTCTAAAAGCACGGACTCTTCCGGGCGTTTGGCGTACACAGGCATCCGAAACTGCCGGGTCAGCAGAACGTTCCCCGTTTCGGCGCAAAAGGGAAGCAGGGCCACCGCGTCGCCCCGGTCCAGGAACTCGCGCTCCTGCTGGACCCAATCTCGTCCCGGCCGCCTGACCCTGTAGTTCAACCGTTGAAAGGTTGACCAGTCGGACCGGTCTTCGAATCGCGTCAGGATCTCCACCTCGGGCACCTCCGGCAACAAACCTGGACCGGTCCGCTGCGCGAAAGGCTCCGGGCTCTGCTGGAGCGACTTGCCCTCTTGAGGGGTCTTCTGGGCTGTCCTGGTCTGTTGATCGTGCGCGGCGGTCATGGTGTGTTCAGGGTATCCCTATCGGCTTGTTGCACCGACGACACTTTCGCGGGATTACGGAAGTTATGCATACGGATTCTCGTCGGGACGATAAAGTGAGAGGTGCATACAAACCAGAGCAGCAGCACGGAGTTCGCATGAAGAAGGCGCTGATCACAGGCGTCACAGGGCAGGACGGCGCCTATTTGGCCGAGTTCCTGTTAGCCAAGGGGTACGAAGTGCATGGTTTGAAGCGGCGCTCGTCGCTCTTCAACACCGGCCGCATCGATCACATCTATGAGGATCCGCACCAGCCCCACCAGCGCTTCATCCTCCACTACGGCGACATGACGGACTCTTCATCGCTGCTGCACATCGTGCAAAAGGTGCAGCCGGATGAGATCTACAACCTGGCAGCGCAGTCCCACGTGCAGGTCTCGTTCGAAGAGCCTGAATACACGGCCAACTCGGATGCGCTAGGGGTTTTGCGCATCCTGGAAGCGATCCGCAGCCTGGGCCTTGGAAACAAAACGCGGTTTTACCAGGCATCGACCTCGGAGCTGTACGGGCTTGTTCAGGAGATCCCACAGCGGGAAACCACGCCGTTTTACCCGCGCTCGCCCTATGGTGTCGCGAAGCTGTACGGGTACTGGATCACGGTGAACTACCGTGAGTCCTATGGCATGTACGCCTGCAACGGCATCCTCTTCAACCATGAGTCCCCGTTGCGTGGCGAAACGTTTGTGACACGCAAGATTACCCGCGGCCTGGCCCGCATCAAGGTCGGCCTGCAGGACAAGCTCTTCATGGGAAACCTGAACGCTCGCCGCGATTGGGGCCATGCCCGGGACTACGTGGAGATGCAGTGGCTCATGCTGCAACAGGACCGGCCGCAGGACTTCGTCATCGCGACCGGGCAGCAGTACTCTGTGCGCGAGTTTATCCAACGCTGCGCGGAACGGTTGGACCTCCAGCTGACGTGGAGCGGCGAAGGGGTCGATGAAAAGGCCGTCAACAGCAAAGGGGATGTGGTGGTCGCCGTGGACCCGCGCTACTTCCGGCCTTCCGAGGTGGAAACCCTGCTTGGGGATGCAAGCAAGGCGAAGCAGGAGCTTGGGTGGACACCCAGGACCAGCTTTGATGAGTTGGTCAAAGAGATGATCGAAGCGGATCTCAAAGCCGCTGAACGGGACGCCCTGGTGCTGCGTCACGGGTATCAGGCCTACAACGTGAGGGAAAGCTGACCGCTGTGACTCCGATCCAGATCAACGAGCAGCAGGACGGGGCGGAAAAGGTCGGCGCCATGCCGCTTGACGCCCCCGTCTACATCGCCGGTCACCGCGGCCTGGTAGGCTCCGCGCTCCTGCGGGCCTGGCAGCGCGCCGGCTACCAAAGGGTCCTCACCCGCACGCATGCCGAGCTCGATCTGACCGATGCGGGTGCGGTCGAGCGCTTCTTTGACGAGCAGCGTCCGGAGTATGTGGTGCTGGCAGCAGCCAAAGTTGGTGGCATCCTCGCCAACAACACGCATCCCGCGGACTTCATCCGGGAAAACCTGCTCATCCAGATGAACGTGATCGAGGCTTCGCGGCGCGCCGGCGTGCGGCGTCTGCTTTTTCTTGGCTCGTCCTGCATTTACCCGAAGATGGCTCCCCAACCCCTGCGCGAAGACGCTTTGCTGACGGGCCCCTTGGAGCCGACCAACCGGCCGTACGCCCTGGCCAAGATCGCAGGGATTGAGATGTGCTGGTCCTACAATCGGCAGTACGGCACACGGTACCTGGCGGCCATGCCGACCAACCTGTACGGCCCTGACGATAACTTCGACCTGCAAAGCTCGCATGTGCTTCCGGCGCTGTTGCGGAAGGCGGCAGAAGCCAAGGCCAACGGCGCGACAGAGTTGGTCGTGTGGGGCTCGGGAACGCCCCGTCGCGAGTTCCTCCACGCCGACGATCTCGCCAGCGGCTGCCTGTTCCTGCTTAACCTGTCGGAGGACCGGTATGGCCGCTTTCTGAACGACACAGAGGCCCCCCTGGTCAACATCGGCACGGGCACCGATGTCACCATTCGCGAGTTGGCCGAGATCGTCAAACGGATCACAGGGTTTGAGGGACGGCTCGTGTTCGACGCTACCAAGCCGGATGGCACCCCTCGCAAACTGATGGACGTTGGCCGCATGCATGCGATGGGCTGGCGGCACGCCACGGAGCTCGAACCAGGCATCCGCGCCGTGTATGACGCCGTAAAGCATCGCTTCTAAATGACATCGCTGTGAAGGCCTTACCGGGCGACACTGTTCAGCTCCGTTCGGGTGCGCGGACCACTGCCTGCCGGCAACGCGGCCTCACTGGAGCGTCGACCCGTTCTGTCCCTTGGCACAGGCGCACGGATCGTAGTCCAGAAAGATCTGGTTGGATCCGACTCCGATGTGGTCTCGCAGGAAGTTCTGGGAAAAGTACGTCAGCACACCGTCGCTAAAGCGCACAACAATGCCATCGCTGACGATCTGGACGGAGGCGATCGGTCTTGTCACAATACGTTCTCCCAGACGAAGCGGTAGAGGGATTGCCCTTGGGAAGGGGTCTAGGCCACGCTACGCCGTTGCCTGTCCCTTGTAAGCATCACCAAAGTCGTATAGCCAAACACGGCCTAATTGCGTACCAGGACGGACACTGTCCCGGAAAGGATCGTGTTATTGCCGATATCATGGCCCCATAGCTGCAGGGTGTGGGCACCATTGGACAGGGTGCGGGTGTCCAGGGCGTACACGTAGGGGCTCCCGGTGAGGCGGGTGGTGAGAAGGTCAAAGCCGTCTACGATCAGGTGCGAACCCGCGGCATCCAGGGCATCGTTGATCACCCCCTGGACCGTGATCGCCCCCGAGACCACTTGGCCGGCAACCGGGGATGCAATGGCGATCTTGTCTGGACTGGTCGGCGCCGGTCCGGGAGACGATGGGGGTACCGGTGCAGGAGCCGGCGTAGGCACGGGTGCCGGTGTGGGCGCTGGTGCCGGGCCAGGTGCTGGAGGCGGCACAGGAGGTGGCGCGGGAGCTGGGTCTGGCGCCGGGGTGGTCGAAGCTACGCCTGCAGCCTGGTAGATCGCCAGGATCGTTGGATCGTTGGCCTGCCAATAGTCCACATGGGCCATCAGGATATCGCCTTGCCGGACGCTCTGGACGAGCTGGGCCTGGGCTGCGGCCAGCTTGCCGGCATCGGCGTCGTTGACCAGAACGGCGCTAAAGGCGTGCGGGTAGTACAGGTGGATGCTGGGGTCAGTTCCGACGGCGCCCAGGTCGAGAAAGCTCTTGAAAGGCGCGGCATAGGCGTAATCGAGCGGCGTCGTCTCTTCCGGCACGAAAAGCGAATCGGGCAGGGCGGCCTGCAGCTGCTGAAAGATCGCCGCCGGCAGCACCGCGCCGCTCGGGTCTACGGTGGAGTCCACATAAAACAGCGTGGCTCCCCAACGGTCGTGCGCATACCTGGTTTTTCTCAGCAGCTCTGAAACGATCGCCGCCGTGGAACCCAGGTAGACCTGGCTGGCCGTGCCGTCGGCGTTGAGCGTGAAGTGTTGCGGGCGTACACACACGCCCACGCGCAATCCAGCCTGACGCAGGGTGCTGAAGTACGCGTCATCCAGCTTTCTGCCCAGAAACGGCGACCCCGCGACAGCTACGGCCGTCTCCATCTCCGGAGCCACCTGGGCGATGGCATCCGGTTCGCAAACGTAGCTGGTGGACTGAGGGTACTGTTCCCCCTCGATATCCCACGTGATCACCCCCTGTGCATTCAGGTGACGAGCGTTGGAGGCAGCAGCGGCAGCCTCGTTCAGCACCTGCTGTTGAAAGGCAACAAGACCAGCCGTCGTGGTGACATCAACTGATCCCGTGTTGAAGTACCGGCGCGGGTTGGTGGGAAAGCCCGCCGGCCGGGTTACGTCGCCACCCTGGGGAGAACTCGCCAGGTAAACGGTCCCAATCGCACGGCGATCGGTCCAGCTCAAGACAGAAGGGAAGTGCGTTGCCCAGCTTGCATACGCATCCGCGGCCAGAGAGCCAGTGGAGGTGCCGCCCGGTGCAAATCGCAGCGAAATGGTGTACCGATCTGTTTGCCCCGGAGCGACCGGACGGTCGTTGTGGGGCTGAAACGTGGCAAGACCATCCGGTGTGGTTCCGCTGATCTCCGGGGAGTAGGGAACTCCGGCCCCGCCCTGGGCTGGCCAGAAGCCGCTGTACAAAGGCCGGCTGGCGTCCGGCGCTACGGCAACGACCTCGCCGCTGCCCCAATCCGCCGTGGTCACGCTTGGGCCGGTCGTATTGAAGGCCATCTGCGGATAGTTTGGGGCGCCAAAGCCGGCCGGTAGTTGCGGGAAGTGCAGCAGGAGTGGCGAAACCGCCGCTCCATCGAACACGATTCCTGACGCGCTGTTGTTGCTGACCGTCGTTACCACGTCCAGGTTGGTGCCATTCTGAACGTATTGCACAGAGATGGCGCCCCAGGAAAATGTGTAGTGCCAGGTCCGGGTCGCCAGGCTGAACAGTTTACCGTTGTTTGTCTCGCCCCATCCATACTGGTCGCCGGAAAGCACCTTGCCGGCGAGGTCGGTCACCTTCATGTGCCCTATGTAAAAGGCGTCCCCTGGATTGGCGTTCACGTCGGTCAGTGTTGTTCCGCCATAGGACAATGTTTGCAGTCCGCTGTTGCCGAAGGTGATTTGCAGGGGGGATGTGTTGTCCGCCTCGGCACTCTGCCCACTGCCCTGCACCGTACCCAACAGGCCGCTCAACAGAAGAACGCCCAGATGCTGCCGACCAAACCTTATAGCCATCTTTGCCTTTTGTCGCAGGAGTAGGAGCCGTGCACCCTGGGTTCTCGACCCATGTAAGACCCTGGGGTTCTGTCCCATTCTTTCCTACCTTTGGGTCCTGGAGGACCCGCTCATGGAGGATGCGAGTACAACTTTTGCCCTATCCTCCTCGATGCTCGGGCCATCACGCAAGGAGAACTCCGGTCAGGGGAGCAAGCAATTGCGCACCGGTGGCATCGTTGCGGACATCCAACCCTGCCCCTTTGGCGTTCTTCACAGAGGGGCCCCAACGGATACCGCAGGGGATCGGCCCACACAATGGTAACTCTGATAGACTTTCTGGTTAGTTCCCGGGGTGCTTTTTCGCTGCATCCTCGCTCACCAAGCTCAATCATTGCAAGAAGTTAGAGGCATCAGCCAGGAAGGTTGCTTCCCTTGCTGTCGCCAGAAGGCGACACAGCTTCAAGTGGCTTTTTGCGAAGATGGATTTGTATCACCGGAAACCAAGATGAAATGCTTTGTTGGTCTTTTCACTGCTGCTCTTGTTTGCCTCTTGCCCCTTTGCGCTCAGGTGCCGTTGCAGCGCCGTGTGGAGCAGACGCCGGAGTACGTTCTTGGACCCGGTGACCAGGTGGTCCTGCATGTAGCGGACATGGAGGAGGTCCCGCAAACTCCGATCCGCATCGACCCAAACGGCTTCATCGATCTGCCGATGGTGGGCCGGGTGCAGGCTGGCGGTCTTACCGTTTCCCAGTTACACGACGAACTCATCAGTAAGCTGGGCAGGTACCTGAAATCGCCTGACGTGACCATCAATGTGGCCGGCATGGAAAGCCGCCCCGTGTCTGTGATTGGCGAAGTGGCCAATCCGGGGGTTCACCAGCTGACCGGGCCTATGCGCCTGCTGGATGTGGTCTCGCTTTCCGGCGGCCTCAAGGCGGATGCCGGGCCCACCATCCTGGTGACGCGGGAGTCGCGCTGGGGCAAGCTACAGGGTGCCGAGGTGGCCACGGACTCGGCTACCGGTGCGACCACTGAGACCTTTCCGCTGGACGCCTTGATGAAGGGCAAAACGCCGGATAGCAATATCGTGCTTCGGCCCGGCGACGTGATCTCGGTTCCCCGGGGTGAGCTGGTCTACGTGGTGGGTGATGTCAAAAAGGCGGGCGGCTTTGTGCTGTCGACGCACCGGACCATGTCTGTGCTGGAAGCCCTGAGCCTGGCCGAAGGGCTGGGGCCTGATTCGGCTGCGGGGAGCGCGCGGATTCTGCGCCCCAATCCCAACGGGGAAGGCGACCACACCCTGATTCCGGTGAATGTCAGCAGGATCTTTGCGGGGAAAGAGCCGGACGTGCGGTTATATGCCGACGACATCCTGTTTGTTCCGCACAGCGGCTTCAAGGTCGGTTCGCGACGCGCCATGGAAGCCGCCATCGGCATTACCACTGGTGTTCTGGTGTACCGCTAGGCCCCGAACAAGCGAAGGCAACGTGATGGACCCGGCGCAGGGCTGGCAGCAGCCCTGCAAGGAATAGGGAGACACAATGAGAGAGCGATTTCCACGTCGTCTCGAAAAGGGCAATGAGCCCACCGTATTTACAGCACCCGTTCTTCACCCCAATGACTTTGGCGTGGAGCCTGAGGCACAGACGATAGGTCTTGTCCAGGAGTATGTGCAAACGCTGCGCCGCTACAAGTGGAGCCTGCTGGCTTTTGCCCTTGGGGGCATGCTGCTGAGCTTGCTGTTTGGCTTGCGGACCGTGCCCATGTACCGCACGCGGCTGTCGTTGGAGATCCGTCCCCTCAACTCCGACTTCCTCAACATCCGCTCGGTGAACCCTACCTCGAACGACAGCGGCTCGGAGTCCGACACCAACCTCCAAACGCAGATCAAGCTGTTGGAAAGTGACACGCTGTTGGCCGCCACCATGCAGCAGCTGCAGGCAGAAGCGCACCCGGCGTCCATTCCGCGCGGCGACCTGCTTTCGCGGTTGCAGCGCGGCTTTCACCTCGGGCATCCCAAAGCGATTGCGTACAACGAGGCGCTCGCGCAGGCGGCACAGAACGTCAAGGTCAAGCCGGTCGGCGTCACCCGGCTGGTGGAGATCAGCTGCGATGCCCTGTCGGCAGAGCTGGCCGCGAATTTTTGCAATCAGCTGGAACAGAGTTACCAGGAAACCGATCTCCAAACGCGCAGCTCGGAAGCGTCCAAGACCAGCGCCTGGCTGACCAAGCAGGTCGCCGACGTCAAACAGCGCGCCCAGGAGACTGAAAAGCAGCTGGATGTGGCCACGGGCGGGAACGGCATGCTGCTTAACCCAAACAATGGGGTCGGGGAAGACCGCCTCCGGGCCCTGCAGGATGAGCTGGTCAAAGCGCAGGCCGATCGCATTGCCAAGGAAGCGGAAGCGGGCATTGACCGGGTTGCCGCCCCGGGGACCGCTTCCGCCATCATGGACAGCCCCGTGCACCGGCAATATGAGACCCAGCTGGCGGACCTGCGCACGCAGCTCGCCAAGGCGACCTCCATCTACAAGGAGGAAACCCCGGCCGTGCAGCACCTCCGGTCGCAGATCCGTGCTGTGGAAGACGGGATGCAGCAGGCGGACGCAACCAGCCTGACCCGGCAAAATAACGAGCTGTCCACGGCCCGCCACCGGGAAGCGCTTCTCAATGTGACGTACTCGGCGGAGCTGGCCAAGGTGTCAAGCGACCTGCAGCGCGCGGCCAAAGCGAGCCTGCTCCGGTCCGAGCTCGATAGCGAACAGCAGCTCTACCAGACCCTTTTACAGCGAGCCAAGGAGGCAGGGTTCGCCTCGGCCATGCAGGCGGCCACCATCCGTGTCGTGGATCCCGCGAAGGTGCCGGGCGTGCCGTTTTCGCCCCAACCCAAGTTGGCTGCCGGTGTCGGCCTGTTCTTGGGCGGCCTGCTGGGCACGGCCTTTGCCTTCTATCGCGAGCGGACCTTGAATGTCTTCCGCAAGCCCGGCGATGTGCAGCGCTATCTCCATGTGCATGAGCTGGGTACCATCCCAGCCCTGCGCGAGTTTGCCGGGGCGCCCCGGGCCGCCAGCGCGAGCCTCACCGGGGTTTCCACCCCGCCGCGTGCCCTGCTGCCGGGCTCCACAGAGACCACACCCTTGGCGCACTGGAAAGACGAGTTCTCCCTGGCCGCCGAGGCCTACCGCAATGCCACGCTTTCCATCCTGATTTCGGAGGCCAAGAAGGGCCCGCGCACCTATGTGGTGGCCAGCCCCAGCGCGGGCGAAGGCAAGACGACGGTGACCTCGAACCTTGGCGTCGCGCTCAGCAAGTCCAAGATGCGTGTCGTGCTGGTGGACGGGGACCTGCGAAAGCCCAACCTCCACAACGCCTTTGCGATGCAAAACAACGTTGGCCTGCGAAACATTCTCCGGGGTGAGTTCGACGTGAAGTCCGTGCCCTTGTCTACGTTTGTGCGCACCACCGATCAGCCCAACGTGAGCGTGATTGCGGCCGGCAACGGCAGCGAAGATCTCATGGAGCTGCTTCACTCCCCCGTGCTGCCGCAACTGCTGGACCGGCTCGCGCACAACTTCGACATGGTCCTGATCGACACGCCGCCCACCCTCCACATGGCGGACACCCGCATCCTGGCACGGGAGGCCGACGGGGTGATCCTGGTCTTCCGCGCCTCAACCACGACCCTGGACGCGGCAGCGATGGCCCGCGACCTGTTTGACCGTGATGGCATCCCGCTGGTGGGCACCATCCTGAACGACTTCAACCCCCAGCGCGAAGGGTGGACAAGTTACTACAAGGACTATTACCGCTACCAGAAAAAGGGTTTGAGCGGAAAGGCGGCAACGGCGGCATGAGTTCAGCCTTTGCAGAGTTCGCCCGTCCTCCCCGGGGGGAGGGCATGCCGGAGGTGTCGTCTCCGCAGGTGGCGCCGGTAGCAGAAGGCGACTCCTCACTCTGGCCGCCGGTGAGTGCGCCACTCCCTGAGTTGGAGCTGGCCACAGGGGCGCCGGCTCTCAGCCACGAGGTCACGAGCCATCTCGTCGGCGGCACCTCCGCGCTGGGTCTCAGTGTGGCTGTGGAGCGGGGAGTGGGGCTGCTGGCGAACATCCTTGCTGCCCGGTTTGGGGGCAAGGCCGTCTTTGGGGCGTACTCGTTCGCTATCGGCACCGCGAACCAAATCTCCATGTATGCCGCGGGCGGCATCGGGGCAACCGCGACGCGTTTTTCCGGCAAGTACCCGCGCGAGTCGGCCGGCTACCCGACCCTGCGGCGCGCGCTGATCATCGTTTCGCTGCTCTCGGCGGCCCTGGCTGCGGTCGGCCTGTGGCTCGGGGCCGCCCCGATTGCCCACCTGGTCGGCAAGGCCAGTTTGACCAATCTACTGCGCTGGGCCGCGGTCTCGTCGGTGGGCATCATCCTGTTGGAGTGCGCGCGCGGCTTCTTTGTGGGGCAGCGCCACCTCCTGGCGCTGCTTGTGCTTTCGCTCCTGGTCGGGCTGGGCATGGTGACGTTGTTGCCCACCATGGCCTACCGGCACGACCCGCGCGCCATGCTGGTCGCCCAGGGTGCTGTAGCGATTACGGCGGTAGTCATTTGTGTGCTGCTCGGGCGTCGGCTGGGTTTGCGCCTTCCGAACTCCCCCAACCCGGCCCTGCCGCTGGGTGGGATGCTGCGCGAGGTGTGGACCTTTGGCGGCATTCAGCTCGGCAGCCTTGTGGCCAGCAACCTTTCCGGCTGGTGGCTCAGCGCGGTGGTGGCCCGCAACGACGCCACGCTCGTGCAGATCAGCTTCCTGACCATCGCCAATCAGTTACGCAACCTTGTGGCGCTTGCCCCCTCGCTGCTTACCGAGGGCAGCTACGCGGTGATGGCCGACCCGCGCCACGAAGAAAGCCAAACGCCGCAGCGTGTCATGGCCCTGTGCAGCTTTGCCTCGCTTGCCGTATCCCTTGGGCTGGCCCTGGCCGGCATGACCGTGGTGCCGTGGCTGCTTGCGCTCATGTACGGCCGTTCCTACGCCGGGGCCGCCACCACCATCGCCCTGGCGCTGGCGACCGCGGTGGCCCACATGGGCAATGCCCCTGCCGCGGCCCGGCTGACGATTGTGTGCCTGCGCGCCCCCGCGGGGGTCCATACGGTCTGGGGCGGTTGCGTCGCCGGCGCGGCGACCCTGCTGCTGGTGCGGGGCGGCAGCGCATGGCAGGCGATGGCGATCTACTACCTTGCGCATGTCCTGTCCGCGGTCCTGGTCCTGCTGACCCTGCAACGCAAGGACCATCTGCCTGCCGGCATGCTCGGGTTGACGCTGCTGGCCAACCTGGCCGTGGCCACAGGGTCGGCGCTCGCGATGTGGCGCAGCGCCGTGCCGGCCACCGCGCTCCCGGCCACCGGCGGCATGGTGGTGCTCTGCCTGGCCACCCTGGGCATCGTTTGGTGGTTTGGCCGGCGGTATGGCTGGCTACCCTCGCGGGCCGCCGTCCAAGGCCTGTGGCGCAGGGTGCAGGGTTTGGCCGGGGGGAGGCTCCGCCGTGTTTGAGCTCCTGCTGCTCGCTGCCGGACTAATTGCCATCGGGGCTGCCGTGATCGCCTTTGATGGCAGCCGCGACGTCTTTCACCCGCTGGTCTTTATTGGGCCCATGTTTGCGTTTCTTTACTTCTGGATGCCCTACAAGCTGTGGCGCGCCGATGGCTTGTCCCGGTTCTTTGACGAGGGACAGCTGGTTCATGTGCAGCTGCTGAACGTCCTTGGCCTGTTGGCGTTTGTGCTCGGGTGCCTTGGGGCGGGGGTGCGCCTCCGGAAAAAGCTCTTTGACCAGCGCGGGGAGCCTGAGCGCGCGCCCCGGCGGCTGATGTTCGGCTCAGCCATCATCGGCTCGGTCGGCCTGTTGTGCTGGGGCATCACCATCCACAATGTCGGGGGCTTTACCCAGGCGTTCAGCAACTCCTACGGCGGTGGCTGGGATGACAACGGCTATGTGCGGGATGGCAGCCTGCTTCTGCTGGTGGGCATCATGTTGGCGGTCACGTCCCTTGCTTCCGGCGGGGCACGCCTGCCCGGGCTGGCGCTGCTGGCCGCCTTTGCTGCCCCCTGGAGCGCCAGCGCGCTGTTGATGGGCCGCCGCGGCCCGACCTTTGCCCTGGTCATCGTGCTGATGATGAGCTGGTATTTCAACCAGGGCAAGCGTCCTCCGGTGTTTACCTTTGGCCTGGGCGGCATCGCGCTGGGCTGGCTAGTGTTGTTTCTGGTGACCAACCGGCAGAACATCTATCTCGGCTCCGACTTCCACATGAAGACCGATGTGTCCAACATCGTCGACAAGCCGGACACCGGCAACGAGTTCATCTATGGCTCCGGAACCGTGATCAGCACCGAACGCCGCGACCACTATTTCTGGATGCGGCGGTACCTCGCACAGATCCTGGTCCGGCCGATTCCCAGCGCTATCTGGCCGACCAAGTATGAGGACTTTGGCGTGCCGGAGTTGCTGCACAATGCGGGCACCGGGGAGGGCTTTGCGGATGCGCTCGGGTGGCAAGGGGCGCCAGGCTCGGCACCGGGCATCGTCGCTGACCTGTTTGTGGAGGTTTGGTGGCTGGCCGTCCCCACCATGTTGCTGCTGGGCTGGGCGTATGGGTGCGTGTGGCGCAAGGCGGTCACCAGAGGCGGCGTTTGGACGCTGCAGTACACCGTCATTGCCGCCCTATCGATCTATCTCGTCATGCAAACCATGGAAGCGGTCATCTTCCGCACCCTTCTGCTTTCCGTGCCCTGTTGGGTGGCCTTCCGTGTTGTGGAGAAGAAGGTTCGTGGTCGTTCGCGGCGGCGTCTGTTTCTGCCCCGCTCGGCGGTCTATGCCCAGCGTGTTCGTGCACGCCAGCCCCGGGTCTCGAGTGGTCTGACGGAGGTGCACCATGCCTAGGCCTGCCGCGCGTGGACGTTGCCGCGTCGCCGTGATCTGGATCGACTGGTACCCCTACCATGTGGCACGGTTTCGTGGACTGTGCGAGGACCCTGCTTTGCGCGATCAGGTGCTGGGTCTGGAGCTGGTGGGGGGCGTCGGGGTTCACCAGGGCCTGAAGTTCCGTGAAGCCCTGCCCGCCGATCTCCGCATCCATACGCTGCTGCCGGAGGCCAGCTGGTCGTCTGCCGGCAAGGGTGAGCTCGCGCGCCGCCTGTGGCGCGCCCTGGATGCGTGGCAGCCCGAGGTGGTCCTGATCCCGGGCTACTACACGTTGCCGGCCCTGGCCGCTGCGGTGTGGGCCCGGGTGCACGGGCGCACCGGCGTGCTGATGACTGAAAGTACCGCGGCCGATCACCCGCGATCCTGGTGGAAGGAGCTGCCCAAGCGTCTCGCTCTGCGCGCCCTGTTCTCCTGGGCCGTGACCGGGGGCCGGGCCCATGTGGCGTACCTGCGCCAGCTGGGCTTTCCCGCAGACCGCATTGTGGGCTGCTACGACGTGGTGGACAACGAGATGTTCCGCGCCGGCGCCGCTTCGCTGCGGCAGTCACCCTCTGTAGCTCCTGCGGCCCCGTACTTCCTGTATGTGGGCCGGCTGGCAGAGGAGAAAAACGTTGCGGGCCTCCTCCGCAGCTGGACCGCATACCGGGCAGGCGGGGGTACCTGGCCCCTGGTGCTGTGCGGCGACGGTCCTGAACGGGCGGCACTGGAAGCCATCGCGGCCGCGACCCCAAACCGCGAGGAGGTCGTCTTCCCTGGGCTGAAGAGCTCACGGGAGTTGATCCCCTTGTATGCCGCGGCAGGCTGTTTTGTGTTGCCCAGCACGCGCGAGCCCTGGGGTCTGGTGGTGAACGAGGCCATGGCGGCTGAGCTGCCGGTGCTGGTCTCCGACCGCTGTGGCTGTGCCCCGGACCTGGTCCAGGAGGGCGGCAACGGCTTTCGCTTTGACCCAACCCGGCCTGAGCTCCTCGAAGGCCTGCTCCACCGGATCGAGCGGATGCCCGCCGAGCAAAGGCTGGCCATGGGCCAACACTCCGGCGTCACGGTAAGCCGGTACGCTCCTTCCGGCTTTGGCGCGGCCATTG
>CAXTRM010000035.1:15633-18776 GCA_964246625.1 uncultured Acidobacteriaceae bacterium
CATCGCCGAAGCCTCAGGCGGCTCCAGGGCAGGGCAGCGGAAAGCCTTGGCGGAGGTGGCGTCGTGACTACGGCTTCTCTGCCCATCGCGAGGGTGAACCGCCCCTCGCAGGCCTTGGCTCCTTCGCCGGGGCCGCATTGGCTCCATGTGGTTTCGCATACGGACCCACGGTACGGCGGGCTGAGTGCGGCGGTACCTTCGGTGGCATCCTCACTTGGTGCCGGGAACGGATGGGAGGTCTCCCTGGCCGCCTTTTGCCAGCCAGGGGAAGCCTATCGGCCGGCTGCCCTGCCGGCTGACCGGCTCTCCTTTTGGCCAACCTCGCGCCTCGCCTGGCTGACCGGGGCCACCCTGCGCACGCGCTTTGCCCGCACCGTCGCCCAGGCCGACGCCCTCCATGTGCATGGCCTTTGGGAAGAAAGCACGGCCCAGGCCTGCCGGCTGGCCCGCACGCTCGGCAAACCCTATGTGCTTTCCGCGCATGGCATGCTGGAGCCCTGGGCGCTGGAAGCCAAGCGTCTCAAAAAGCAGATCTATGCGGCCCTGGTGGAGCGGGCCAATGTCGCTGGTGCCGCTTGCCTCCATGCGCTAACCCCCGCCGAAGCGCAGCAGTATCGCAGCTTCGGTGCTGTCGGTCCCATCGCGGTCATTCCGAACGCGGTCGCTGTGCCGCACGAGGCTACCCCCGAGCTCTTCCTGAACACCTTCCCGGCTCTGCGCGGGAAGACCCTTGTGCTCTTCCTTTCCCGGCTTCACCCCAAAAAGGGGCTCGATCTGCTGGTGCGCAGTTGGGCACAGGTCAGCCAGCGGTACCGGGAAGCACACCTGGTCATCGCGGGCCCGGACAGCCTGGGTACACAACAGCAACTAGTGCAGCAGGTCGCCGCGCAGGGCCTGGAAGGGCAGGTCACCTTTACTGGTATGCTGGCCGGCGAGCTGAAGTGGAGCGCGCTGGCCGCGGCCGGCTGTTACGTGCTTCCCAGCTACTCGGAAGGCCTGAGTATGGCCTTGCTGGAAGCCATGGGGATGGGCGTTCCAGTCATCGCTACCCGTGCCTGCAACATGGCCGAGCTAGCAACTGCCGGGGCAGGGTGGGAGGTGGACTCCACCGCGGACGCGCTCACCGCGGCCCTGCTCGCGTTCTTCGCCACTCCTGAAGCCCAGCGCCTGTCCATGGGGCAGAACGGCGCGCATCTGATTGCTTCGCACTACAGCACGGCCCGGGTTGTCCAGCAGATGACCGAGGTGTACCGCTATGTGCTCGCAGGCGTCAAGCCCGTGACCACACCGCTTCTTACAGGGGACGGGCGATGAGTCTGGTGCGTTTGGCGACCTATAACAACGCGTGGTACCAGCCCGGCGGCTCGTTCGCCAAACGGGCCCTGTGGCTGCTGGTCGCCCAGCCCGTCTTCGCCTCCGCATGGATTTCTTCTTCGCTGCGGGTCGGCCTGCTGCGTGCCTTTGGCGCGCGCGTGGGGCAGGGCGTCGTGATCAAGCCTGCGGTTCAGATCAAGTACCCGTGGCACCTCGATTTGGGTGACCATTGCTGGATCGGCGAGCACGTGTGGATCGACAATTTGACTACCGTCCGCCTCGGCGCAAACTGCTGCGCCTCGCAAGGGGCCTACTTCTGCACGGGCAACCATGATTGGAGCGAGCCAGGCTTTGGGCTTAGGGTCGCGCCGATCCTGATGGGCGAGGGTTCCTGGGCGGGCGCCAAGGCGATCCTTACGCCCGGCAGTGTGTTGGGCAGCTACGCGGTCGCGGCCGCCGGTTCGGTCATCTCGGGCACCGTGCCCGACTTTCAGATCTATGCGGGCAATCCTGCCCGCTTTGTGAAAACGCGCAAGATCCGTCCAGCAGAGACGGCGGCGCATGCAGGGGTGTACTGATGCGCATGCTGTTCATCAATCAGTTCTTCTGGCCGGACTCGTCGGCCACCAGCCAGCAACTCACCGATCTTGTGGTGGCCCTTGCCGCGCGGGGCGAGCAGATCGAGGTGCTTTGCGGCGACAGTGGCGGGTACGCCGCGGCTGCCGGCTCCGTGGCACCCAACGCCCGGGTGCACCGCGTCAAGGCGGCGCCGTTTACCCGCGGCAAAGTCGGTCGTGTGTTGTCTTATCTGTCGTTTTATGCGACGGCCTTCTTGCGCGGGCTCACGTTGCGCCGGCCCGATGTTGTGGTCTCCATGACCACGCCCCCCCTGATCTCTCTGTTGGGCACCTGCATCCAGCGCCTGCGTGGCTCGCGGCACTTCATCTGGGAACAGGATGTATACCCTGACATCGCGGTTGATCTCGCCCACATCCGCCGGGGCAGCCTGCTCCATCGCCTCACCGGGGCATTGGCGGACTGGTCGCGTCGTCACGCGGACGGCATCGTTGTCCTGGGCGAGTGCATGCGCGATCGCCTGGTCGCCCGTGGCGTCGCCCCCGCAAAGATCTTTGTCGCCGAGCACTGGGCCAACAGCGTCAGCATCACGCCCATGCCCCGTCCCGGCAACCCGGAAGAGCTCGTTCTGTTGTACTCGGGCAACCTCGGCCTGGCGCACGACCTTGACACCCTGCTGGGCATCATGCGGGTCCTGCGTGAGGACCCCCGCTTCCGCTTTCTCTTTGTGGGTACCGGTGGCCGGCGCCAGGCGCTCGAAGCCTTCGCGCAGACCAACCATCTCACCTCGATGGAGATGCGGCCGTTTGTGCCGCGAGACAGGCTCTCCGAAGGTCTCGCTGCTGGCGACATCGGCCTCGTCACCCAGCAGGACACCTCCTGCGGCTCGGTCGTGCCCAGCAAGGTGTACGGCATCCTTGCTGCCGGGCGGCCGCTGCTGTTTATCGGGCCCGCCTCCGCCACCCCCGCACGCATCATCCGCCGCCACCGGTGTGGATGGCACTTCAACACCGGCGACGTCACCGGGGTGGTCGCCCTTTTACAACATCTGGCAGCAAACCGGCGCGAGGTGACCGAGGCCGGCGAGCGTGCCCGTGAAGCGTTGTTGTTGTTCTACGATCTGCCCCAAAGTGTCGACCGCATCGGCGACATCCTTGGCGCTGCACCTCGCACAGGGCCCCAGACCCTGGATGGTGCGGAGCTGCCGTCCCTGAAGCATGCACGTCCGCTTCCTAACTGATCTCACTTGCAAG
>CAXTRM010000036.1:0-8008 GCA_964246625.1 uncultured Acidobacteriaceae bacterium
ACTTTTTCCGGATTGTTGGTGATCAGCCGCACCTTGGAGATGCCGAGGGACTTGAGAATCTCGGCAGGCAGTTCGAAGGCCCTAAGATCCGTGGGGAAGCCGAGATGGTGGTTGGCCTCAATCGTGTCCATTCCTTTGTCCTGGAGTTCATAGGCTCGTAGCTTCGCCATCAAGCCGATGCCGCGACCTTCCTGCTGTTCATAGATCAGAACGCCGGTGCCAAGCCCTGCGATTCGCCCGAGAGCGAGATGCAGCTGATCATGGCAGTCGCAGCGTAGCGAGTGGAAAACATCGCCGGTGAGGCATTGTGAATGAATCCGTACAGTTGGCGGAGCAGCGTGAAGATCCCCCATCGTCAATGCCACAGCCGCTTCGACCTCTTTGCGCGAAGGATCGCCAGGTTGTGGGATCCCTTCAAACCCAAGGATGCGAAAGCGCCCCCAGCGAGTGGGAAAGTCAGCGTCTGCAATTTTGGTAAGGCTGAGAATGGGCATAGCGAGTTTTAGATTCGAGTGAGTGGCTCTGGATTCGGCGACGTTGTATGAAGCACGCTTCCTTGACGGTCCGGACAGGGCCAGCGAGTAGAGTAGAGGCGTGCACGGCATCGACAACAAACTCCTGCTGATCTCTCTCCTGGTGAAGCTGGGCGTGGCCGCTGCAGTAGCCAGTTCACTGGCGCGTTCCTGGAGCTTCAAGCGACTGCTGCTCCTGGAGGACCGCAGCCGCAGCGAGACGCTGAAGTTGCTCGCCTGGATTTGCGTTCCTTTGGCTTTAGGCGTGTGGGTCAGAGTGCGGGTTCCGAACTTTCTGGCAGCCGATCTGGCCCTGCAGGCGACAGCGCTGCTGGGTCTCCTCTTAGGCCCCAAGCCAGCAGCCCTGGGCGGTGTGCTCCTCGCCTTGCCCGCACTAGGCCACCATGAATGGCTCGCCCTACCGATGAACGTCGGTATTGGCATCCTTTTCGGGGCCTTCCGTGGCTTTGTGGATCTGGAGGCAATCTGGTCTTTTTCCCCGTTGATTGACCTGAGCATTTACCGATGGGTGAGGCGAACGTTACGTCGCCCCAACCTGGACCGGCAGATCTCGTTGCTTTTGCTCCTGATGGCAACGCAACTGGTGGCGAGCTTCTTGGCCGAACTCGAACCGCGACGCTACTTCGAGTTGCGATCCGCCAGTTGGCTCTTGCAGGCGTTGGTATGTGCTTGTACCCCCGTGGTGGTGGGTATCCCTCTGAAGATCTGGAACGCTGTCCGCATCGAAAGGAAGCTTGAAGAGCAGAGCCGCCTGCTGTTGGAAGCTCGCCTGGATGCATTACAACGACAGATCAATCCGCATTTCCTGTTTAACACCCTGAACTCCATTGCGTCGCTGATCCGTTCAGAGCCGGAGCTAGCGCGGGAGATGATTGTAAAACTCAGCCGCATCTTGAGAACACTTTTGCGCGAGCGCGATGCCTTCGTTCCCCTGGAAGAGGAACTCGCCTTCACGGATGACTACCTGGACATCGAGGTCATTCGCTTTGGCGAAAAGCTGCAGGTGGTCAAGGAGATCACGGAGGAGGCCATGCACCTTGAGGTGCCCAGTATGCTGCTGCAACCCTTGATCGAGAACAGCATCAAGCACGGCCTCGAACCTCGTTTGAACGGCGGAACGGTGACGTTGAGGGGACGGGTGACAGAGGGTCAGCTGCTGGTGGAGGTCGAGGACGATGGCGTGGGGATTGCACCAGAACGGGCCGTGGAACCTGGTGCCATGGCCAGCGGTGGAACCGGTATCGGCATGCGGAACGTGCGCGAGCGCATTCAGGTCTTGTACGGCGGCCACGGTGAGGTAGAGGTGATCAGCCGGCCAGGACGCGGAACTCGCATCCGGCTCCTGCTGCCGGCGTTAACGCGCCAGGACGTAGCGCTGCGGGGGATGGGTGTGTCCTTGCCCGCTATGGGAAGCGCTGCCGTACATGGAACAGGAAATTGATCCCGCTTTGCTAGAATGAGCGCGGCGGGGCAGCCTTGTCGGACTTCATTGAAAGCATCATCGGATTAAGCGGACGTTCTGTTCAGGTTGACCCTCGACCACGCCTGGACGATCGTTTACAGCATAGGATTGCTCGTAAACGAGTAAACACAAGCTCTAACGGAAGGCAGAAGCAGCAGATGACCGAGATTGTCTCCATACACGCACGGGAGATTTTAGATAGCCGCGGGAACCCTACAGTAGAGGCCGATGTGGTCCTACAGGATGGTGTGCGCGGCCGTGCCGCTGTTCCAAGCGGAGCTTCTACGGGAGAGCACGAAGCTGTTGAGCTGCGCGACGGCGACAAGGAGCACTACCTCGGCAAGGGTGTGCTGCAGGCTGTCGAGAACGTGGAAACCGTGATCGCCCCGGAGCTGAAGGGATTGGACGCCAGCAACCAACGGCTGATCGATGCCACCATGCTTTCCATCGATGGAACAGAAAACAAGGCTCGTCTGGGAGCAAATGCAATCCTTGCTGTGTCGATGGCCTGCGCACGCGCGGCCACACAGGCCCTGAGCATGCCGCTATACCGCTACCTGGGAGGGGTCAATGCATGCATTTTGCCGACGCCGATGATGAACATCCTGAATGGCGGCGCGCATGCAGACAACAACGTGGACTTTCAGGAGTTCATGGTGATGCCCGTTGGTGCTGAAAGCTTTTCCGACGCGCTGCGTTGGGGCACGGAGGTCTTTCACACGTTGAAAGGTGTCCTTAAAAAGCGCGGGTATAACACAGCGGTAGGCGATGAAGGTGGGTTCGCACCTTCACTGAAGTCCAACGTAGAGGCGATCGAAGTCATTCTGGAGGCGATCGAGCTTGCCGGGTACAAGGCGGGCGAAGAGATCGGCATCGCTCTCGATCCGGCAGCAAGCTCTTTCTTCGACAAGAGCAAGGGACGATACGTCTTTCACAAGTCTGACAAGAGTGAGAAGACGTCCGAACAGATGGCCAGCTACTGGGAGAGCTGGACGCGCCAGTACCCTATCGTCTCGCTCGAGGATGGGCTTGACGAAAACGATTGGGCGGGGTGGCGTCTTCTGACAGAGAAGATCGGGCGCAAGGTCCAGTTGGTGGGCGACGATCTGTTTGTAACCAACACCAAGATGCTGCAACGCGGCATCCACGAGGGCGTAGCGAACTCCATTCTGGTGAAGGTGAATCAGATTGGCACCATCTCGGAGACGTTGGAAGCCATTGAACTCGCGCGCCGAAACGGCTACACGGCAATCATCTCCCATCGGTCCGGTGAAACAGAAGACACCTTTATCGCGGATCTAGCGGTCGGAACGGGAGCAGGTCAGATTAAGACAGGGTCGGCTTCGCGTACGGACCGGATCGCCAAGTATAACCAGCTGTTGCGCATTGAGGAAGAACTTGGGGGCGCCGCCGTCTTTCTGGGTCGCACAGCTGTGAACTGCGCGGAGTAAGCGATGGCGGATCGACGTAGTGGCCCTGTTCTGCTGACCATTCTGGATGGTTGGGGGTTCCGTGCGGAAACGCAAGGCAACGCGATTGCCCTTGCGCGCAAACCTACCTACGACAAATTGCTTCGCGAATACCCCAACACGCTGATTCGGGCGAGTGAGCAGTTCGTCGGCCTACCGGACGGACAGATGGGGAACTCTGAGGTTGGACACCTGAACTTGGGGGCAGGCCGTGTTGTACGCATGGACATCACGCGCATCGACACCGCCATCGCGTCAGGGGAGTTCTTCCAGGATTCAACCATCATCGCAGCGATGGATCATGCAGCGCGAAACGGGCGTGCACTGCATTTGCTAGGACTACTTTCTGATGGTGGGGTCCACTCCCACCAGCGCCACCTGCACGCCCTGCTCCGCATGGCTGCATCGCGCGGGCTTTCCCGTGTCTTTGTGCATGCCTTTCTTGACGGAAGAGATACGCTCCCTACCTCAGGCGCTGGCTATCTCACGGAGTTGCAGGCACGCTGCAGCGAGTACGGGGTCGGCAAGCTGGCCAGCGTTAGCGGCCGGTACTTTGCCATGGATCGCGACCTGCGATGGGAGCGCGAACGTAAAGCCTTCGATGCCATGGTGAGAGGCCAAGCAGAAGGTGGTGCGTTTCACGACGCGATCAACCGCGTGAAGGAGAGCTATCACAACGGTGTCACCGATGAGTTCACGGAGCCTTTTGTCTGCGTGGATACCCAGGGCGAACCAATTGGAAGGATTACGGAAGGCGACGCGGTAATTTGCTTCAACTACCGCGCCGATCGTGTCCGCCAGATCACCCGAGTCCTGGGGCGGCGTAGTGGCATCACGTCGCAGGCCGGCCTCGAGCTGCCGAAGGCCACTGAGCTGGAAGAGGAGATCCCGAGTAGAGATGTCCCTGCAGATCTGCATTATGTCACCATGACGCAGTACGATAAGCAGTTCACCCTTCCGGCCATTGTTCCTCCAGAAAGTATGGAGAATCTCCTTGCTAACGTGATGGCGAGATACGATCTGCGGAATCTCCGTGTAGCCGAGACTGAAAAGTACGCGCATGTGACGTACTTCTTCAATGGTGGCATCGAGAAGGCGTTTCCTGGAGAGGACCGGGAGCTCATCCAGTCGAAGAAGGTCGCTACGTACGATCTTGCCCCGGAGATGTCCGCAGAGGGCATAGGTGACACAGTGGAACGCTCTTTGGGAGATCGTGCCTTCGACGTCATGATTGTGAACTTCGCGAACGCTGATATGGTCGGTCACTCAGGAAAGGTTGAACCAACCGTAAAGGCTGTGGAGGCCATTGATGCGCAGTTGACGCGTGTGTACAACGCTGTCAGGGCAGCCGGCGCAAGCTGGATCATTACCGCCGACCACGGCAACGCGGAGATGTTGATCGATCCGGTAACGGGCGGCCCGCATACGGCTCACACCACTAACCCTGTCCCCTTTATCCTGGTATCGGATCAGCAACGCAAGATCGGGGTGCGGAAGGACGGCAGTCTCCGTGACATCTCCCCGACGATTCTTGGGATGCTGGGCTTAGATCTCCCACCAGAGATGACGGGCGGCGACATGCGTGTGATTCCGGCTGCTCTCTGAACGCGTGGCCTGTTTGATGTGTGCCGCTGAGGGCGTTACACCGTGCTTCGCTGAAGTAAGCGCCATAGATTGGCGACAACAAACTGCACACGCAGTTGCAGCTGCTTCCAGCGGTTCAGGCGACGGCTGAAGTTCCCGCTATGCCGCCGGTACAGAACCAGCGGTTCTTCAAGGTATACCGTTCGCCCCCCACTCAAGGTATTCCGAGTGCCGATCCATGCATCATGCAGAAAAAGCTTCTGCTTGGGAAAGGGAAGAACCTCAGGCAATACGCTGGCTCGGAAAGCCATTGCCGAACCCTGGTATTGGTTGTGCAAAAGATTCGCAAACAGGTTTGGCGTGAACTGCCTGTGCCGCAGGTAGCTCTGATCAACCAATGGATTGTCGCGTTCGTCTATCAAGGAGACCGCTGTACTGACGACCTTGGTCTCAGGCTGCGCGGCGAAGACATCGAGGACCTTGCGTACCTTGTCCGGTGTCCACAGATCGTCCTCATCGCACAGAAAAAGGATGTCCCCGGACGCGTTACGGAGCGCCTCTTCAAAGGTGCTTACCACGCCGGCGTTCGAGCTATGGCGCAGCAGGACGAAGTGAGGCGCAGCAGGTTGGGCCATTACACGCCGTTGCACCTCGAGGAGAAGTGCCCACGTGCCATCCTGCGAAGCGTCATCCACGATGACAAGCTCGTCGTCGGCTGTAAGCTGCGGTATCACCGTGTTGAGCTGCGCTTCGATGTGTCGCGCGCCGCGATAAGCAGCCATGCACACAGACACTTTGAGGCGCTCCGCCTGTTTCGGCTCTTCATGGGTTGTTCGCAGCCGCTCAACACAGGATCGGCGCCACTGTGCCAGGCGGGATCTACGAGACCGGAAGAGCCGCGAGGCGAGCTGTTGCTGTGTAAGGATGCGAAGCTCTCGGGAGTCCTGTCGCACGAGATGTTTGATCCACCTGCCCACTAAGCGCAGGGTGCGCTCGAGCCCTCCAAGACCGCTCCTGTACAGGTCCCAAAAAGCTGATTCGGCTGCTAGTAACGCGCGGTATCGGGTAACCGAGATCTTCTGCTGCGCTTTGAAGAGGGAGAAGTCGTGCTGAAGCTGCAGATCGCCAAGAAGGTACACCCGCTTTCCATATGCATTGAGGCGCTGGAAGAGAGCGAGATCGCTGCTGTCCAGCCAGAAGTCAGGCAAATAGCCCCCTATCTGGCGCAATGACGCTACACGGAGCAGAGAACCGGAGTTGAAGGCGAACACCGATTGCGCCGGAATGCCGGTGAAGTCCTCCGGGAACCAGCGAGGAAGCGCCCCGGCTGCAAAGTAATGCGGTGAGAGGACTTTGCGATCTGCCATGATCTTTGGGACCACCGCGGCGATCTCTGGACGGGTTTGTACGACGTCCAGCGCACGCAGGAAGTGCAAAAAGGTGTCTTGAGGCAAGCTGGTGTCCTGATCGAGTGTGAGAAGCCAGTCGTAGCCTTCATTCACAGCCGTTTGCCATGCGCGATTGTACGCCGAAGCAAGTCCACTGTTGTTCGGATCTGCAACGTACCTTGTGTTTGGCGGCAGAAGCGATGGGACGGCGCGGGCAGGCGAGTTATCCTGAACCAGCAGAAGCAAATCCAAAGTGTCATCAGGAATTCTGCTCCTTGCCTCCTGCAGACTGATGTACGTGCTCGACTGATGCAACTCTGTTTTAAACAGCACAAGGACTGCAACAATGCGTCGTGTCATTACTCAACCAGTGCCAGAACTGAAGCTAAGAAAGCGCAACAATGTCTCAGCCGACAGCTCTCTTCGCTTTGACCTGAGATATAGGGTTTTGGGCTTGCTAAAGAGATCTGCGATTTTCGAGAGCACGTGTCATCGTGACCTCATCAACATACTCGATATCAGATCCAGCAGGTACGCCGGTCGCGATTCTTGTAATCGCAAGCCCGGGATAGATAGCATGGGCCTCATCGGCGACGTAACGGGCAGTTGCCTCGCCCTCTACTGTGGGGCTTGTTGCCAGAATCAGCTCCCCACCGTCCACGGCCTGCTCCAGCCGAGGCCAAAGGTTTGCCAGGCGAAGCTGGTCGGGCCCAATGCCGTTCACGGGTGACAGGGTGCCGTGCAACACATGGTAGACCCCGTTCCAGGTGCGGGTCTTTTCCACGGCGGCAATGTTTGTCGGCTCTTCCACCACACAGATCTGGCGATGGTTCCGTGATGGGCTTGAGCACAGTCCACAGGGGTCGACATCCGTAACGTTGTTGCAAAGGGAGCAAAGCCGTAGTGCCTGCTTCAGCGCGTGGATCGCGCTGGCAAGCGCGCCCGCGTCATGATCCGAGCTACGCAGGATGTGAAACGCAAAGCGTTGTGCGGTTTTGGTGCCAACGCCCGGCAACTTGCGTAGCTCCTCAATGAGGCGCGCCATCGGGGGTGCGAAGCGAGTAGACATGGAGTGGGTTTCGCGATTCTATGCAGCGGTGAGAACACTGACTTGCGTTTGCTTCGATCTATCGAGTTAAGCGGTACGCTTATTCCTCTTAGAAGCCGGGCAGGCCTAAGCCCCCAAGAAGGTCACCGGCACTGGATTCAGCAGCCTTGTCAGCTTTACGTCCAGCCTCGTTCACTGCTGCGATAATCAGGTCTTCCAGCATCGTGATATCGCCGGCCGCTGCAGACGCTGCAGCAGGTGTGATGGTGAGCTTCAACAGCTCCTTGCGCCCATTCATCTGAACTACGACGGCGCCACCACCCGCTGTGGCCTCGACAAGCGTCCTTGCCAAGGTTTCCTCCATGCCCTCGCGCATGGCGCTCGCTTGTGACAACATCTCGTTCATTTTGCTGAAGTCCATAGGGATCCTTTGCTGCAGGCTACTCCTTGCGGAGATCGATGACGTTGGAGAGTTCGGCGGAAAAGAGTCGCTTGGCCTCTTGTACCAAAGGATGCTTCTCGGC
>CAXTRM010000036.1:8018-18741 GCA_964246625.1 uncultured Acidobacteriaceae bacterium
GCGAGCTCTGCCGCGCTTCCGCTGGCTGCAGCACGAGGCTTTCTCGCGCTGCCGTTGCTGACTGCGGGCACTCCCGGAAGCAGTTTGACCTGCAAGGGTGCGGGATGGAGGTCGCGAAGTGTTGCCTTCAGAAGCCGATCTGTTTCAGCGTTGATCAGGACGGGCAACATGGTTTTGGAAAGTGAGGTTTGTATCTCAAGTACACCCTCCCGGAGGGTCCAGGTGGCGTCTTCCAGCTGTTCTGCGGCTGACGTTTGCCCTTTGGTGTTCAGCAACGCACGGACAACGGCCGCCTGCAGATCGGCAGCTGCTGCCGCAGCAGCAGGCTCGGACACTGGACCTGTCGCGGACTGAGTTGATGCGGCGGGTACCGTTCGGGCTACCGGAGCCGAAGTCGCTCCGGACTGGGCCTGGTCCGGTTGCGCCGCAGTGCCCGGAGCCGTTGAAACGGCTTCCGGCGCCAGAGAGGACTCTTTTGCCACGGGTTCAAGGGGTGCGGCAACTTCTGCTTTGGCGAGTCGCTCCGGTCTGAGCGTCTCCCTTTCAACGGACGACGCCGCAGAACGGAACGGGGTCGGAGAGGGCCTGCTCATCGGGGCCACTTGCACCGGAGCTACCGGAGCGTCGGCATCACCGGCAGACGCAGGGTGCCCTGTACTCGGAGTCCTCTTTGAGGTGGGCGCGGCAGCTGCAGGAGCGCTGCTACGAGGTGTCTGCGGTTGTGGCGCAGGAACCGGAACTGGCGCTGACGGGGTTGACCTGAACTTGTTCATGGCGCCAGGTGCGGCGCCAAGCTGGGAGAGGATCTCTTCCAACGGCACCAGGCGTTGGACGTGCACCAGTTTCAGAAGGCCCAGTTCCAGATGCAAACGTTGCTCTTGCCTATACCCGAGATCATCAAACGTGCGCAGCACGATGGCCAAAAAGCGACTGAGCTCCTCCTCGGTAAAACCCTGGGCGGCGCGGGCAGCTCGGCGGCGTTCCTCGACAGAGATCTGTAGCAGATCAGCTGCAATGCCTGTGGCGTCGCCTTCTGGGTCGAGTTGCGTAATCTTTGAGACGATGCAGTTTCGAAGAAAGCGCGTGAACTGCCGCGCGATCTGCTGCGGAGCATTGCCAAGATCCAGAAGGTGTCCGACCACCGCAAGCACTGCAGCAGAATCATTCCTGCCCACGCCGCCCAGAACCTCCTCAAAGACGACGTTGGAGACCGCGCCCATAAGCTCCCGCACCTCTTCCAAGGCAATCTGGGGACTGCCGTCCGGCATCTGCGGTGCCGAGGCGATCGCCTGATCCATGATGGAAAGGGCATCACGCATAGAGCCGTCGCCTGCCTCGGCCAGCAAACCAAGCGTCGCGTCATCGACCGCGATCTTTTCGTCCTGAGAGATCTTTCGGAGCTGGCCGACGATGTCGTCGAGCCGTACGGCATGAAAGCTAAAGTGCTGGCATCGCGAGCGGATGGTCTGTGGGATGTCTTCAGGCTGCGTGGTTGCCATCATGAAAACGATGTGTCCGGGTGGCTCTTCCAGCGTCTTGAGAAGGGCATTGAAGGCAGCGTCCGTGATCTGGTGTGCCTCGTCAAGGATGATGATCTTGAAACGATCTCGCGCAGGGCGATAGCGTGCGGCATCACGCAGTTCACGAATCTCATCGATGCCGCGATTGGTCGCTGCATCGATCTCAAGGACATCGACTGCGTTGCTCTGCCGAATTTCCAGGCACGAGGCGCATTGCAGACACGGTTCAGGCGTAGGCCGCTTTTCGGTGCCGATCACTGTTTGGCAGTTCAGCGCGGAGGCCAAGATGCGAGCGATCGTGGTTTTGCCTATGCCACGATGCCCCGAAAAGATATAACCGTGGGCGATACGATCCTGCGCGAGCGCGTTGAGCAGCGTGCGCGTCACGTGGTCCTGGCCCACAACGTCGGCAAAGCGAAGGGGACGGTACTTCCGGGCTAAAACCTGATAGGCCATCGGGCAGACCTTAGTTTACCGCTGCCGCTTGGTATCGGCCTGCACAGCATTGCTGCTGACTGCGACGGGGGTGAATTTTAGTGCACCGAAGCAAGGACATGCACCGCCGCAACGGCTTCTCGGGTCCGTTGGATGGTTTCGTCCACATCGACGGCGGTGGTTTCGTGGGTAAGGGTGAAGCGCACGGCCGTTTGTGCCAAATCGCGAGCGAATCCCATGGCGGTGAGCACGTGCGAAGGCCCATCAGAACCTGCAGCACAGGCGGAACCACTCGAGCAAAAGACGCCTCGCTCCTCCAGTTGCAGCAGCACGGCCTCGCCGGCAGTTTGAGGAAAAGAAAAGCTGGCGTTGTTGGCCAGCCGCTCTTCACGAGCACCAGTAAGCAGGGCGTTCGGTACGGCAGCCAGGATGCCTTCTATCAGCCTGTCTCGCAGAAGCGTGAGACGGGGAACACGGGTGGGAAGCTCGGCTGCGGTCAATTCGAGGGCAGTAGCAAAGGCAATGGCACCTGCAACATTTTCCGTGCCCGACCGGCGATTCCGCTCCTGACCACCACCGTGTAGCACCGCTTCCACCTGGACGCGGTTTCGGAGGTAAAGCACACCGACCCCTTTAGGAGCGCCCAACTTGTGACCTGACAGCGAGATTGCATCCGCAAGCAGATCTGGCACCTGAAGGGAAAGCGAGCCACAGGCCTGGACAGCATCTGTGTGAAACGGAACGCGAGCCTGCTGGGCGGTCGTGGCAAGCGCGGCAACCGGCTCGATCGTGCCCACTTCGTTATTGGCAAGCATCACTGTGCACAGTGTCGTGTCCGGATGCTCCGCCAGCGCCTTCTCCAGATCAGAGGGAGAAACCCGGGCATCCTGGGCGACCGGCAGGTATGTCACCTTAAATCCATGATGCCGCTGCAGATAGTCACAGCTGGCGAGCACAGCCTCATGCTCTATGGGTGTCGTGACGATATGACGACCGCGCGGGTTTGCCAGCGCGATACCCTTGATCGCCAGATTGTCTGCCTCGGTGCCTCCCGAGGTGAAAATGATCTCATTCGGCCGGCAGCCAAGCACGGCAGCCACTCGCTCCCTGGCCTGCTTGAGAGCACGGGAGGCCTGATCGCCCATGGCATGACGGCTCGAGGGATTGCCAAATGCCCCGGTGAGGTAGGGCCACATAGCCTCAAGGACTTCACGACGAACGGGCGTGGTAGCGGCTGCGTCGAGGTAAATCATGCAAAATCACCTACGCTGCGAGAACAGGGTGCTGAGTTCCTCGGGCGGTACGACCTCCAGCTGGCCATAGGTGCACTGCTCCGTTGGCTTGTCCGGACGCCAGCGCCGAAAGTGGGCTAGATGGCGAAAACGATCACCCTGCATGTGCTCATAGCTGACCTCGGCGACGAGTTCCGGGCGCAAGAGCTCCCAGCTAAGGTCCTTCCCTGAGCTCCAACGACTCTGGGCACCGGGCATGCGGGATCCCGTTTCGTTCTGCGCGCCCCAGCTTGCCCATGGGTGGTCGGATAAAGCATTCACCCGGTAAGGTGCGAGCAGGTCCACCAGCTCCCGGCGCTTTGCCTCGGTGAAGCTGGCGCACGTGCCGACGTGCTGGAGCTTGCCATCGTTGTCATACAGCCCCAACAGCAGGGAACCGATCAGGGTGTTCTCACCGCGCTTATGCCACCGGAAGCCGGCCACCACGCAATCACAATCGCGCTCATGCTTGATCTTCAACATCGTGCGCTTGTCGGGGGTGTATACCCCGTCTACAGGCTTTGCGATGACGCCATCCAGGCCAGCGCCTTCGAAACGGCTAAACCAGTCCTCAGCCAGGGCATGCTCCTGGGTTGCGGGAGTGAGATGAACAGGATTGGCGACGTCTCGCAAGATATGCGCGAGGCGTTCGCGGCGGAGATGGAATGGCTGGTCGCGCAAATCCTCATCCCCCAGCGCCAGAAGGTCGAAGAACACAACCGAGGCGGGTGTTTGTTCCGAGAGAAGCTTTACCCGTGAGGCTGCCGGGTGAATGCGCTGCGTAAGGGCGTCGAAGTCCAGACCTGCGGAACCCGCAATCACGATCTCCCCATCGAGAACGCAGCGCGGAGGTAGTTGGGCCAGAAGCGGGGCGTATAGCTCGGGAAAGTACCGGTTGAGCGGTTTGCCATCCCGGCTCTGGATCTCAAGTTCCTCACCGGAGCGGAAGATGAGGGCACGAAAGCCGTCCCACTTCGGCTCAAAGAGCCAGCTGCCCTCGGTAGGCAGGGCGTCAACTCGCTTGGCGAGCATGGGCAAAATCGGGATGGCGAGAGGAAAGGGCACGTAGCAGATGCCTAGAGCACGCGCTTGGAAATGCCGGTTTCCTCATCATTGGCAAGAAGGGCACGAGCCTCTTCCAGAGTGAGAACCTTGCCGTCGACGTTGAATTCGTAGACGCCGGCGTTGTTCGGCACGTCCATGACATGGGTTACGGTGTGCCCGAAGGCGCGAAGCTGATTCACGAGCAGTCCGGTATCAACCATACGAGCTACTGTACAGCGAAAAACTCACTAGAGGCGTTTCGAGTCGCCAGTCGCAGGGCTAGCTATGACGGATGTGCACGTCTGGACTGAACATTGTCCAAGGTCGGAAAGCTATACTGAACACGAGTTAGGGACCCACATGACGAAGACCTTTTACCTGGAAACCTTTGGCTGTCAGATGAATGCGCACGACTCGGAAAAGGTCGTCGGAACACTGGAGCACGAAGGCTACACCCAGGTGACCGACGAAGCGGACGCCGACCTGATCCTGTATAACACGTGCTCCATTCGAGACAAGGCAGAGCAGAAGGTCTTCCATCGGCTGAACGAGTACAAACGCATGCAGGGCGAAGGGAAGAAGTTCGCCGTGCTCGGGTGCGTGGCCCAGCAGGAGGGCGAACGCATCTTTGAACGGGCGCCCTATGTGTCGGTTGTTGCGGGTTCGGCCTCGTACCGTCACCTGCCGCAGATGCTCCAACGACTGGAAGCCGGTGAACGGCGCATCACGGGGCTGGACGACAGGCAAACCGAGGAGACATTTGATACCGAGTTCACCTCGCGGAACAACCCGCACCGGGGCTACATCACCATCATCGAGGGTTGCGACAAGTTCTGCGCTTACTGTGTGGTCCCGTACACGCGCGGCAAGGAACGTTCGCGGACATCGGCCTCGGTGCTGGCCGAGGCCCAGCGAATTGCAGGCCTTGGCTATACGGAGATCCAGCTACTTGGCCAGAATGTCAACAGCTATGTGGACCCAAGCGGGAAACGGACGTTTGCCGAACTTCTGGTGGCGGTAGGCGAGGTTGCAGGCATTCAACGCGTACGCTTCACAACGTCCCACCCACGGCAGTTCACCAAAGACATCGTGGATGCCATTGTCGCATTTCCCCAGCTCTGTAATCACGTGCACCTGCCCGTGCAATCGGGTTCCTCAGCGACTTTACGCCGGATGCAGCGCGAATATACGCGCGAATGGTACCTGGAACGCATTGCCTGGATGCACGCCGCCGAGCGGGATATCGCCCTGACGAGCGATATCATCGTTGGCTTTCCAGGGGAGACCGACAAAGATTTTGAGGACACGGTGACGTTGCTGGAGGCGGTGCAGTACGACCAGATCTTCGGTTTCAAATACTCCCCCCGGCCAAATACACCGGCGATCCACATGGAGGACTCAATCCCCGAGGAAGCCAAGGTGGAACGCCTGGCAATCCTGAATGCGCGACAGCGGGAGATTCAGCGCGTTAGCTACCAGCGTCACTTAGGGGAGGTTCTTCCCGTAATGGTCGAGGGTTATAACACCGCGCGCGGCCAGGTAATTGGGCGTTCGACCCAAAACAAAACGATCAACTTCACTGCACCTGCTGTGCCAGCCGTAGGAAGCTACCTAGACGTGCGCATAACGCAGGTCTTCCCAAACTCACTTGCCGGCGAAGCTACCGGACCTGCCGTTCCGCCGTCCGCGTCGTTGCTTGCCCAACAGGCATTGAACACCCGATTTCCAGTGTCGAGTGCGTAACTTCTGACTGGAAGCTGCGTGGCCCTTGCGCCCCAGTGCAGTGACGGCGTACCTTCGCTAAACTAGAAAGATGATGCAGCGACCGGGGTGGCAGTCCGAAACGAAGGTAGACGAACCGGCAACGGCTGACGTCGAGGTCAGGATTCGCGGACTCATGCTGGATCCGAATAATCGGTCACCCATCGTGGTTCTCAATGATCTGAGCGGCGAGGTGGTTCTGCCCATCTGGGTAGGGCTGTTTGAGGCAAATGCCATCGCTCTGGAGATCGAGAAGTCCACAACACCGAGGCCCATGACCCATGATCTGCTGCGGAACACCATTGCGGGGCTGAACGCGCGCGTAACGCGGGTGGTTGTGGGCGCGCTTCGCGGCGATACCTTTTACGCAACCATTTGGCTCGATCAATCTGGTGAGGTGGTCGCGATCGATTCGCGCCCATCCGATGCCATCGCGCTGGCCCTTCGATCCGATTGCCCCATCTTTGTCAGCCGCGAGGTCTTTGAGCATGCGCGGCAGGCCTCCAATGGAGGGAACTCCGCGAACGCGGAGGACATGCGACGATGGCTGGAAAATCTGGGCGATGACGAGATGGGTCGCTACAAGATGTAGCTGGTATGCTGCCCTGCGGCCGAGCTTCTAAACGTAGCCACAAAGGGTGGCGACCCGTTCGGCCCAGGCCTCCTCGGTTGGCAACTCAGGCGGAGCCGGCGCGTGCTCCTGGTTGTTCTGCAGGAGCCAGTCGATGGCAGAGGACAGTGCCGTCGTCATCTCTTCTTTCCCGCCCTTGATGACCGTAGCCCACGGCGTGGTAAAAAGCAGATCGCTGACCCCCGACTCGCGATGCAGAAGTACGGCAAGACCTCGCTGCAGAGCCTCGATGGCCGGGATACCGTACCCTTGTATGGCGGGCATGAGGAAAAGGTGGGCCGTTTCATAAAGCTGCTCAAGATCCCGATCTGAGACAAAGCCCAGAAATCGCACTCTGTTCTCAAGTTGCAGGTCGCGAGTTCGGTTGATCATCGCTCCGAGCTGCGATCCCTTCCCAGCGAGATCGAGGCGCCAGTCAACCCGTGCAGACAGGCGAGGTGTCGCGTGTTCAAGTGCGGCAAGGCTGTCAAGCATCCAGTCGATGCGCTTGTTTTCTTCGATTCGCGATACGGAAAGCATCCGAAGCTCCCCCCGTACGGAGCGGCGGCGAAAAGCATGCTGTCCCGCAAGGCCGCCCATACGAGCGATGTGCGCCGTAACATGAAACTCGACCCGGCACTCGTTTTGGAGGTACTCGCTCGTTACCACCATGACGCCCCTGTTGCGGCGCATGGCCCTGCCGATCTGCCAATTCGAAAAGGTAAGCCGCAGTCGCTGCCCGAGGCCTTGTGCGGGGCCGGCGAACAGGCTGGGGGTATCGTGCATGAGGCAATGAAACCGGCCTGTGCCCGCCAGCGCGCAGTGCAGCGCGGGCTGGTAGCCGGAGGTCATCGGAGCTGGCGCCGTTTCAGGGCGTCCCGCGAGATGATGACGGAGCGCGGCAACTTTGGCGCGGGCGTTGGGTGCTGGTTGTAACTCCAGGGTAGGGAAGGGGAAATCTGCGTAGTCGCTGAGGCCAACCCGGTCGAAGTACGTGAGCAGATACACAGGTCTGCCGCGCGCATGGAGCCAGCGTCCCAGGGCGAGTATGGAACGCTCCGCGCCGCCCATCGCCTCGATTTCGGACATGAAAAGCGGTATGGCCCCAGGAGGAACCGTCATTGTTCGTCCCGAAACAGCCCGCTTGCTTGGGCCGAAAAGCCGTTACCGAACAGCAAGGTCATCCAGCCAGTCAAAAAACTCAGGAAACGAGATGGAGGCAGCTTCGGCGCCCTGAATCTCGGTCTGTCCCTCGGCGCGAAGGGCAGCGATGGAGAAGGCCATGGCGATGCGATGATCATGGCCGGACTCAATCGTGGCTCCGCGCAGGGCTTGGTTGCCAGGGATGTCCATACCATCGTCATGCTCGGTGACTGCTGCACCCATGGCGCGGAGGTTCTGAACGACCAGGGCGATACGGTCTGACTCCTTCACGCGAAGTTCGCGGGCGTCGCGAATCTTCAGCCCATTGGCTGTGTAGGGCGCAATAGCAGCCAGAACCGGGATCTCATCGATCAACTGCGCAGTCATCTGCCCGGACAGATCGACCGCCTGCAGCGCACCAGGTTTTCTGTTGACCTGAAGTGTCCCCGCCATTTCACCGTGCAGGTCGGCAATTTCTAGCATCTTGATGCCACCTCCCATCGCGGTGATCACATCGAGCAAGACAGCGCGGGTGGGATTCAGCCCAACGTTATCCAGGACGAGATTTGAGTCTGGAAACAGAAGGGCAGCACAGAGGAAGAACGCTGCCGAGGAGACATCTCCAGGCACGGTGAGCTCCAATGCCTGGAGCTTCTGCCCACCCGTGATCAAGAGTCGGCCGTCGCGCCGGACAAGCTCAGCTCCAAAGGCGCGGAGAGCGTGCTCGGTATGGTCGCGGGTGCGCACCTCTTCGGCCAGGGAGGTCGTCCCTTCTGCCTGTAAACCCGCAAACAGGATGGCCGTCTTCACCTGAGCACTGGCGACACTGGTCGCGAACTCTACAGCCTTCAGCGAGCCGCCACGAACGATCATTGGGGCATGGCTCCCTGTGAGTTCTACCCGGGCGCCCATCTGCTCGAGCGGTGTGCGGATCCGCTCCATGGGTCGACCGCTTAACGAGACGTCCCCGACAAACCGGTAGGTGCCACTTTGGCCGGCCACCAGCCCCGCCAGCATGCGCATCGTGGACCCAGAGTTGCCGCAATCAAGGTCACCTCCTGACTGCCGCAGATGACCAGCCGTTCCGGTTATGGTAACGGTCCGGGCCTGGGGATCAGCATCGATTGTGGCGCCTAGCTGGGCCATGCAGCTTAAGGAGGAGTAGGGATCAGCACCGGTGGAAAAGTTAGCAATACGCGAAGTTCCCTGTGCGAATCCAGCCAGCATAGCGTAGCGGTGGGAGATGGACTTATCGCCGGGCAGGGCCAGCGACCCGCGCAGGCTGTGCGCAGGGCGAATGATCCGGGTTTGTGAGGCGACAGGTGTGGCTGCAGACATGTGCTCATGGTACCCGAGGCGAATCGTCAGAGCAGAAGAGCTAAAACACGCTGACCCGGCGTAGCCTCGGCAGATCTGCTCCACGTAGGGACCCAGACAAAACGACGCAGCTGCCTCCAGATTTACTTCGCCAAATCATAGGTGAGGTCGTAACGATGCTGTCCGTCCTTGATCTCGATGTCAAAGGTACCCGTGATGCCTTGTAGCGACTCGGTGCCGGACCCTGGGATGATCTGCACCTGCATATGTGAGCCGGCAGCATCCATGCTGGCAAGGTGCTGCAAGGTGAAACTCCCTTGCCGACCGTCCAAGCTGCCTGTCACGACCTCGATGGCAACATAGCCGGCATGCCCATGTTGCGGATCACCAGCGGAGAACATCTCGCCGCGGCTTGTGCCCTCGAAACCACCGTGAATCTGCTTATTGATGGAATATCGTGTGATTCCTCCGGCCGGTGTTGGTGTAAGGGATTGGAGATCTACCGTGAAAGAGCCTGTCGCGTGTTGAGGCATTGCTTTGTCCTTGGAGTGCACGGAAAGAAACGAGACGAGTCCGAAGAGAACCGCTGAGGCGTACAGGCGCATGGCGCGGGCCAGTGTACCTGAATCGAGGTACGTTACGCTGCTTGTTTCGAAGTAAGGTAAGCCAAGGCGAGATCGTCCCGTAAGAAGTTGTATAGCTGGGCCCGTGAGGGTTCATCTGCGGCACGGAGAACGGCCGAGGGATGGATGGTTGCCATCACCCGTTCCGCAAAGGCAGTCTGCTTGATCTGGCCGCGTTCCTTCATCAGGGCGAAGGTGCCACCCAGAAGCGACTTCGCGGCCGAAGCGCCGAGACAAAGAATGATGTGGGGCTTAACAGCATCTATCTCGGCCATAAGCCAGGGTTTGCAGGCGTTGATCTCGCTCATACGTGGGTTTTGATGGAGCCGTAAACGTCCGCGCTGAACGAATTTGAAGTGCTTGACGGCGTTGGTCACAAAGACCTGGTCGTAGGGAATCCCGATCTCGTCCAGGGCGTCGCGAAGCACCCGTCCGGCAGGACCCACAAAGGGTTTGCCTTGAAGATCCTCCTGATCGCCAGGCTGTTCACCGACCAGCATCAAGGCAGCCTGGGTGTGACCTGCACCTGGAACAACCTGGGTAGCGTGCTTGTAAAGGTCGCACCCCTCACATCGGGGCATGGCGGCCTGCAGCACGGCGAGTTCATGATCCGCCGGAACAAACGGGGCGGCGGTAGGCTGCTGCGACTGACGTGTGACCATGGCACTGACTCGGGTTCCGGCGCGCTGCATCAGTTCAGGAAGCAGAGCAACCTCGGGAAGATTTTGCCAGTAGCGAACGGGCATCTCCGATCGCATAGCTTCTGGGTTAAGACGCGCGGGGTTGAAGATGGAGCTGTAATAACTCTTCCACAACGTTTCGAGCTCATCCTCTGCGGGAGCCTGATCTTTTCCTGTGCCCGGATGCCAGCTCAGCTGCTGTTGGGCGGGATCCCAGGACACTGAAGCATCCGGCGTCAAAATTGTCCAACGCATGGGGGCAAAACGCTCCGCAAAGAACGGTGCAGCAAGCGGAAGGATGCGGTGATCAGGGCGGTAC
>CAXTRM010000037.1:0-18313 GCA_964246625.1 uncultured Acidobacteriaceae bacterium
CTCACGCACAACGTCCTCCAGCGGCAGGCCGCTGTTCTCATAATACCCGATCTCGGTCTCATCTTCCGTGATCGCGTGTTCGCCCATCTCCGCATCCACTCCGCCAGGACGGAAGATCAGGTCGATGTCCGTTTCCACCGGCGTGGCAACGCTGGTAAGGCAGCGGGCACAGAGCACCTCAAACGCGCCCTTCAGGTGGGCACGGACACGAATGTCCTCCACAGTTTCCTTGTGGCCTCGATGTTCGACGAGCAGTTCGGCTTTGCCTTCCACGGCCAGCGGACCTGCCTGTTGCACGTCCGGGGCGTAGTCGATCTGTCCTGCGGGAATTTCTAGGTGGAGCGGAAGGGGCTCATCCACCAACTGGGCAGGTTTGATCACCATCACCCTCTTATTTTCTCACGCGCCGCCGTTTCCCGGCGGCGTCACAAAGCTAGCGGTCGGCACCCTGGAGGCCGCGACTGTTCACGGTCGGGCCGGCTCAATCCAAAACGTCAGGCGAAACTGGCAGCGTGGGAGAGCGCGGCTGGTTCCTAGCGTCTTCGCTATCGGCAAACACACGGATACCGGCTATTCCAGCAGCACCCGCGTTCAGGCAGTCTGCGATCCGGTCGCCGGTCACGCCGCCAAGGGCCAGCACTGGCACAGGTGAGGCAAGGCGGCATGCGGTCCCGAGCGCGCGAAGGCCGGCGGGCTGCACAACTGTTACCCGGTCCAGCTCCTTGCCGAAGACGGGCCCAAATAGAATGAGGTCTGCCCCAAGCTTACGGGCAGCTACCACGGCCTCCTCAGAGTGGCAGCTGATGCTGACGGTGCACGAAGGCAGACCTGCGGCCTGGAAAACGGCGCGGGCCTGCGCAGGACGCAGCTCCCCGTGGGCAGATGTGAGGTGGACACCCGCCGCTCCTGCCGCTGCCGCGAGGTCGGGCCTGCCATTTACCAGGATCCTGGGACGCGGCGCCGCCTCGGGCAGGGCACCTAGAAGCTGTTGTGCGGCTTGCGCCAGAGAGAAAATCTCGCCGGCTTCGAGCGGCTTTTCCCGTAGCTGCACGAAGTTGACCCCCTGAACAGTCCAGCGGCGAAGATCGGACACCCACCGCATCCGGCGGTCTGCCATAACGTCCAATGGGGAGGTGGCCCCAGCTTCGCTGAGATTCGTTATGGCATAGCGCACAGTTTCCCTCCCAGCTACCACCATCCTGCCAGAGCTCTCCCACACCGGCGTGCCGGTGCAGGCCCATCTCGGGTCTATGATAGGGAGCGGCACGCCGGAAACGCTTTCAAACGCCCCTTTGTACGGCAGCCTGCAAGGGTGCTGCCCCAACCCCGAGGAGAGTCCACCCACCTCTATGGGCACTGTGTACGACCTTATCGTTATCGGCTCCGGCCCGGCAGGGCAGCGCGCCGCCATCTACGGCGCCAAGCATGGCAAGCGTGTGGCTCTGGTTGAGTCGCGCGAGGTGGTGGGCGGCGCCTGCATCAACACCGGGACCATTCCCTCCAAGACGATCCGTGAAGCCGTGCTGCATCTTTCCGGCTACAACTACAAGTCGATCTACGGCATGAACTACCGGGTCAAGGAGCGGATCACGATGGCCGACCTGGCGTTCCGGGTTCAGCACGTGATCAAGACCGAGATCGACGTCACCGACGCCCAGCTTTCCCGCAATAACGTAGAGATGCTGACCGGTACGGCCAGCTTTGAAGATCCAAATCATATTCGCGTGACCAACTCCAAAGGGTCCACGATCTACGAAGGCAAGAACATCATTATTGGTACAGGCACCAAGCCGGCCACCTCGGCCAAGGTGCCGATCAATGGATCCACGATCATCAACTCCGACCTGGTGTTGAACCTGACGACTCTGCCAAAGACCATGATTATCGTGGGCGGTGGCGTGATCGGGGTGGAGTATTGCTGCATGTTTGCCGCACTCGGTGTGCGTGTGACCTTGATCGAACGCCGGCCGCGGCTGTTGGAGTTTGCCGATCAGGAGATCGTGGAGGCCCTGAGCTACCATCTGCGGGACGCCCGCGTGACGATGCGCCTGAACGAAGAGGTGGAGTCTGTGGAGGCCGTGGACGGTTCCGTGGTCGCTCACCTCGAGTCAAAAAAGAAGGTTCAGGGCGACGCGCTGCTCTATGCCGTGGGACGGCAGGGCAATGTGGACGAGTTGAACCTCGGGGCTGTCGGATTGGAAGCCGACAATCGCGGCCGTATCCCGGTCGACAAGGACTTCCGGACCAAGGTGCCCAACGTGTACGCGGTGGGTGATGTGATCGGCTTTCCTTCGCTGGCTTCGGTCTCTATGGAGCAGGGCCGCATCGCGGCGGCTCGATCCCTGGGTGATGAAAGCATCGTTTCTAACCCAAGTTTTTACCCTTACGGCATCTGGACGATTCCGGAGATCAGCTTTCTGGGTAAAACCGAGGATCAGCTGACCGATGAGGAAGTGCCGTACGAGGTTGGCGTGGCGTACTAGCGCGAGATCGCCGGTTTGAAGATCCTGGGGTATACGACGGGCCGTCTCAAGCTCATCTTCCACCGCGAAACGCACGCACTGCTGGGGGTGCACATCATTGGCGAGGGTGCCAGTGAGCTTGTACACATCGGACAGGCTGTGATGGCTTTGGGCGGCAGGCTGGACTATTTTGTGGAGACCGTCTTCAACTATCCCACGTTAGCCGAGTGCTACAAAGTGGCTGCTTTCAACGGCTTGAACCGTCTTTCCAAGTTCGAGTAACGGCAGAAAAGAAGCGCAACCCCGATGGGTGGCCTAATTTCGAGGTCCCACGTCGGGGTTTTCCGTTTGACGAGCATGGGGGAGTCAGGCTACCGTGTACGCTGAGGCTTTCCCAAAATGCCGTCAGGAGGCACTCACATGCTCGCAACCGATCTCCCTGTCACCTCAGAGCAAGGCAACGGAAACGGTCGCTTCACGATCGGCGTCGTTGTGGCAGAACGGTTATACGCCGCGCAGATCATGAACGGGCGTTTGCATGGCGAACTGGTCATGTTCCCGGAAGGGCTGTCGTCGCCAGATCCGGAAGACGACAACTCCCTCGTGGAGTTCCACACAGACGCCCTGGTTACCGCTATCTGCGACATGACCTTGAAGGCCGCAAACGGGCAAAAGGACAGCATCAGCAGCATCGGCATCGCGATTCCCGGGCTCGTTCGGAACGGGATTGTGGAGGAGGCCCCCAACCTGCCGCAGCTCAAAGGTGCCCACCTGGCTCGTGGCCTGCACGCGCCGGTGACCTTGTCCAACGACGCCGATGCCATCGCCGCGGGACTTGCCGCGACGCACGGCAAGCTCGACAGCCGTATCCGGGTGTGGACGCTCGGTACGGGGATCGGGTGTGGCGTGTACCCGTTTGTGGACGGTGTGTGGGAAGGCGGCCACTCGGTGGTGACCCTGGATGACCGGGAAAACTACTGCGGCTGCGGCGGCCGCGGACACCTGGAAGGCATCATGGGCCACCGGGCGATGCGTTTGCGCTTTCTCGACATGGAGCCGGAAGAGGTCTTCGAGGCGGCGACCCGACGGCAAAGCCCCGATCCGCGTTGTGTGGACTTTCGCAATCTATGGCACCGCGCCTTGGCGGCCGCCACCGCTTCCAGCATTCACGACATGGGGCCAGGGCGTTTCTATATCACTGGTTACAACGTGCGCTTTCTGGACCTGAACCTGTTGCGCAACTACCTGCACGAGATGGTAAAGATGAGTCCGTTGCAGAGCTATCAGCTCGATATCGTGCCGGAAGACCAGAGCACCCGCGCCCTGGGCGCGGCGATTGCTGCCGAGCAGGCTGCCGGGCGCTGTTAAGCGCTGCTTACCGTTGGCACTGGGCGCAGTAGACGGTCGTCCGGCCCCCGACGACGATCTTTTTCAGCGTCCGCTGGCAATCCCGACAGGGCTCGCCAGCGCGTCCGTAGACCTTGTGTTCCTGCTGAAAGAAGCCACGCACGCCTGTGGCATCGACGTAGTCGGAGACCGACGAGCCGCCAAGCTCGATGGCCCGCGCCAGCACACGTTGCAGGTGGCCATGCAACCGGTGCAGTTCCGGACGCGTGAGACGGCCAGCGGCGCGGCGTGGACGGATACCGGCGCGGAACAGGGCCTCATCGGCGTAGATGTTGCCCACCCCGTGGACGAGGGACTGGGTGAGCAGTGCTGCCTTGATGGCGAGTTTGCGACCGCGGAAGAGCTCGGCAAAGGCGTCTGGAGCGATGGTGGTGGGTTCCGCACCGGGCCCAGCATAGCCGCCCTGGTCGCGCACGACGCTGAGCCGTCCGAAGCGCCGTGCATCGATGAAGCGAAGCTCGCGGCCATCGCTGAGGCTCAGCACGGCATGCGTGTGGGCGGGCCAGGGCACCTCGGCCGAAGAGACCAGCAAGCGCCCGGTCATGCCGAGATGCACCAGGAACTGCGCGCCGCTCTCTCCCTGCGTGTCAGGGGGCCGCAGGTCAAGCACCACGGTCTTACCGACTCGCCGCACGCGCTCGATGCGGGAACCGGTCAGCGCGTCGACGATCTCGCCTTCAGATGACTTGAAGGTTTGCGGCTTACCGCTCGTCCACACCCGCTCGATGCGCAGGCCGGCTACACGCGCGTGTACGCCGTTGGCAACGGTCTCGACCTCAGGCAACTCAGGCATGCTGAGATTCGATGCCCACCCCGGGTGAAAGTAGCTTCCCGAGGCCAGCGCTAGGCTGCAACTCAGGCTGCGGAAGCGGGATGAAGGGCACGGCTGCGTAGGCGATAGAAGCCGTAGCCAACGCCGTTCAGCAGGGCGGTGGTTCCGAGGATCTTGCAGGCGAACAGACCGGGGCTGCTCACGTCCACAAAGGGGTAGGCGTTAAAGGCCAGGCAGAACACGATGGTGACCACCCCCAGCGCGCACACCCCTGCCACCCAGCGGGGCAGCGCGCGGCGCAGTGCCCTGACGCCAAGAATGGGGATGAGGAACATGGAAAGGTACGCAAGCGCATACAGCTCAGAAGCCGTGTCATTGAGGACGTTGAAGGCCTCGGCGGCATGCACCCCGGCCGAGCCCATGACGAGTAGACCTGCAATGACGAGGGTCGACACCACGATCGAGTTCACCGGCGTCTTGTAGCGGGGGTGCAGGCGGCTGAACCATGCGGGCACAAGGTGATCCCAGCCAGCCGCCATGGGCAGGCGCACCACGCCGGTGAAGATGAAGCTGGCCGCCCCCAGGATACGGAGCTGCAGCAGAAGAATAGCGAGTTTGCTCACAAACGCGCCAATGCCGCGTTCCCCAAAGGCCAGGCTGAGCGCCTGCGGGATGGGCGCCACATAGTTGATCGGTGTGCCCCGGTGCAGCTCATGGAAGCTGAGCACCGAGCCCGTCCCAAGCACGAACATGAGGAAGATGATGGGCGTGGCGATCACGACGGAGCGACCGATATCACGGTTGGCCGCGTGGGTCTCCCCGGCCATGATGGCGATGTACTCCAGGCCGGAGGCGGCAAAGAGCACCTGCCGAGCAGGCTGAGCGAGGTGGGGTCGCGCGCGGGCAGGTGAAAGGCAAATGGGGCATAGTGCAGCGGCTCGCCATGCGCCCAGGCCCACCGCGGGGCAACGCTCAGAAGAATGAAGACCGCAATCAGGCCAACACCAGCAGGGAGCCCACAAGCAGCGCCGCCACCGCAGGCCGGTTCTCCGGCAGCCCTGCGGCGGACGGCCCCAGCATGTAGCGCAGTTCGCTCGGGATCTGAAACAGGATCGTCGCGCTGATTGCCAGGCCATAGGCCCAGATGTTCCAGGCAGTCAGAAACCCGAAGGCGTCGCCAAAGGCTCGCCGCGCCCAAACATACAGCCCGCCTTCAAGCGGCATCTCGCGGTTCAGGTAGTACACCGCGACCGCCATGGGGAGGTAAAAGAGGGCAAAGGCGATTAGCCACGCGACCAGCTGCGCCCGGCCCAGTCCCGCGGCCAAGCCCACCCACGAGCTACCCACCACGGTGAGGACCTGGGCCAGTACCAGGTCGCGCAGCCCAAGCTGCTTGGGCAGGCTGTGCTCTGTATCGGTAGGCGCCGGACTAAGGCTGTGGGCTGGCTCAGAGGAGTGCACGTACCCGCATCGTCGCACACCCGGTGCCAGAGCGGATTTAGCGCAGCCCTGTCACCGGGTGCAGGGTAGAGTCGAGGGCTCCCATCCGGCCTTGCAGGCGCTCTGACGTGTTCAGGGCGAAGCGGATGATCTCCTGGGTAACGACCAGCAGAACGCCCGCAGTGATGAGCGCAGCCGGGGTGTAGTTCCAGCCAAGGACTTCCTGGGCTCCTGCTGGAGGAGTCGTCAGCAGACCTGAGGCTAGAAGCTGGCCGTTCGAGATCCATGCGCCGACATGCGCAGGGAAGAGCACCTTCAAAAAAGCCGTGATCACAAGCCCAGCGGTAAACGCATACCCGAAGAGCGCCACCAACAGAACGGTAGCGCCCGCCACGCCGCAGGTGGCCAGTCGCAGAGCCGCCTGGAGGAGCAGCAGGGGAGACGTGCTGTCACGGGCGGCCGTAAGCAGGGCGCCATCGCAATACAGCCGGGCCAGCTGTTCCGGTGGACCGAGGCGTTCCAGGATGCTTCCTGTGGACGCGCCGGGCTCGCAAGCCCCCTCGCGGATGTGACCCCGGATCTCGCGGACGATGTCTTCCCGTTCGGCGAGGGTCATGCGACGCAGTTGAAGACGCAGGCTGGCTAGGTACTGCTCGACAAGTGCGACTCGGTCATGACGCTTTCTCCAGATTGTTGCGGAATAGGGGTTCCAGAAGATGGTCGACACTCTGCGAGAACTCGGACCAGGTCGCGACCATGCCGCGGAGGCGGTCCTTGCCGAGCGGAGTGAGTGAGTAGTATTTGCGGGGATGACCGGCTGTGGTCTCGACCCACTCGGAGGAGAGCAGGCCGTCGCGTTTCAGCCGCGTCAGCAGGGGATAAAGTGTGCCTTCTGTAAGCGCCAGCGACGAAGAGGCGTCCAGTGATCGCAGGATCTCCAGCCCGTACCGACGACCCGGCCACAGGCAGGCGAGCACCACCATGTCCAGCACTCCCTTACGCAGCTGAGGTGCCCAGCGTTCTGGCAAGTCCTCACTGCCATCTCTTAGAAGAGTCACGTGCACAATACCTTGTTATGCAAGGTATTGTGCGTCCTGTGGCGTGTCAAGCCTTATCTTGCCTTATTGTGGTCGATCTACCGGATCTTTAAAGAGTGAAGGCTGGTGCCGGTGCCGGGTCGCCTGCTCGTAGCCATAGGCCAGCTTGAAGAGCAGGCCTTCGCTCCAGGGCCGGCCGAGTAGCTGGAGGCCGGCGGGCAAGTCGCCGTGGGTGAAGCCCATGGGAACGGTGATGGCAGGAAAGCCGCTTTGCGGTGAGAGGACCTGGTTGTTGTCCCCTGCCGAGCTCGCCACATCGCCGACCTTGCGGGGCGGGTTGCTCCATGTGGGGTAAAGCAGGGCGTCAAGGTGTGCGCCGTCCATGGCTGCAAGCAGGGCCTTGCGAAAGGCGATCTTCTTCGGATCGTGCCAGACGTCCTGGCAAACCTCGGCCGGATTGCCTTTGCTTTTGCCCCGATTCAGCGCGTCCTCCATCTCCTTCTTGATGTAGGGGAGGTACAGACCTGAGTCGTAAATCTCTCGCAGCGAGTAGTAGGGGGCATCCGGTGCGTGTGCGGCAAGGTATTTGTTTAGGTCGCCCTGGAAGTCGCCACAGCCAAGGTCTTTCGTCAGCCTGTTGTAGTTGGGCAGATCGAAGGGGTCTACCAGAATGGCACCGTGTGCCTTCAGGTCGGCGAGGGCGTGCTCTGTGAGCGCGCGGATCTCCGGATCGGTCTTGGGATCGTCGAGGTAGCGCCGAAAGACCCCGATGCGAGCGCCACGGAGGCCATCCGGTACCAGAAATTTGGTGTAGTCCGGCTCGATGTGTCCTTTGGCCGTCTGAGTAAGCGGATCGGCCTCATCGACGCCGGCCACAACAGAAAGGATCGCCGCGGCATCGGCTACCGACCGGGCAAGCGGTCCGCCAGTATCCGCGGTAAGAAAGAGCGGCACAATGCCTTCACGGCTGGTGAGCCCGAGGGTGGGCCGGATGCCAACCAGGGCTGTGTGGGACGCAGGTCCGCGGATACTGTCGCCTGTGTCGGTCCCAAGGCCCACTTCGGCCAGATTCGCCGCAACCGAAGCAGCGGTGCCCCCTGAGGACCCAGCTGGTACGCGGGAAAGATCATACGGATTGCGGGTGACGCCTCCGATGGAGCTTTCCGTCACCACAGGGCTGAAGGCCCACTCGGCCATATTGCTCTTGAAGAGCACGATAGCTCCGGCCTCGCGCAGCTTCTTGATCATGAATGCGTCGTCTTTGGGTGCCACGCTTTTGAGGGCGAGCGAGCCACCCGTGGTTTGGAGGCCGGCCGTATCGTAGTTGTCCTTTACCGCGACCGTGATGCAGTGCAGCGGCCGCAGACGATGGGTCTGGGCAAACTCGTGATCGAGCCGGTCCGCATCGGCGAAGGCTGAGGGGTTCAGCGTTAACACCGCGTTCAGGTGGGTGGGCTGGTCGTACGCTGCGATCCGCAGCAGGTAGGCCTGCACCAGCTGACGGCAGTTGAGGATCTCGGATTGGAGCGCCGCCTGCGTTTGGCCGATGGTGGTTTCAGGAAGGGCAAAGGCCGGAGGAGCAGGACTATCCCTTGCCGGGGCCAGGGCGGGAGCCAGCGCAAGCAGGCCAAAGAAGATACCTCGAGAAGGGAAGGGCATGGTTCGGGTCTCCGCGCCAGCAGGGGATAGGGGTTCGCTTCACCTTAGCCCAAAGTACCGGGAGAGGAGGCAGGTAGGGGCCGAGATCTCCAGGGCGACTGACGAGGCGGTATAAAATCGGCGATGGGCGCGGGTGTTCGCCAGCGCACCCTTTGTTGCAGGGAACCAGACCTCTTTTGATACAAGCCACCAGCAAGCATGCCGCTAAAACCTCAGCCGTCATCCTTGGAGCGCAATGGGGCGACGAGGGCAAGGGCAAGATCGTCGATGTACTCAGCGAAAAGTTTGACATCGTAGCGCGCTACGCCGGCGGTCACAATGCCGGGCACACGGTCATCATTGAAGGCCGCAAGTTTGTGCTCCAACTCATTCCCTGCGGCGTGCTGCGGCCAGGCTGCAAAGGCGTGATCGGCAACGGGGTGGTTTTGGATCCAGCCGCCTTTCTGAGCGAGGTTAAAAAGCTGAAGGAAGCGGGCCTGCCTGTGGACGGGCAGCTGTTTGTTTCGAACCGCGCTCAGGTCATCCTGCCGTACCACCGCATGATCGAGCTGGCGGCGGAGACCGCGCCGGGCCGGCAGACGATCGGGACCACACGCCGCGGCATCGGTCCGGCCTATGAAGACAAGATTCATCGCAATGGCCTCCGGGTCGTCGACCTGCTGAACACCTCGCTGTTGCGAACACACATCAACAACGCGTGCCACGAGAAAAACACCATCGCGCATGCGCTGTTCGGCACCGAGCCACTCGATCCCAAGCAGATGTACGAGGAGTACGTCCGGCTCGCCGAGCAGATCGCCCCCTTTGTCACCGACACGGCCGTTCTGCTCAACAAGGCCATCGACGAAGGGCAGAACGTCATGTTTGAAGGGGCGCAGGGCGCCCTTCTGGATATAGATCACGGCACCTACCCCTTTGTGACCAGCTCTTCGGCGACCTCGGGCGGCGCGGTGACCGGCACCGGTATCGGCACGGTGATCGGGGTGACCAAGGCCTATGTGACCCGCGTCGGCGAAGGCCCGTTTCCAACGGAGATCGCGGACGCCTCCGGAGACCTGTTACGGGCGCGTGGCCAGGAGTTTGGCGCTGTCACCGGCCGGCCGCGACGGACCGGCTGGCTGGATCTGCCCCTGCTGCGGTACTCCAACATGATTAACGCCACAGAATGGCTGGTGGTTACCAAGCTCGACGTTCTGGACGAGTGTGCGGAGATCCCGGTCTGCACGGGCTACAAGGTCGATGGCAAGCTGACCGACGTCATTCCGGCAGATGTCCGCGGCTTCAAGGCCATTGAACCGGTCTACACCACCCTCCCTGGGTGGAAGACGAACACGCTCGGCGTAACGAACTTTGGCGATCTGCCCAAGGCTGCCCAGGAGTATATGCACTTCATCGAGCGCGAGTCCGGGGCCCGTATCGGCATGATCTCAACTGGTCCGGATCGGGTCCAAACCATGGTGCAGCCCGGCTTCGACGAGGTGCTGGCGTGATCTCGTTTGTTGTGCGCATGAGCTTTCGTCCGGAAGACCGGGAAGAGATTGCCGGATTCTTGCGTGAGCTGGCGACGGCCAGCCGCCAGGAGCCAGGCTGCGTCAGCTACGATCCCCACGCTGTTGAGTCGGAACCGGACACCATCCTGATCTATGAGCAGTATCGGGACGAGGCGGCGCGTGACGCGCATCGTGCGTCGCTGCATTTTCAGCGCTGGGCCATCGGTGGCTTGTACCAACGCATGCTGGGCCGTTCCGTCGAAAATCTCGTCGCCCTCGCATAACCTGTTTGGCGCGGGGTAGGGTCATGCCGATGACGCAATTGTGGCAGAGGGAATCCTTTGACTGCGGACGACACACGGGGCTAGTATCCGCGCATGCGGCGGTGGAAAAGCGCAATTCGCGGCTGGTTCGGCCTGGCAGTTCTTGCACTGGCGGTGCTGCCGTCGCAAGCAGAGCGCCATGAGCCAAAAGGAAAGCAACGTGCTGAAATTGTCACGCTGGAACAGCGGTGGCGGCAGGCGCAGCTCGCCGACGATGTGCTTGCCATGGACAAGCTGCTTTCCGATGAGTTCCTGGGCATCACGCTCTCAGGCCAGGTCGTGACCAAGACGCAGCAGCTGGACAGGATGCGTGCCCGCAGCCTGCAAATCAAGCAACTTGAACTTTCCGACACCAAGATCAAGATCAGCGGCAATCTGGCGGTCGTGACCTCGCTCGCCAACCTGGACGGAACAGCGGACGGTGCCCCGCTTCGTGGCGCGTTCCGCTACACCCGCGTCTATCAGCACGTCCCTGGAGACGGCTGGCGCATTACGAACTTCGAGATCACGCGGGTTGGCCGTCTCCAGGGAACTCCCCTGGCAGACTCCGGAGCGCACTACGGAGTCGCTCCCAGCTCCCATCTAACATCTCTGGCAAAATCCGTGTCTCGCCTACCACGGTCATGAAGTTGGTGTCCCCTGTCCAGCGAGGCAGGGCATGCAGGTGCAGATGCGCTGCAACGCCTGCGCCCGCCGCTTCCCCGAGGTTCAGGCCCACATTCAACCCGTCAGGGCGGTACACCTCCCGCAAGGCACGCTCTGCCTGACGCGCCATACGGATCATTTCGTCGGCGGTGGCGAGGGGCAAAGCCGCGAGACTGCTCTCGTGCTGGTACGGCACCACCATCAGGTGTCCGTTGTTATACGGAAACCCATTCAGGACCAGAAAGCAGTGCGTGCCCCGTTGAAGAAGGTGCACCGCCTTTTCGGCTACGTCCGCAGCCATTCCTTCCTCAATCGCCCAATCGACCGCGGCAACCATATTGCAGAAGACACAGTCACGGTCCCCCGGCCAGCCCGCAAGTGCTTCCGGCACTCCTTTGCGCGCACCGGGCCTGTTGTCACCAGTGATGTAAGCGTACCGCCACGGGGTCCAGAGTCTATCCACCCGGTCAGTATAGGGCGCTTCACCATAACAGTTCTTCTGCGAGGTGAATCAATCCGCGCAAGAGTCGCGTCTACAAGAGAGGAGCTTGACGCCTCAGCTCCCAACCTGCACTCCAAAGAACCTGTGGTGGCCGAGTCCGCGTTGACCGGATTTCCTGACCCCTGCTAAACTTAGCCTATAGCCGCTGTGTGCGGGATTCAGTCGCAGCCGCTCTTACATGCTTCACCCGACTCCTTCTGACAAGTTCGCGTAGTTCGCCAGACGATATACTCTGGGCGGACCCTTTGCCGTCCGCAGTCTGCTGCGCAGTCAGACCGAGCCGTACTGAATCCGGAGCTTCACCCATGGCCGACATCGACCACAATTCTGCATACACCGAGAGCACAGCCCTGAACACAACATTAGAACCCACCACGCCCGAAACCGTCGACACCACCTCTTCCGAGCTCGGCCATCAGCTCCCAACCCAGCAAAGCGGTCAGCCCGCCACCGAGTCGTTCGCCAGCCAGGCTTTGAACGATCAGAGTGATCTGTTATTAGATCAGCCTGAAGCTGTGCACGCGGCGGAGGCACCGGAAGCCAAGATCTTCTCCCAGCCGCCCGCAGCGCGTTCTGCCGCGCCTTCCGAGTTCGATCCGGAATACGATCCGGATGATTTCGCAGCTGCCCTGGAAAGCTTTGATCGGGAACAGGCCGCGGAAAAGGACGCCGCACAGTCGCTGACTTCGGAAGAAACCGTGGTGACCGGCACGGTCGTCAAGATCACCGACAAGCACATCGTTGTGGATATCGGCTTGAAGTCCGAAGGCCTGATTCCGCTCGACCAGGTGCTCGACCACACCGGCACGCCCAAGTTTCAAGTGGGCGACACCGTTGAGGTCGTCGTGGAGCGGGAAGAGCAGGAAGGCGGCGGCTACCTCGTTTCGCACGAGAAGGCCCTTCGCCACAAGGTATGGGACAAGCTGGAAGAGGCTGCCAATACCAAGACACCGGTAAAAGGCATCGTGGTGTCCCGTGTCAAAGGCGGCATCACGGTCGATATCGGCATCAAGGCCTTTCTGCCCGGGTCGCAGGTGGAGATCCGGCCGGTTCGCAATCTTGACGCCTATATTGGCACCGAGATCGAAGTTCGCGTCATCAAGCTGAATAAGAAGCGCGGCAATGTTGTGGTCTCCCGCAAGGAGATCCTTGAGGAAGAGCAGAACGCCAAGAAGGATGTCACGCTCGCCAACCTTGAGGAAGGCGCGGTCTTTACCGGCGTCGTTAAGAACCTGACCGACTACGGCGCGTTCGTTGACATGGGCGGCCTCGATGGCCTGCTCCATATCACCGATATGAGCTGGGGTCGCCTCACGCACCCGCGCGATCTGGTGGGTGTGGGTGACGAGATCCAGGTCAAGGTGCTTAAGTTCGACAAGGACAAGCAGCGTGTCTCGCTCGGCTTCAAGCAGCTCACGCCTGATCCGTGGCTCGACGCCGTGGAGCGGTACCCGATCGGCGCGCACGTTCGTGGCCGTGTCCTGTCCGTGACCGACTATGGTGCGTTCGTTGAGCTCGAACAGGGTATCGAGGGTCTGGTACACGTCTCCGAGATGACCTGGTCCAAGCGGATGAAGCACCCCAGCAAGATGGTTAAGCCCGGTGACGAGGTCGAGGTCATCATCCTGCAGGTGAACCCGAACGACCGCCGCATCTCGCTCGGTATGAAGCAACTCCAGGACAATCCTTGGGAGGCGCTTGAAGACAAATACCCGACCGGCGCCGTGGTTGAGGGCCGTGTGCGCAACCTGACCGATTTTGGCGCATTCATTGAAATTGAAGACGGCATCGATGGCCTGGTACACGTCTCGAACCTGAGCTGGACCAAGCGCATCAAGCATCCGTCCGAAGTTCTGAAGAAGGGCGAAAAGGTCAAGGCTGTCGTTCTGGGTGTTGAGCCTGAAAACCGCCGCCTGTCACTGGGTATCAAACAGCTGCAGCCGGATGTGTGGGATACGTTCTTCGAACAGCACCGCACCGGGGATGTCGTGCATGGCAAGGTTCTGCGCACAGCGCAGTTCGGAGCCTTTATCGAGATCGCCGAGGGTGTCGAGGGTCTCTGCCACGTATCCGAAGCCGCAGACGAGAATGGCCGTCCTCTGACCCTGAACGTGGGGGATGAGCACGAGTTCAAGATCGTCAAGATGAGCCCCGAGGAGAAAAAGGTCGGGCTCAGCCTCAAGGCGATCGGCGAAGAAGCCAGCCGTGCCGAGGTGGAAAGCTACAAGGAGACCTACGCCGGCAACAAGGGTAAGAGCGGCGGCCAGTCCTCCGGCAACTCCTCTTCTACCACCCTGGGTGACCTCCTCAACTGGAAGCGCAACCAGTAACAGAGGTACTTGGTGTAACGACAGGGCCGCCCTTCCGGGTGGCCCTGTTCTTTTGATCTCGCCTGAAATCAGTCCAGCGAAACCGTAATCCTGCCTCCTGATCTCCGGCGGACTGCGGGAAACGCGAGGGCAACGAGGCCCTGGCGTTGGGGTTAGGAGAGCCTCCAAACCCTGAAGCGAGCACCCTACTAGGCATGTCGCGGATCGTTTCTTCGGCCCTCGGTGTGACCTGCAGCTTGCAAGATCTCGGGGATGAGATCCGATGGAAAGAAGAGGCAAGCCTGGTGGCTGCACAACCGCAACGAAGGGTTCAAGCCCTTGCGGGTCACGGCCCAGGCTCCATCACGGGCGCCAGGACCAAAACGCGGATCGCGACAACGGTTCAGGCTTGCGACGAAAGCACGTATCGGCTAAGCTGGACACTCGCGCAGTTTCGCGCCCGCACCTCCGTGTGTCCGGATGTTGTCACCCGGTACTGACTACGAGGCTCAAGTTTGCGAGCGGTCACGAAGCACTGAGGCGAGACGCCCTCCGGCAGCTGCAGCCTGCTCGCCAGACACCCTGGAACAGGGGTCGAGGGTTCCGCTCCCCAGCCCGGCACCAGGCAGGCTCTGTGCGCTCCAAAGGAAACGTCGGCTGACTTGCGCCCGGCATCGGGCTGTGCGCACCTCGCCGTCATCACCCCTGATCCCAGGGCCAGGCACAATATCTTCGCGCTTCACGCCGGCCACGAAGACGGCAGAGGTAAGGAGTACCCATCATGTCGACCGTTATCCCCAGCGGCAAGGACATCCAGCGGAAGTGGTTTGTGCTGGATGCAGAGGGCAAGACCCTTGGCCGCCTCGCTTCGGAGGCCGCCGCGGTTCTCACCGGCAAGCGGAACCCGCTGTATACGCCCTACATCGATATGGGCGACCACGTCATCGTCGTCAATGCCGAGAAGATCCACGTGACGGGCATGCGCGCCGAGCAGAAGGTCTATCGCCGTTACACAGGATTCCCTGGTGGCCTGCGCGAAGAAGGGTTCTTGAAGCTGCTCGCGCGTCGTCCCGAGAAGATTCTGGAAGAGGCGATTAAAGGCATGCTTCCCAAGTCCAAGCTCGGCCGCCAGATGGCGACCAAGCTGAAGGTGTACAAGGGTGCCGATCATCCGCACAAGGCACAGCAGCCGCTTGCGCTCGAGCTGCGCGGCTAGCCTCCAGGCAAAAAAGTTCAAAGGATCAGGGCGAAACGCCCACAAGGGATAACGATGGCAGATCTGATTCAGTACTATGGCACGGGGCGGCGCAAGAGCGCCATCGCCCGCGTGTTTCTTCGCCCCGGTTCAGGCGAGTGGAAGGTAAACGGCAAGACGTTTGAAGAGTACTTCGTGACCCCGGCGCAGCGCGCCGCCGCGAAGCAGCCCTTCGGTATCGCTGATATCAACGAGACCTTTGACGTGTACACCACGGTCAAGGGTGGCGGCGTGAACGGCCAGGCCGATGCGGTCAAACTCGGCATCGCCCGCGCCCTGATGGAGTTCAACGTCGAGCTTCGCAAGACGCTCAAGGCCGCCGGCTTCGTCACGCGTGACTCGCGCGGCAAGGAACGGAAAAAATACGGCCAAAAGGGTGCTCGCGCTCGCTTCCAGTTCTCCAAGCGCTAGTGCTTGGATTCTAGGTTGTGGGTTCTGAGTGGTAGAGCCCGCACGGTTTCCATTTGGAACGCACAACCTGGAACGTAGAACCCGCTTCACCCATCGGCACAGCGTCGATGGCCCGGTACTCACTCTCCCAAACCCAGGGATCAATCGTCTGTCGCCAAGGTCTTTCTGACCGGTACTACAGACAGCGATGCCCAGACTGGATTTTCTATGGCAAGCATCACCATGAAGGAGCTGCTCGAAGCGGGCGTTCACTTCGGACATCAGACCAAGCGCTGGAACCCCAAGATGAAGGAATACATCTTCGGCGAGCGCAATGGCATTTACATCATCGACCTCCAAAAGACCTTGAAGATGTTCAAGGAAGCGTCGAAGTTCGTCTCCGATTTGACCTCGACCGGCAAACTCGTTCTGTTTGTCGGCACCAAGCGCCAGGCGCAGGATGCCGTCGCGGAAGAGGCAAACCGCGCGGGCATGCCGTACATCAACTCGCGCTGGCTGGGTGGTTTGCTGACCAACTGGGTGACCGTGCAGAAATCGGTCAAGCGGCTCCAGGAACTCGACGACATGGCGACCGATGGCCGCTATGACCTGCTGACCAAGAAGGAAGTCATCAAGCTCGAACGCGAGCGCAAGGCTTTGTCGACGTCGCTGAGCGGTATCAAGAACATGCGCCGGCTGCCCGACGCCCTCTTTGTGGTGGACTCAAACAACGAGGCCATTGCCGTCTCCGAGGCTCGCAAGCTCGGCATCCCGGTGGTCGCTGTGGTGGACACCAACTGCGATCCGACCGTGGTCGATTACGTCATTCCAGGCAACGACGATGCTCTGCGCGCCATCCGCCTGTTTACGACCAAGATCGCCGACGCCGCCTTTGAGGGCACGCAGATGATCTCGGACAAGGCCTTCTCGAACGAGTACGCCGATGTGCAGCCGATCGCCCCTGAAGCTCACCTGGTGGGCGAAGATGGCGAGGTCATCCTGCACGAGGGACGCATTTCGGCAGGTGCCGCTGCGGATTCACTGGACGATGATGAGGAAGAGAACATCGATCTGAACGCCGCACTGGGTGGTGGTATTCGCAAGGCGCCCGCTGCAGAAACTGAGCCAGAACCAACGCCGGCCGAGGTGGAACAGGTCATCTCGGCGTAGTTTCCCGCTTTTCGGTCAGCTTGTGACGGGCGCGGGCTTCGGTCCGCGCCCCGTTTTCGCATACGGAGTTCCAAGGAGCACGATATTAGTACAAAACGATCTGCACTGGTGGCCGGCGCGTCCACGCTCTCTTTGGCTGCCTTGATTGTGGCCAAGATGGTGGCATTTAACTGGGCCAGCCAAAAATTTCAGGACCGGTTTGGACGGCACTAGCCAGCCACGCCGATCGCAATAACCCTAGTACCGCTGGAAAGCCCGGAGCGTGTTCCTGGGCGATGAGGAAGAGAAGGAAACAGAATGGCTGACACTGCTACTCCCACCAAGATCGATGCGAAGCTCGTCAAGGAGCTCCGTGAAAAGTCCGGCGCGCCCATGGGCGACTGCCTCAAGGCCCTCCAGGAAGCCAACGGCGACATGGAAAACGCCTTTGTTGTGCTGCGCAAGCGCGGCATGGCCTCGGCCGCGAAGAAGGCCTCCCGCACCACCAACGAGGGTGCTGTGGGCACCTATATCCACGCCGGCGGCAAGATCGGTGTCCTCCTGGAGCTGAACTGCGAGTCTGACTTTGTAGCGCGCACGGAAGACTTCCAGGAGCTGCTCAAGGATATCTCTATGCACATCGCCGCGGTCGACCCGCGCTTTGTTGGCAAGGACGATGTCACGCCCGAAGACATCGAGCGCGAAAAGGAGATCTACCGCGCCCAGGCAGCTGCCTCCGGCAAGCCCGCCAACATCATCGAGAAGATGCTGGAAGGCAAGATGAGCAAGTTCTACGAGGAGGTTTGCCTCTTGGAGCAGCCCTTCATCAAGGAGCAGTCGCTCACCATCAGTCAGCTCATCGCGCAAAAGGTCGCCAAGCTCGGCGAAAACATCTCCGTGCGGCGCTTTGCGCGCTTCAAGGTAGGCGACCCAACGTATACCGTCGCCTCGGCCAAGGTTTCCACGACCGAAGAGGTTCAGGCCTAAGCCCGAACCCCCTTCCGTGATACCGAGCCCGGGCGACAGCCTGGGCTCTTATTCTTCGATGAAAAAATCAGGATCAAGCTTCCGAACGGTATAAGAAGTTTGATCAGCTACTCCGATTCCAAAATCGACGCATAATTTTGTAAGCTCGCGACCATCGATAAGGATGATCTTTTTTTCGATTCTCGAAACGTAATCACGAGCTTCAGAAGAGAAAACGCTTGTAGTTATGAAGACACCTTTACGGCCTCGTTGACCTTCAAGGCTCCCAGCGAAGTGTTGTATCTCTGGGCGGCCAACGACTGCATTAGTCCAGCGCTTGGCCTGAATGTGAATGACGTCAAGCCCTAAACGATCCTCTTTGATTACGCCGTCTATTCCGTCATCTCCGGTTCGTTTCGTAGTGCTTGCAGCGTCCTCGATTGATCCCCCATAGCCCATGGCGACGAGTAGGTTGAGTACGATCTTTTCGAAGAAGCTAGGAGTCGC
>CAXTRM010000037.1:18323-18667 GCA_964246625.1 uncultured Acidobacteriaceae bacterium
GAACAAGCGCTGCAGTTGCTCTTCAGGAGTTTCTTCCAGGGATGACGTGGGAATAGCCTGGGCGGCTCCGGTGTCCTTTGGAACCCTACCCTTAAAATCCAAGTACTCAGGATAGCGCTCAAGATCCTTGAGCCCAAGCCTTCTTGGCTTCTCGCTCAACAACTCACGACCACGTTCAGTGATACGAAAGACACCCCAAGAAACCGACTCGATCAAACCCGACTTGCGCAGATAGGTGATTGCCCAAAGCACCCGGTCCATCACTCTCGTTCTTCCATTAGGGAGGCGCTCAGAGATGTCCTGCTCTGATAATGGAAATTGGGCTGACACGTACTCTAGAGTGT
>CAXTRM010000038.1:0-5172 GCA_964246625.1 uncultured Acidobacteriaceae bacterium
GTGATGCTCCACGGCACGAAGGGCCTGCCCTTTTCGGTCCGACTGCTGCTGCCCATGGGCGTCCTTCTTGGCACCATAGATGCGCCGTACACGATAGATCCTCCACGGCTGTGCTGAGAGTTGCTCCCGAAAAAGCCCGATGGCCTCGTGGCCCCCGTTCTGGTCGGTGTACTCCTGAAGGGACTGCTTCTTGTACAGCGACCCTCGGGGATTCAGGGACAGGCTGACGAGCTCAAGCTGCAGAGCCTGAGCTACCTGGACGGGATGGCGCTTGTGGCGGCGGAGAGCGTCCGGTCCAAGCTGGTTGAAGGGACAGTAGACGCAGGCGCTCTTCTCCCACACAACGCCCAGCTTAGAGAAGAGGTAATCCAAGCACATCTGACGGGTCCAGCCCCACTCGATGAGGGGGTAAAAGCCGATGCGGTTAGGGCGATCGTAGCTGGATGCACGACATGCGCGCCCCGGTTCCTCAGAGCTGAAGCCAAAAGCCACTCGATCCGCCATCGCTTGTTCGCTCTTCGCCACCCGCTTTGGCTCATCGAGACTGTAACCAAAGGCGTGCTTCGCGGGGACCTGAAAGCTACTCCGCAACCAGGCTTCGATCACGAAGGCCTTGAACTTGAGAGAGCAGCGATGCTCACCACCGAACTGGGGAACCGTTCCTGCGGCACGGAGTTCGTCCGAAAGCTTGTAGGCGCCATCCATATGCATGCAGGCCGGTGCTCGGCTGTCCGAGAGGACGACGATGCCCTCCTTCTCGAGATGGCCACGACGAGCGACTTCAACAAAGCGGACATGGTGTGCCCGCAAGAGCGGAAGGATGTGCTCTTCACAGAGCACACGGGTGTCGTCGTATTCGTCACCTGTCTGCGCTGTCAGCACCAGCAACTCGTCGATATCGCACGGCCGCGTTTCAGGTTCCAGAAGCCAGCGGACCAGAATGGCTGTCGATTCAACGCCCATTCCCCAGGACAGGATCGTGTCCATGTTGTCTCCAATGAGGAGAGCCCGGATCTAGGCCGGGCCCTCTGGTTATGCAGCCTCAGGCTGCTGTGTGAGTAGCGTCGTTCTGAAGGGCGTATTCCGTTCGCCGTCCTGCCATGGGCCGAGAACTGCGGTCCAGCTGTGCGTGCAACCAGCGACACACTGTCCAACGAAGGCCGGACTCGACCTCCACGCCCAGAGCCCGCGCAAGTGAAAGCAACGTGTCGAGGGGGACAGCCGCTCTGTTGAGGTCACGTACAGGCCGCCAGCCCCGGTACGCTTTCCGGTACACAACACCGTTCCAGATCCGCGCTTGTGATGGGTCGCAATGCCGGTACCCACTCACCGCACAAGCCAATGTCTGGCCCGGGCTGCTCCGAAGGGACCTACTGCGGTGACAGCCTGAAGTGACGGTGAACAGAGCCGGCAAGCCAGGGCAGCGCCACTCCATGACAGTGGGCAAGGCCCTCGTATTTTGGAAGGGCAGACACGCGCGGGCCCAGGCAGCAGGTACAAAGGCGTCACTCTCAGCCAGAACAAAGCGCTCATCGAGCACGTCCTGCCGGCACACAGGGACCACCTCAGAGGCGATGGCGTCGAGCAAGAGACAGGTGGATGCAACAGAAAAGGAGCCGATGAAGGCTCCTTTGGAGGTGTCGGTCACGCCGTGCTCAAATGATTTGAGGACGGCGTGGCGGGTTTTCGGAAGATGCATGCTGGCTCCTTTCACAGGCAAGGTTGGCCACGGTCCGCGTTCACACGGAGCCAAGTGGCTGGTTGGCTCCATGGACCGCAGGGACTTCCTGCATCCGTTAGGTTTGCTGTGCTGTCGCTGCTTGAGCCCGTTCCCGCCGACGCTTCGCGATCAGGGCTCGCATCGAAGCGGGGAACTCGTGGAAGAGGTAGCCACGTCCCGTGCACTCGCCACAGACGCGGACAACGCCGTTCTGCGGAGACATGCCCGTTCCGAAGCAGGTCGCGCAGCCCTTCATTCCGCCTTTACCGCCGCAGTCTGCACACTTGCTTTTAGTCCTGCCTCTGACATCTAGGCAGGCGCACGCCAGCGGTTTTGGAGAAGCATTGATCTCTGTGATCCTTCGTGTCGTCAGCATGATGGTGTCTCCCGCGTCACAGTCTGAGGTCGTCGCCGATGAGCAGAACAAAACGTAGACCGCAGCTGGTATTCCGTCCAACTCGTAAGTCGACAGCCAGGCGGACGCCGGACCGCAGCGACATCTACAGTCCGAGCGTCTTTAGCAAACGGTGCCAGAAGCTCATGGCCTCCTGCGCCGTATTTGCTGGACACAGGATCGCGAGCTCCTGCGTGACGTCCGTTTCTTCTGGTGGCAACTCCAGATCAGCGGCCGCCTGAGCTTGGCTGGGTTCCTCCGTCCAGCTCGGTTCTTGAGGACGCAGAACACCGTAGGTGGGAGCTTCCCCGGTCTCTTTAGCAACCAGCTCGCAGAACGTACGCCATGCTCTGACCATGGTTGCAGGTGAACGATCGCCTTCTTCGGGCTGCGCAAGCCAGGTACTGGGGACCCACAGCTTTTTAAGGACGACCTGGATCTCCTGCGCTCGGCGCTCCAAAGAGGAGCTGGAATGCCCCTTCAATTGTTCGGTAATGAGGCCAGCAAGACCCAGCAGCTCGTAGTTCAGACTTGGGAACACCAGCAGAGTTTCCCATTCATCCGGTTCGTCCAGGACCCACCAATTCACAGCACATTGGAACTTCAGGAAGCCTTCGAGAAGGCTGGCTGCACGAGCGCCTTCCGTACCAGCGCCGACAGTAAGCGCATTACGTTCTTGCCGAGGTGGATCAAATGGTGGGTAAGCATCCTCACAGCAGCACATGTCTAGAACGCGGCGAAGGGCAGCGCCTCGATCTGTTTCAACGAATACGGTGTCCTCTCCACGATCAAGCAGGTCGTAGAAGCGCTTGCAGTCCGAATCGATATAGAGATACCTTCGTGTGTCACGATGCTTGTATTGCTGGATCGTGCCAACCTCTCCCATGTGCATGAAAGCGCCCAAGAGGCTGGGCGGCACAGCCTTCTCTAGTGGCGTCCAGTCCAGTACTCTTCCAGGCTTCGCTTCTCCCATGTGTCTCCTTTTGCTGCAACGAATAGGCGGCGTTGGTACATCACTTCCGCTGTGAACGGACCCTAAGGTCAGCTTCCGATTCAGTCAAAGCGTTACTCGGGTTTGGCGAATAGGCTGAGTTGGGTCGGGTCAAGTGAAGGAGCTGCAGGTGCATTCACGATCTGGACGAGTGAGCGGCCGGACTTCATGGTGAACCCAATCTCCGCCTCAATTGCCGAGATCTGATCGAACGCCTCACGGTCATGCTGGTGGATCATGCGCAAGTCATGGTCGGTAGCGAAAATGCACACCCGACAAGAGAAGCGCCGGAGGTAGCCGCCTTCGGTCCCGTCGCGGTGGTATTCGGGAACGTACACCGGGTGCAATGGAACACCGTTTTGCCAGTGCCACGTGAGCACCTGCTCGGTGGTCTCCTCGAAGATGGGCAGCCAGTTGTACACCGTGCGGCCGTTCCTACTCAGTTCTCTATCTTCCTTCCAGGGGTGCTGACGTGCACGCTGGGCGGACTCGTCAGCACGCATTCCCATGCAATTAATGACCACCTTCTCCGGAATCGTGCGGAGGAACTTCTGGATGGGACCGCGCTTCAGATCGCTGGTGCACTGCCGGAATTGCGCGGACGGAAACATCCCGCGCCGGCGCACCATCTCCAAATAGGTCTTATTTGGGTTGCGGACGACTGTAAGGGGAAGCCCGAAGCGCGCTGCAATATCGCGACACCATTCCACCGCTGGGACCGGCTTCACATGCTCGAAACCCGTGTCGGCCATCACCGCATACGTCTTTACCGCAGGGTACTTCTTGCGCACAAAGCCGAGCATCCGCGTGCTGTCTTTGCCACCACTCAAGTTGAGAAGCAGAGCTGTGGAAGGCCCTGCACGATGAAGTAAGCCGTGAATATCTGTCATGAGGACCTCTCCAAATACGAGTTCGTGTCGCTTTCGTTACGTGACGCTCGGAAACACCTCTCTTCGCGCTGGAAGGAGGTTTTTGGCCTGTTGTGGATTTCTGGAGCGCAAACAGTAGGTAGTCAGAAATAAGTCTTTTGCTTGGGCTACCTTGCAGCGCTCGCGGCAGGGCGGCAGGATGGCGCGGAAGGGCTTTGGGATTGGTACGGGTAGCGTTCTGGCAGTCGTGCCGGTAGGGCAACGGCAGGGCGACTGCACGTTCACGGCAACGCAGATGGAAGACAGCTCGAAAGCGCGGAGGGGATAGCGGGTGTACTTCGAGCGGACACGAAAAGCCCCTTCAGGATGACTGAAGGGGCCTGATCGCTGTTTTGTTGAGGGGTTCCGCTTTCAGCGACGGTCGGCTACTCTGCGACCCCAGCCACAACTTCAAGCGCTTCCGCGACCGTCATTGGCTGGCGCATCGTCCCATAGGAGAACATCACACTCGTCTCGAGACCCGTGCTGTGGAAACGCCTAGACGCGGTAAAGAGCATCGGCAATTCTGGCTTCTTGAAAGCGGCCGAAAGGGTGAAAACCAGATCGGGTGTTGGCGTCAGGTACAGAATCGCGCTTACTTGATCTTCATCTCGGATGCCTTTAGCGATCTCTTGATACCGTGCCGCGGTCTTCAGCGTTCGCTCGTACTCCACCGCAAGGCGTAGCGCCTTCTGTCCCCAAGTGATCTGTGCGAGTGCGTCATAGTCTTTCACTAGCGGGCTTCCAAGGACGTAGTTGAGGGAACTTAGCTCCCTATCCGTCTGCCAGTGCTGTAGGATCCCCGTCTTCCTGAAGGATCGACGTATCTCAATCAGCTCCAGGAAGTGGGGAGCCTGAAGACGATTCGCTAGTGTCTCCGAACCCGAATTGACGCTCACAAGCCCTTCGCCGAAGGTCTCCAGAAGGCTGAGCCCCTGCCTCGTTATGGTGTACACCTGGCCGGTATAGGGGAGCACCCGTCCGATTGAGAGAAGAAGTCGGCCATCCAGGAGACGATTGATTCGCCAGTTAAAAGAACGACGGCTCCTCTCCAATCCCTTTTCCAACGCGTACTCCATCAGCTGATCGTGCGAGATGAACGTGCAGTTTCTCGCCTGTAGCAACAGAGGCACGTCGCGCTGCTCGCTAATTTTGTAAG
>CAXTRM010000038.1:5182-6460 GCA_964246625.1 uncultured Acidobacteriaceae bacterium
CGGCTAACGAGGCGTGCCGGTCAGTGACAGTTGCGCCTTCCCATTGTTCTGCTGGCATCGCCATGTTCCCCTCTCAGTTATGAATTCACTACCAACCTGCAGCCACAACAGGGTCTCCTGTTCCTCGCCATGCACACTGGCAGCAACGATTCGTACCCCAGGTGTCCTCCACTCCGAGCCAAAACAAACACGGCCGAAATCCTTCTTGTGCACCGTCACTAGGACAGCATCGGGCACCGCTACCGCACGCACTCGCCTTGCCAGTAGGAGGCGGTTCCAGCTTCCGGAGTGCTCGATCCCGGCGGTCTGGTAGGACCCCCCTTCCAGCTCCGCAGGATCCAAGCGTTGATTCAGGAGAGTTCCCACATTGAAACGGACGACGCCGGCGACGATCCAGCTTCTACGTTCCCTTGCTCCCTTACGAAAACCCGTAGTGTTGAACACAGCCGCATGTGCGGTAAAGCGTTCGGAATGCGCTCTGTCCCGACCAGGCCGCAGCCACCATAAAGAGCCGAAAGTGAGACATTGAACGATCACGCCGACCTCACAGGTCGTCCCTCACGCTCCTCTGTGAGGCTGGTGTGGGCACGATTTATTTGCGTCCTGAGATTCTGGATCTTCTGGTCTTTAGCGCCGATCTGTACGTCCTTCGCAGCCAGCTGCTCGTCCCTGGTTGCAAGCTGGGCCCGCAGTTGTGTCACAAGATCTTCGTCATCCTGTGTACCTCCTCCTATAGTTCCCTCGTTTAGGCCAGCTTTGCGCTCTCCCTTTTCCGGTCGCTACCTTGTGGATCGAGCAGGCGTTTGTTCGGTGCTCTGAGCTCTATCAGCTGGGGGCCTCAGATCTTGAGCGAGCTTCGTCTCATCCTGGCGACCCCTTTTCGTCTCACTAGTTTCTTTCTGCTGGCTCACCTTCGTTAGCTCGTCGCTCTGCGCGTTATAAAGATCAGCCAGGTGGTTGTGCTTGGCAATTGCTTCGAAGGCCTTCGACCGGGATGCAATGTGGCTGTTGTACAGCTGCGCCACAATCGCAGAGCTGATCCGTAACCGGTCTTCTGATCGTCGGTGCTGCCAGTAATTTCCAGCCATACTGAGCGCGAAACCGACTGCGAGAACCAGGTCAGTCCACCAGAGAAAGTTCTCAACCGTCTCTTCAATGGCCGCCAGCCGTACCGAGTCCAGAGCCGCTCCATAGTCTTTGTCCTGCGGGTTGACGGTGTGAAGAGCTTTCTCCACAGCGCTTTGGTGTCGGCCGGCGCGGCGGGCCGGGGGGGCCGGG
>CAXTRM010000038.1:6470-10479 GCA_964246625.1 uncultured Acidobacteriaceae bacterium
CGTCGTGAGCGATGTGGAGCTCTGCTGTGAAAACGCCGGGGCCGCTGGGACCGCTAGCACTAGAACAAGAATCAGTTTCCCTCCTGCGATCATTTCTTTCTTCCTTTCCGGTTGCGGGCTTCCTCAAGCTCTAGGTTTGGGAATCTGAGATTGAGTCCCTTCGATCCCCGCCGCAAACTGGTGTACTTCGGGTACAAATTCTCGGCAACTCCAGGCAGCCACTGCTGGCTGGGCCGGCGAATATGTACGTGTTTGTGCAGGACTCCGCGCAACCGGTCTGGGAAGAGCATCTCCATCTGCCCGGTCGGCATACGCTTGATGTGTTCGTCCTGGGCCAGGGTGTCTTTCACCTCGGTCTGGCTTCCCTGCTCCTCTTCTTTGTAGTTCGCCTGGAATAGTCCGCTCTTCCGGATGCGCATGCTGCGCCGCATCTGGCGGATCTTCGAGGACGCTTTCAGGAAGTCCTGCGCCGTTTCCTCGTCCTTGATCCGCAGCATGAAGGTGGTGTTCGGGGCGCTCGCGACGTCATTCCGGAAGCCCCGGCCTACCTGCAACAACTGGGGAGCGCTCTGCAACGCGAAGAGGAATGCGACGTTGGCGCCGCGGGCCGTGACGAGGATTCGCGCGAAGTTCTCGTAGGCAAACGGCGAGAATTCGTCCATGATGACGCTCACGAACGGTTGCTCCAGGTTCCGCTTGGCGTCTTCGTACCGCCTGCCGATCATTAGCTGCAGGTTCTGCAGGAGCATGCGCCCGAGCGCTGTGACTGCACGCTCATTTACGTTGACGTTCAGTGAGACATACAGAATCAGCTTCTGCTCGATCACGTCTTCCAGTGAAAGAAGATCTTCGTATGGCCCGGTGATAAGGGAGATGTCATCGGCCATGAACGTCATCAAGTTGTTAATCAGACCCTGAATCTTCGCTACCCGCTCCCTATCCCCGAAAGACTCAAGCAGGTTACGAATGCTCATATCGAGAGTGAGCCGTTGCTGTTGCGTAATGGATTTGGAGCCCTCTGTGTTCTTGATGGCGGCCGCAATTTGCTCTTTCAGGATGTCCTGGTCATAGGCAGCAACAAGAACATCATGGAAGTTGAAGCGGACTCCCGTGTAGTGCAGGATGCGCGCGATGTTCTCAAGATAGACACGCTGGTGTCCCTCGAAGAAGTCCTTCTCCATCTTGAAGCTCTCGAAGATGAAGCTGACATGCTGCTCATAGTTACCATCGGGCGACCAGAACGGGTTGTAGTTGACCGAGATGTCGGGGCGCATAGGGTTGATCACCCGCAGATCACCAATCCGGCCTGCTGCCTCCATTGCCGGAAGGAGTCGCTCGAAGAGGTCCCATTCGCCCTTGCCATCGATGAAGATGATCGGGGCGCCACTCGCGATGTCTTGTTCCGTGATGGACTGGATGAGGGTCGTCTTTCCCGCACCCGTCATCCCGAAGCAGTTTGCTTGGTAGGTACGTGTGTCGTGCGACCAGAACTGCGGCTCTCCGTGGATATCATGCCCAAGAAGTACAGCGCCGTCTTTTCTTGCCTGCTCCACCTGCTCGCTGATGGTCTGCTGGGACATTAACGGCACTGGCCGCGGCCACGCCTCCTCAAGCTTGACCCGCTTCGTCGCCTGATACCGCACCCACTCGAAAAGGAAGACGCCCGCGAGTACCGGGTAGAGCCCCAGCTCCACCAACTGGTTCGCGCGAAGGTGCAAACGGCTATAAGCGACGTAGAAGATCAGGCCAAAAATGGCAAGGAAGAAGAAGACTGCCACAAGCGTGGCATCCGCTCCATCGTTTCTGGGACGGTTTGGGTTCTGATTCGGGGGCATGTTGACCTCACTTACGCAGGGTGAAAAAGAAGAAAGCCGCTACTGCCAGCAGGAAGAGCACACCACCCACGACAAACATGGGGTGGAGTCGTCGTTTCCCTTTTGCGTCTCGCTGGTCAACCGGATCGAGGACGGGAATCGTCAGCATTTCAAGAAAGCTGGTTTCGTTACCCGCCCTATACGCTAAGAGGAGGCGCTTGCGCGCCTCCTCCGGATTAAGAACTGTCGCTTCTGGCATCAGAGCACCGCTGTTGCATCCACCTGGTGGTTCAGGTCGTTGGCGAAGACAAATCGGTAGATCTGGGGTTTGTCTTCGGTTTGCTTGAAACAGAGCACCCCTTCGACGCTCTGGCCAGGGTTTACATCCCGGCTCGAGAGCCGGGCTTCACGTACTGGCACTGCAGTCATACTGCCGGTTCCAAACTCAGTCAATTTCTGTGAGGAGAGCTGCGTTCCCTTGAGCGCGCTGATCGCGATTCCTGGCGAGGTGGGTACAACACTGAGGACAGCCGGATCGCTCAGCCGATACGAATGCTGCCCAGGGTTGGACACGACGTACCGAACATACAGCGAGTCCTTATCACGAACGATGTCAGAGATCCGCACGTTCACGTGGTCTTTGGCATCCTTCACGCCGCGGCTGTTCACCGGGGCACTCTGTAGCATCGTTTGCGCGATCAGCATGTCGGCAAGTTTCTGGATTTCGGTGCCATCCGGCCGGACTGGATTCTCCACCTGCTTTGCAGCAACTGGCCGGCTTTCGGTCTGATCGATCACGAAAGCGGCCGAAGCGACCTCGGCCGGCGCAAGGATTTCGTAGCTCGATTGACCATGCTCCGTCCAGATGAAGAGGTTGGTGGACTGACCCTGCCGGAGAGGCTTCAGCGCAACAGTGCTGCCGTGCCATTCAATCCGGAAGTCCTCACTCCCTATCGCCGCGTTTGTGATGGGCTCCGGCATCTCGATGAGGCTGATGTGATTGAGCGCCGTGGCAACCCTGGTAACGGAGTTCGGGTTGACAGGCTGATGAGTAATGGTTTGAGCACCGACGACGCCACACGCCGCGAGAAACGCCAATGCCATCTTGATCTTCATGCTTACTCTCCCGGGGCTTGAGGGAGAGGTCTGTTGACCTCTCCCTTGCAAGCGTTCGTACAGCTCATAGGTAAACGACGAATTGCCGTTCCGCGCGAACAGAAGCACCGTCGCCAAGTGTTCTCACATAAGCCACCACGTCCGGCATGACTTGCATGAGTGCATTGTGTGGGGCAACACCTGGATCGTGCCTCAACCCTTGCAACGCTTCCTTGTACTGGCGAAGTGTTGGTTCGAGATTGCTGGCTTTCTTGACCCAGCGATTACCTACACAAAGGCTGTCCAGAAACGTGTAACCAGGGGTCGTGGAGACGGCGAAGTGGCGTCCACGCGACGTGATTTTGAGCCGCACCTGAGACCGCGTTGAGAATGTGTCCGCCAGCCACTGAGAGATAGAGCGCATGTGTTCTCCATTCCGCATGCCTGGCGTCCCGATGTGGGAGGGACGCCAAGCACGGATGCTTGTTGTTCCCTCCCTGATCGGAAGGTCTGAGTTGTACCCATCGTGGTTATGCGATGGATGTATGCCGCTGCTAGAGCGGGGTGTAGATCGTACGTTCCTCGGGATTCTGAGGAGCGGGTTCAACGAGCGTTGACACATACTTCGCAACCAGCATGTCCAGTTCGTGCAATTCACGCTTGCTGAGCCTGCGAGTGTGCTTTTCTGTAACGGTCCATTGGTAGGTGTATGAGTCCGGGTCGCGCTGGAGCTCGATCCGAACTTTAGTTTTCGCAGATCCGGCACTTGCCCGTTCCACGCGCCAGTAAAGAAATCGCATTCTCTCTCCTTCTCTATCCACGCTGGTGTCTTCCTTTACGGGAAGGACACCAAGCGTGGAGCTTGCAGATCCCTCCCTTGCGGAAGGCTGGGTTTTCACTTCGAGCATCCGAAGTGGGCCGAACTACTGCTGCTGTGTGTAGACCAGGGCTCCTTTCTGGTCAACACGGAAGATGAAGCGCGTTTCAGCTCCGCGGGTGAAGAAGAACGCCCCGTCACGAACAATGACGGCACCCTCTTTGTCCTTCACCTGAACCATCGACTTGATTCCGCTGGTCCGGTCCGCGATGGCATTCACGAC
>CAXTRM010000038.1:10489-14188 GCA_964246625.1 uncultured Acidobacteriaceae bacterium
GAACAGGATCGATCCCATGCCGCGTCCTTTGGAGACGATCGTGTGGAGAGCAGCACACCACGCTTCACGGTTGTCTCGCTTGCCCTGACCCCAGTAGCCGATGATGGCCTGGAGAGAGCGTGCTTGATCCCGCGTTGCATCTTCAGCACGCCGGAAGCTGGCACTTGCTTTCGCAAATTCCCGCTTGGCGAACTTGATGGTGTTCGGGTCCTGGGACTGGATTGCGCCCTTGACCTTCTCCCGTGCTGCATCCAGAAGCTGCTTTTCCTTGCTGAAAGTAGCCTGGATAATCCCGTGTCCAGCTGCGTACACGGTGTTCACCAGACGCGCCTCAGCAAACATGGCTTCGGTGATGTTGTCGCCCGTGATCAGACCGCGGAACTGTTCGATCGGAAAAGGCTTCTCCAATAGATCCGCAATGTCCTTGCGAAGCTGGTTGTAGAGCTTGCCGATACGATCAGACGATTTGACCTCGAGACTGGACGGAAGCTCGGAGACCGTCTTGGCATTCTTGAGAGAAAGCCAGGGTGCGGCGCCGACCTCCGTACGAATCGCCTGCAACTTGGTACGATCAGCGCGAACGTTGTGCTTGAGCGAGTCAATCTCTTTCTGCAGCTCTGCCACGAGTTCATACAGCAAATCGTGACGGTCGGCTGCAACGCAGGAGCTCATCAGGTCCGTGATGACCCCGATCTGATTACCCCGGGACTTCAGGGCAACAAACTCGAGGTTGAACCATGGCGACTTGGACCGTTCATGCTTGGTCTTCACCACCTTGTGAGCTTTCGTGAGGGCGAAGCGGTCGGCCACAAAGAGTGGAAACCGTTCGCTCTCAATAGCACACACCCAATCGAAGTCGAAATCACCGCCGTTCAACTTGGCAGTCTCCGAATGAAGCGTGTACGTTCCCTTGAGAGTCAGCTGCTCAGCTACAACAGTGCGCGCCTGCTCGAGATCCAAGCCTTCGGAAGCGGAGAGCAGGGTAGCAGTTTCTTCTGCGTGGAGATGGACCATGGGAAGCAAATCCTCCTTCATGCGCACGGGATAGCGCACACAAAGGCTCCGGTCAGAAGAGCTGGAGGTGATGGCACGGTCCCTTGGCATCCAATCTGCCGCAGAACGCACCTTGCCGTTGTCGAGGTAGAGCACTCCATCATCTGCAAGCGCGAACGCAGGCAGATCCAGGCCTCCTCCCGTCATCAGCTTGTAAGCCCAACGTGCCAGCAGGCGATCCAGTTGACGATGGATGTAGGGATGCCGAGTAAGCTCCCCACTACCGTCAGCCAACAGTGTCGCTTCGATGATCCTCTGGAGTTCAACACCCTCGGGATCGTCGTTCCGGACAGAGCAACCAATCATGTCGACAAGCGCCTGATGATTGCGTTCTGCCCATGCTGTCTTGAGTGCTTCGATCTTTTCACGCGCCTGCGGCACAATCTCCGTAGCGATTGCAGCTTCAGGGGCGTGTTGCAGAACCGTGTAGCTCGATTCGAACGTAAGCGGCCGAGAAATCTCCCGGATGCCTATGATGACCGGACCACGAAAGGACTGCACCTCTGTTCCGAGAAAGCTCTTGAGGATCGAGCTCTTCTTTGGAGAGGGTTTGATCGAGCTCTCAGGCACGATGATGTCGCAACCGAGCGCGTCGGCTACAGCATCGCTCATCACCTTAAAGCTACCTTTGGCCTGGGTGTCTCCGAACGCCAAACGGAACTGGTAAAAGTAACCGTCTGGTTGCTGCAGCTTCTGGAACAGGCTTTTCCTGATCCATCCGCGGCAGTCGTTCGTTCCCAGCTTGAGGTCTTCAACGACAAACACCGTCTTGTCCGCTTCTTGGTGAACAACCTTGAGGTTGGACACCAGGATGCCGAAGTAGGTGATTGCCGCTTCTGGCCACATTGCAAAACGCTTCGCGAGGGCCGGCTCATGAGCGGCATCGCAGAAGTAGTACTTGCCATTCTTGGCGGAACCAGAGGCTCCCACCATCTTGTAGTGCACGCCGTTGTGACGAACACCTGTGAGAGTACGTGCAACCGCAGATTCCTCATGATCTTCGAGAAGTTCTGTGGGCACGCTGACGATGGCGATCTTGGCGTTGGGGTACATCGCACCGAGAAGCGTGTTCGCTGTCGTCGAATCCTGGCCTACGCCGGGAATCCGCTCGACAATGCTTCCGTCCTTTTGCACGTCCAACATCACGATTACGTTTCCTTCCATCTTGTGCATAGCGAGTCTCCCTGTGTTTGTTGTTGCGCACGAAGAGACCACCAAAGCTAGAGAGGGACCGCTTCTCCGGCTTTGCCTGGTCTTTGTCGTCCTGTTGATGAGGACTGACCAGGCTTGAAGCAGCCGGATCAGCGGAACAAATCCTTGCGAGTAAGGCCCGCAAGGTGGCTCAGAAAACCGTTCGGTAGCAAGCGCTAGTCGATACGTTTTTTCTGAACTTGTCCGCTGATGACGCCTACGGTTTTCCGATAGGCTGCTTCGTCACCGCGATGGATCCATTGCTGAAGTCGGGCTTCACTTTCCACGCCTCGACAGAGAAGTAGGGTTGGTCCAGCTTGAGGGCGTTGAGCTGTGCCTCGGGCTCTGAGGCGAACTCCCTCGCGAGCGTGATGCCCTCCTTGTTCATCTCCCCCGCAAAGAAGCGGACTGGTGGCTGTCCTTCTTCAGAGCTGGCCGGTCTGCGTCCTCGACGCTTACTACCGTTCAGCCCGGCTGGTGTTGCGTTCCCTGTTTCTGTGCTCACTGATTGCCTCCCTGTTGAGAATCGTCTTCAGAACCCGGCGTGCCATCCAGGACGGCGTCGCGCTTCTCGCCTTCAATCTGCTTGGACCAGTACTCGCCGATCATCAGGCCATCGGGATTGTCCGCGGACCGCTCCGCACCAGCAAGACGGATGTGGTATTGCTCCACCAGCTTGGCGATCGTCTCGTGGTCGTTCACCATCTTGTGCACAGTCCGTACACCGAACGCCTCGTAGGTGAGTGGGTCGTCCTTGCTCGCTTCTAGACTGGAGATTCGCAATGTGGAGAGGGCCTGGTCATCTTCCAGCTTGCCCACGGTATTGTCACGCTGCAGCTGATTCAATGCTGTGTGCCGAAGATTGCCGGTCATCATGTTCATCGCGTCTGCCCAGTTTTGGCCCAAGGTGTGCGGATCATAGGTCAGATAGTGGTTCAGAAACTGCTTGATGAACGCCTGTTTCTCATACTCGTCGGGGCCAGCGCTCCGCGCCCCGGCCAGAACAGTAGGTAAAAGGCCGCGGTGCTTGCCGGCACCGTAAGGGCTTACGACCTGCGCCTGCCCACTGCTGTCCACCTTGATCACCGTAGGGGGCTGCAGTCGAACGAACAGGAACCCAACGACTGCCGCGAAAGTGATGAGGCCCATGATGCCTGCAATCACGAGGGAGCGGTTTGCGTAAGCGCGCAATGCCCCATCCATCTCATAGAACTTCGGCTCTCTGATCTTCTCGGCTTGACGTTTCATCTCTCACCTCACTCTTAGCTCGTTGCAGTTGTGGTCTTACCTTTATGGGACTGTGGCGCGGGGTGGAGTCGGATTCGGCGGTCGCGATTGGTACGTCCCGCCGCCGGAGCCGCCTTGAGGTGTGCTCGCGCTTCTTCCACTCCCCGAGCCGCCCTTCCCGGTCTTGGCGGCCTTGACGATGGCCGCCGTCGCGTCGTCGAGCAACCC
>CAXTRM010000038.1:14198-15217 GCA_964246625.1 uncultured Acidobacteriaceae bacterium
GGCGCTAGCAACGCCACCGAACTCGCCCTTCAGAACCACCATCGCGATAATCGGAATGAGCAATATGCATACCGCATAGAGGATGCTGGTTAGCCCGATCCACACTTGCGGTTGTGCGGCCACCATGCCGGTGAAAAAGGGGCTACTATCAGGTCTTTTCCGTTGACCGCTGTGATTAGGCAGGCGAACACGGCATAGAGAATCGCCCAGCAATTCCAAACGAAAAGGTTCTGAGCGTAGAACTTTGCGGTTCCGTTGATCATCCTGCTCGGTGCCAGCGCAAGGACCAGTGGTCCGACAGCGTACAGGACAGCGCCCCAGAAAACGTAGAGAAGCGTGAAGAGCTGGGCCGCAATGGGAAAGATCAGATACGCGATGGCGATTTCTAGCGCGTTCACTATTGCCGCTCCACCGTTAGCGATCAGGTTCCAGATGGACGTGTAACCATTTCTGCTCCAGTTTGAGGCGAGCAGTGCTCCCCAGTCCTTGATGAGATCTCCAGCACCGTACGAGTTGTCGATCTGCTGCGCAATCGCATCGCATCCGTTGCTGAGATCAGAAAAAAATCGTGTCCAATTACCGAAAATGAAAGCGACGACGATAAACTTCATCACTGTGGCGGCAAGTCCCCTGGTGTCTCCTCCTCGCGCATAGGCCTCATAGACGCCCAGCATGAGGCTGATGATCATGAAAACGTAGGCCACGTTCACGATCGCCGGAATCATCTTGCCGGACATACCATTTGCGACGGTCGTCATCATTGTCTGAAATTCGAAGATTCCCGGATCCATGGTGTCCTATCAGCGAGGGGTCAGTATGCCCTGCAGGTTCTGGTTCAGCTGCTGCGTCTGAGCTGTGGAGCTTTTCGTTGCGGCTCCTGCGTTCGACAGTTCTGTCGTCCTCACGCGAAGCAACGCTGCCATGCCCGACTGGCTGTAAGCGTTAGCCTGAAGCACCCACGCTGATCCTTCAGCCTCAAGGATGGGTGCTGTGCCCGGAGCCGCGGTTTGTATCTGTTG
>CAXTRM010000038.1:15227-18595 GCA_964246625.1 uncultured Acidobacteriaceae bacterium
TCTGTTGATTCAGCGTTTGCGCGACCTCCAGCTCCCTAGTGGCAAGGGCATCGAGCTCGATTGCCTTCTTCATGGCGTCTTGAGCCTGGGCGTCTGTGAGGTCGATCGTGTTCCTCACGTTTTGGGGCGCTGCCGTGGCCGTGGGGAGAGTCCCGTATACCTGCGAGTAGTTCGTCCCGAAGGAGCCGATGTTGTTTGCATTCCCGGACAACATCACCTGTTCCAATTGTTGCGCAGCGGGGAGAGTGGCACTGCTGTACCTCAGATTCAACAGAGACTGCATGTTTCGCATCGGGCCGGTAAAGCTCGCCGACAGCGCTTTGGCGCTGTTGATCGCCTGCTGGGGATACATGACTGTTTGCTGGAACTGCTGCTCTTGCTTCTCCACGGACTGGATGGCCTTGAGAGGGGAGGCCACGCTGCTGGTCAACAAGCTTGAGATCTTTTCTAACCCGGCCAGCACCGCCGCTAGGTCAAGGCCGAACTGTGCCTCTGCCTGACGTGGAACGGCTACGGCTGCAAAGATACCTGCGACGGCGAGCCAGCCCACCTTTTTGCCGATCTGTTTTGTCTGCGATGCGGTCATAAATTTGTCCTTACTTCTGGGCAAGCACTCCCTGGAGGTTTGTGTTCATTTGCTGCATCTGTTGAACGCTCAGCTTCTGCCGGCCGTTCACTTCTGCAAGCTGAGCTGCTTCTTCACGCAGCATGGAGGCCAAGAGCTTGTGCTGGCTTGCCAAGCTTTGCAATTCGGCCGCTCTCGCCGTAGCAGCAAGCATGTCGGCCGTTCCCGGCGCGGTAGTCGCGGCCTCATTCTCAATCTGATTGGCCACCGTGAGGATGCCTGTAGAGGCCTGATCGGCTGCGACGGACTGCGCCAGGGCATCTTGCGCCAGGGCATCTTGCATATCGGCCATTTGGCGATGTGCAAGTGGAGCCGCCGTAGCGCTAGGAACAGACCCGAACGAGACGTGATACATGGATCCCATGGAAGCTACCTGGCCACTGTTCGCACTGAGGAAGATCCGCTCGAGGTTCTGGCTGGACGGCAGCTGTGCACTATTGACTGGCAGCGTGAAGACGCTCGACATCCAGCCCCTGTAGCTCCCCACGATCGTGTTCACGTAGTTGTGGGACTGATTGATCAGTGAGACGGGGAAGAGCACCTTCTGCTCGTCCTGCATCAGGGTGGTCTGGATAGAGTTCAGGCTTGAGAGAGCGCCACCGATGTCCCCGCTGATCGTTTTATTGATCGCGCTGAAGATGAAGTCAAGAGGGTTCAGACTGATGGCCCTGCAAACAGGGGTCGCCACCAGAAGAGAACCCGCGACGATGGCTCCAGCAACTCTAAGCCGACGAGGGTAGTCCTTCATGCGTGTACCTCCTTCTGTCGTTCTGCAGGAGCATCGAAAATACCGCCAAGTGCGGTCGTCAGAGGTGCATGCTGCACTGTCGATCCGTCCAGCCGCCCGGCTGGTAAAACCTTTTGCTTGGGAGGCAGGGGGACGGAGGTAGCGACGCGCATGACCTCGCCGGAGCGCTCTTCCGGCAGCTCGTCAAGATCCGAGATGCCGTGCGGATACTTCGCGGCAAGCGCTTCATAAGCTGCGGTCTCTGTCAGTTCCCCGCGCTTGTGGAGCCAGTACTGCCGATACCACCGCTCGCGTGCAAACGTGGTCAGGATCCAATACTCGATCGGACTCACGACGATGTAGAGGCTATGCGTTGTCTCTGCATTCTCCCCAATGACGATGAGGAACTCGCTCTTCTTGCCCTTCTCTGTCATGCCAAGGCTCTTGACCCGCTGAAGCGTGGTCTCATTGAGGTGCAGAAACTGGCGCAGGACATCGAAGTTTCCTTTCTGCCGGCCAATGAGTTTAGTCGCCGTCGTGGTGAGGATTGCGCCCCCAAATTCATTCGGCTTGTCAGGCGTACCCGTAAAGTCCTCCACCGCCTGAGACAGACCCCACACGCAGGCGTTTCGCTTTCTGGCAGTGCGGAAGAGCTGCACGACGACTGGTCCCAGGCTTGGAGACTGGAGCAGAGACCAGCATTCGTCCAGGACCGTGACACAGCGCTTGTTCGCTTTGCCCGCCGCTCGCTTGTTGGTCGCATACGCGATCAGCAGGCTCATGGCCGTTTCGAGCTTGGGATCGTCTTTGAGCTGCTCGATGTTGAAGTAGAGCCAAGGGGCCGACATATCAATCGTCGTCGGCCGGTCGAAGAGCTGCGCGTACATGCCTTCCTCGACCCAGGCGCGGAGCTTGGTTGCAGCGAGGCGCGCTTCCTTGTTCACCAGTTCATTCTTATCCTGGTCGTGGTAGTTCTCGAGTTCGTCCTTCAGATCGCTGTACGTGGGGACGTTGCTTCCAGTCCGCATCGCGGCACGGTCGTAGGTCTTCTTGATTGCGGTGAGCAAAAGGTTGTCGAGCAGGTCCGTGTCGGTCGTCCCGCTGTCCCCGATCATGAAGCGGGTCAGGTTCTTCAGAAACGCCAGATGATCATTGGTCGGCGCCGTGTCGCCTTCCTCCAGATCGAAAGGGTTGATCGTCTGGCGGCTATCCAGGGACATGGAGATCATCTGCCCGCCCATGTAGGTGACAGCCGGCAGATAGGAGTCTCCGCGCTCGATAATGGACACCTGCACACCCTGCCGACCACACATCAGGAGCATGTTGCCGATCGCCACGCTCTTTCCGGATCCGGAAGCCGCTGCCACAATCATGTTGGCGTTCTCCAGGCTGGCGTCGAACGGAGAGAACGGAACTAGCTGACGGTACGGCGTCTCAAACAGCATGAGCGGCGTGCGCGTGGTGCCGGCCCATGGCATCTCGACCGGGATAAGGTCAGCCGCATGAGGCGTCAGTAGGTCATGATCGCGGCTATCCTCTTCGGCCATGCCCGGGTAGGACGAGATCAGGAGCCGCCTCTGCGCCAAGGATTCCCCAAATGCGCGCGCACCGTTCATCTGGGAGATGATGTGCATCACCTGCTGCCTCCTGGTGGATAGTTCGCGCTCAGCCTTTTCGTATTCGTGCGCCGTAAACGCCGGCTGTGAGGTGCGAACCGCGATGACCAGGCTGACTTTCGCTGTCTTTACCGAGCTGGAGATGATCTCCTCTTGAATCTCGATCAACTCCTGCGTGGCAACCTGAGCCGCGACGTCGACGCGATGTTGGTCCTTGTTTCCGATCTGGGCGGCCTGCATTTTCTTCAGCCGCTTCTTGTAGTGGTTCAGGACCACACGCTGATCCGGAATGGATACTTGCGTGGAGATCACGACGGGGAAGCCGATAGTCAAAAGGTTACGAAGAATGCCCGGGTAGGTCCCGTCCGGAGAGGTCTTCAGAGAGATCACACTCCAGAGG
>CAXTRM010000039.1:0-1109 GCA_964246625.1 uncultured Acidobacteriaceae bacterium
AAGTATCTCGTACACGGGGGTGAATAACAATGCTTCCCCGTGCACGAGATGAGATGGCACTTCATCCAGCACGTGGCCATCTGCAGGATCCATTTCACTGGGGCCCAAAGGCAGCCTTGGCATGTGGTACAGATACCGCATGCGTGTAATCGCGAACATGGTCCTTGCGTCCACGGCCGGTGAGCTCACGCGTCGTTGTTGTCCTCGATATTAGTCGTGCGCTAGCCCCTCTGCTCTAGCTTCTATTCGACAACTCAACTTGCTTGGTGAGTCAGTGTCGCTGATTGTGGCGGCTCGGCTTTCTGAGGCGACGAGGATTTGTGACTCCCCTTCGATTTCGTGCGCCCCTGGTGGTTCTTTCCCCTTGCTGGCTGGCTCCATCGGCCTGTCTGCCCAGACACTGACGAGCTCCACTGTGGTCGGCACCATCGTCGACTCGACGGGCGCGGCCGTGCCCGGGGCCAAGGTTCGCATCCGGCAACCGGAGACCGCTGCCGAGACGAACACCACCTCGGGCGCGGCGGGCGACTACCGCTTTCCTTTCCTGAAGCCCGGTGAGTACGACGTTACCGCGGAAGCACAAGGCCTTGCTCCGGCCAGCGCGCATGTTCGTTTGCTTGTGGGACAGGAGCAGTCGATCACGTTAACGCTCGGTTTGCAGGCCGTAAGGGGTGAACGACCGCAACAACCGCATCAGCGATGCCAATGCGGCGAGCGGTTCCGTTATCGGGACTTACACCTTTGCCGATCTCACGGATTTCACGCGGGGGCCTTGTCAACAGCACAGGCAAGGGCAGCACCGTTACGCAGTCCTTCCCTGTGCGCAGTACGGTGCACACGCGCCTGAACAGCCTTGACTTCCACGTGCAGGACGAGTGGCAGCTGCGGCGTAACTTCAACCTGACCTACGGCGTGCGCTTCGAACTGCAAGGCAATCCCTCGTGCCAGGAGAACTGCTACTCGCGCGCCAACGCAGCCTTTCTGGCAAACGGCTACCAGGCCGGAGCCTCCATGCCCTACAACACCACGATCCAGGCAGGGCAGAACAAGAACTTCAAAGGCATCGTCACCGAGCCGCGTGTGGCCGCCGCGTTTCTCTCCATGGGGAG
>CAXTRM010000039.1:1119-3850 GCA_964246625.1 uncultured Acidobacteriaceae bacterium
TTCGTTCGTGGCGGTGTAGTCCTGTTCTCTAATACCATCGCCGGCAGCATCACCACGAACGTGTATGGCAACGCCACCAACAAGTTCACTCCCACCGTGAGCAGCGGCACCGTAGGCGATGGCACTGCAGCCAGCTCAGCCGAGGCAGCCGCCGTCGCCTCGGACCAGGCCTTCCAGAACGGCTTTGCCAACGGCAGGTACCACCTTCGGCGCGCCTACCTTGTATGTCAACCCCGACACCTTCCACACCCTCCGCGTGCTGGAGTGGAGCGCCGAGGTGGAACAGCCGTTCGGCAGGCGCGATGTCGTGAGCTTCTCCTACAGCGGCAACCATGGGTACGATGAACCGCTGTCCAACAACCTGCTGAACCACACAAACCTCGCCGTACCCAGCGGCAACGTGGGTGCAGGCGGCTTCGGTCTTATCACCTCCACGGTCAGCTCACCCACCAGCATCTACGGCACCGGGCAAGGCGCCATCATCTCCGGCCGTGTGCTTGTGCCCTTCGCCAAGTTCATCTTCTAGCTCCACTCTGGAGGCTCCCATGAAGCTACGCTCCTTGTTGCTGGTGCTGTTTGCTCCCCTCCCCGCGCTGCACGCGCAGCAGCACCTGACGCTTGATGACCTGCTGGCGACAGGAACGCAAAACAACGCGGGTGTGCTCTCCCCCGATGGTCGCCAGTTCGCCTCGGCAGCGCGCGGCCATCTCACCTTGCGCCCGGTGGCGGGCGGAGAAGCTCGAGCACTCGCGGACGCCGCCAGCCCGGCCTCAGAGCCCAGCTGGTCGCCGGACGGACGGACCCTCGCGTTCATCTGCCAGGGCGACGTCTGGACGGTGCCGGCCGCGGGCGGCGAAGCCAAGCGCTTGACCCACGACCCAGCGGGCCCCGGCGATCCGCGGGGCGCCACCGACCACCACCCCCTCTGGAATCCGCATGGTGATTGGATCCTCTTCCAATCCGGTCGCAACGGCTTCAATGAACTCTACGTGATTCGCGCGGATGGCAGCGACGAGCACGCTGTTGCCGCCACGGAGATCTACAGCGGGGCTGACGCGCTGCCGCCGAAAACAGCGGGGCCTTCCAACCTTCCGGACCACGGCGATGCCGTCTCTTCGGACCGCTTCGATCCCCAGCCCGCCTGGTCGCCTGATGGCACAACGATCAGCTACACAGAGCGCTCGCGAAAGGTCTTCTCCGGCAAGCTGAACCTCCTGCGCTTCGATCGGGCGACCGGTACCGTGCAGCCGCCCAGGGTGCTCTACACCGCACCAAACGACCGCGGCGGCGCCTGGGCCGTCAACACCGCTGCCTGGCTTCCGGACAACCGGCATCTCATTGTGATCCTGCAGGAGACCGGCTGGGACAAGCTCTGGCTCCTGTGTACGCACGGCGGCAAAGCTCAACTGCTAACGCGTGGGCAAGGTGAGGACGAAACTCCGGCCGTGTCGCCTGATGGCAAGCTCATCGCCTTTGTGTCCAATCGCGATCTACCGGAGGAACACCATATTTGGATCGTCCCCGCAAACGGCGGAGAACCTCACAGGCTGACCGGCTTGCCGGGTGTCGAAGCCAACCCGCAGTGGTCGCCGGATAGCCACACGCTCTTCTTCAGCCGCGGCACGGCACTGCGAGCGCCCGCCGCCTTCCCCGCCCAGGTGGGGGCACCCCAAAGCGCGGCACCGCTGGAGCCGGGAACCCCGTCCAGGTATGCCGCTCTCGGTATTACGCCGGAGGTCGCCCACTTCCGCGGCCAGGACGGTCTTGCCCTGGCAGGCATTCTGTATAAACCGGCTCACTTTCGGCCCGGCACGCGCTACCCCACCGTGATCTGGGCTCATGGCGGACCGGAAGCCCAAACCACGCTCTCCCTTCGCCATGGTCGCTCTTTCTTGCTGACCACAGGTACGTTGTGCTGGAACCCAACTTCCGCGGCTCTACGGGCTACGGAGAACACTTCCGCAACAGCAACGTGGAGGACTCCGGAGGCGGTGAGATCGACGACATCGCCGCCTCGGTGCGCTATGTGGTCGAGGCAGGCATCGCCGATCCGACGCGGGTCGCCATCGGGGGTGGCAGCCACGGCGGCACGGTCGTCGCCAATGCGGTCGCCCGGCTGCCCAGCACCTTTGCTGCAGGCATCGAGATGTTTGGTGTCGTCGACCGCGCGCTCTTTTTCCAGCACACCAATCGGAACTCCGCCATTCGTTGGGAGTACAAGATGGGCGGCACCCCGGAAGAGAAGCCGGCTGTCTACCGGAAAGCCGATGTTCTCCTCGAAGTGGACCAGATCAGGACGCCCCTTCTGATCCTCCATGGCGAGGACGATCCGCAGGTACCCCCGCAGGAGTCGCAGCAGTTTGTCGCTGCGCTGCAGGCCGCGGGCAAACGCTACGAGTAACACACCTACCCGCATGAGGGGCACGGCTTTCAGGATCGCGAACATCGCCGCGACGCTTACGAGCGGCAGCTCACGTTCTTGCAAGAGCACCTCAGGCCCTGATCTCGTCCGCTGAGCAGCGTGTCCCCTGCGAACGGCACCTCTGCTGCGAGTAGACAAGAGGCGCCTAACCCCATACCCTCTCCTGCAGACCGCATCGGGCTGTGCCAGCCCCATCCGGTTGGCTTGGCGGAAAGCGGCGGCGAGGCTCTGGCAGTGGCTGCACCTCCCATGTGGCTGAAGCTCCGGCAGGTGGCTGTATGCACTTTGCCTAACCTTTGTCGCCTGGCG
>CAXTRM010000039.1:3860-15169 GCA_964246625.1 uncultured Acidobacteriaceae bacterium
TTCCCATGACTCACAGCACGGCTCCGTCTATCCCGCAAAAGGTGTAGAACTCAGCCCGCCGCCCAGAGGTGCAGCCGCCAGGACGCCCCCGGCTTGGGCTCCGCCGCTCCACCAGGCCTTGGATCTCCTGCCAGAGCGCACAATCTGCGCGGAAAGTACGGCAGGAACTCGTCTTGCGCGCCAAAGGGCGGCGCCGTTTCCGCGTCCCGGGCTTCCAGCCGTCGCAAAGCACATCGTTCAGCACACGGAAATTCAGTCCGTAACGTGACGTAACTCCCGAAAGATCTGTTGACAAGCGCTTGTCTAAAGGGGCTTACTGTTGTGCGACTCACAAATACAGGTCCAGGCTCCGCCAGCCCAGAGGGATCTCTCTCCTGACGCGGCGCGTTTGGCCTGAGCAGTGCTGTAAGTCTGAGGCTTTTTGGAGGCAAATGAAACACCCAAGGAAACGAGACCTAATCGTCCTCGCTTGTTTATGTAGCGGAGTCGCCTTCGCGCAGAGAACAACCGGCGGCATCGTGGGTCAAGCGACGGACGCCACGGGCGCAGCAGTTCCCAACGCGACTGTGACGCTTTTGAACCCAAGCACCGGCACGAACCGGACAACCCACACCAACGGTCAGGGCGAGTACACCTTCGACGAAGTGCCGAACGGAACGTACGAAGTCGACGTCGTTGCCACCAGCTTCGAAAAACAAGCGCTCAAGAACGTCGTGGTGAACGTGGCCACCACCACCCGCGGTGATTTCCACCTCAGCAGCGGCAACGCCAACGAGACGGTCACAGTCGAGGCCAGCGAGATCCAGGTTCAAACCGATAGCGGATCGCTCGGCAACATCATCGATGGCACCCAGGTGAAAGAACTGCCGCTTAACGGTCGCAGCTTCGTCGAGCTCACACAGCTCGGACCTGGCGTGTCCGGTGCAAACAACTTCGACAGCAAGAACAAGGGTCTGCAGGGTGGCGTTGACTTTTCCGTCAACGGCAATCCCACGACCAACAACCTGTTCCTCGTCGATGGCGCCAATGACAACGACGTAGGTTCCAACCGTACCATCCTCATCTACCCGTCGATCGAATCGATCGCCGAGTTCAAGATGCTCACCAACAGCTACGGGGCCGAGTACGGTCAAGCATCCGGCGCGATCATCTCCATCGTGACCCGCTCTGGAACCAACTCGTTCCATGGCTCCGCGTTCTACGACGGACGCAACAACGCCCTGGCGGCGTACACGTATTTCAGCCGGCGGAATGCGGGTCTTGGTCAACCGAACGACGGTAAGGACAAGCTCCGTCGTAACGACTGGGGCTACTCCATCGGCGGACCCATCAAGAAGGACAAACTGTTCTTCTTCTTCAACCAGGAATGGAACCACGAGATCCGCGGCTTTACGCAAAGCGCTTGCGTTGCTACCGCTGCCGAGATCGCTGGTGACTTCACCAACACCTCCTGCGGTGCCACACAGCCGACATTTTCGGCCGCCCTCCAGAAGAACGGCAACCCGCATGTCCTGAACGCAACCGATCCTGCCGGTCAGCTCATCGCGGCATACTACCCCCTGCCGAACAAGGCAGCTGATTCCAGTGGCAACACCTGGTCGGAATCTTTGCCCACCTTCCTGAAGTGGCGTCAGGAAAACGTTCGCGTGGACTACCACCTGACCCCCCGCAACCAGATCATGGGCCGCTACGTGCAGGACACCTGGAGCAATCCGGCGTACAACGGCAATCAGTACTGGGGCGACACGCCGTTCCCCTCCGTCAACAGCAACTGGGCTCAACCTTCCAAGCAGGTCATTGGCAAGGTGACCAGCAACATCACCAACTCGTTGATCAACGACGCCGAGTTTGCCTACTCGGACAATCGCATCAACATCACGCCTGGGGGCACAAACCCCGGCCTGATTACGCAGCTGAGCAACGCCATCCCAACGCTGTATCCTACGGCCGACAAGACCAACCAGGGTGGCAGCCTTCCCACCATCTGGGGTGGTCTGCAGCAGTATGGTGGACAGAACATCGAAACGATCGCTCCATGGAACAACTCCCTGGACATCTACACGGTTCGTGACGACGTCTCCAAGGTGACCGGCAATCACACGATCCAGGCTGGCTTCTTCCTCGGCTTCAACGCCAAGGACGAGGTGGCAGGCCCGTCATCGTCAGAGCACCCGACCTTCGCGGCAAACGGCGTGGACACTAACGCAGGTGGCATCCAGGCCGGCAATGCGCTGGCGGACGTGCTTATCCCCGGCAACATCTTCGATCTTTCGGAAACGTCGACCAACGTCCGCGCTCAGCTGAGGTGGCGTGATCGTGAGTTCTATGCGCAGGACACGTGGAAGGTCATCCCGCGTCTTACGCTGAACTACGGTGTGCGGTACTCCATGCTGCCTCCGACCTACCAACCCAACGGACTGGAAACGAACTTCGTTCCCAGCCTTTACGACAAGAGCAAGCCGGCCTCGGACGCCTGCAACGGCCTCATCGTCGTTCCGGGAACCGACCCTTGCGGAAACGCCAACAAGCAGTTTGGCACCAGCTTCAGCTCCGGCGCGGCAGGTCCGAATAAGTACCTCGTCGATGTCAACAACCACATGTTTGCCCCGCGCGTCGGTCTTGCGTATGACGTTCGTGGCGACGGCAAGACAGCTGTACGTCTCGGGTACGGTATGTTCTACCAGCGGGAACGCGTTTCGCGGTACACGCTGGTAACTAACGCGCCCTTTGCCGTGAACGCCAGCAACGTTCCGCGTGCTCTGGGCGGCGCCACACCGACCACCTTGAGTGGTGCGGCATCCCCGTCGGGCGGCTACGACACGGCCAACACCGTGCCCATGTCCATGCAGTGGAACGCCACGGTGGAGCAGTCCATTGCCAGAAACACCACCTTGCAGGTCAGCTATGTCGGCAACCGCGGCGAGCACCTCACCTCGGCGTATGACGTGAACTCTGTTGCACCGCAAAACTGGTTGGCGGCAACCTTCGCCCCCGGCAATGCCGTGAACAGTTTCCGTCCGTATTCGAACTTCGGGACGCTCACCTACTGGACACACGAAGGCGACTCCTACTTCAACGGGCTGGAGACACTTTTCCGCACGCAGCTGAGCAACTTCCGCTTCCAGGCCGCATACACCTGGTCGCACGCCATCTCTGACATCACAACCGATAACTCCGATGGCGGCATCAGTTCCGGGTCAGCCTTTACCGTGGCGACTGACCCTCGTCTTGATCGCGGCAACACCGCGACCAATCGCCCCAACATCTTTGTCGCGAACGCAACGTATCTGTTGCCGGCGCTGCAAGGCCATAGCAACTTGGTCAAACAAACGCTGGGAGGCTGGGAGGCTACAGGCATCACGCAGGCCAACTCAGGCAACTCGATCACGTCCTTCTACTCGGGCGGTGAAAATGGAAGCGCCTTGCAATACGACACGGTCAACTGCCCGGTCGGAACCGCAACCATCTCCCTTTGCCCGCATCTGCCGAGCCAGGTTAACGGCCTCTTCCAGACCGGCTACAACAACCCGCAGCGTCCTCTGATCAACCCGGGACAAACCTGCACCAGCACCGGTGTTTCCGGGAACCAGGTCTTCAGCCCAACGGCGTTCACGCTGATCGGCTACCACCTGGGTACCTACGAACCAGCCACCTCACCCCGCGGCTACTGCCATGGGCCCAAATTGATCAACACGGACTTCTCCATCGATAAGAATTGGCGCGTGCGTGAACGGGCAACGGTTCAGTTCCGGTTCAACGCCTTCGACCTCCTCAATCATGCGAACTTCCGTGGCGATCAGATCAATAACTCCGCGATCAACAACTACAACTGCGGCGCTGCTGGCGCAAACGGTCTCTACCAGCCCTGCACTGCCAGCAACAACGTCATCACAAGCCAGACTCGTAACCTCCAGTTCGGTCAGGCAACAGGCCTGGTCGGCAACGCACAGCGTCAGTTCCAGTACGAGCTGCACGTCAACTTCTAACCGTCACAGATCCAACGCAAGAGGGGCAGAGCGAAACAGCTCTGCCCTTCTTGCGTTTGGGCGTCTATGCTCCCATACCCAACTCCCTGCGCGCTGTGGCACCATCGTAGAGTGTTCCGTTTTTCAGCTTCGGGCCTTGCCCTAGCGGGCCTTGTTTCCCTGCTCTGGCCGGCAGATCTCGTTTCGCAACGGCCGCTTCACACCCAGAAACAGTCTGATCCGCACCTGACGCAGCAGGCTGCCGGCACTCTTGCTTCCCTCGCGCCATTGCAGGACGCCATCCGTGCACAGGCAGCTGCGGTGCAGGGTGGCGACCCTGCAATCATCGGCACCACCTCGCGCGCTTTGAATGCGCAAATTGAATTGCTGCTCGCCCAGTTTCAGCTTGCGCGAGGCGAGGTCGACCAAGCAACGGCGCTTTTCCATGACAGCCTGCGGCAACAGCCCTCCCCAGAGCGGCAGCTGGAGTTCGCCTCTGCCCTGCTGCATTCGCATCACAGCGCAGCCGCGCTCACCGAGGCCAATGCCGTCCTTGCAACCGAACCGGACAACGTGGGTGCGCTGCTCACACGTGGCAGTGCTCTCCGGGATACGGGAGACCAGCAGGAAGCGATCACTACGCTGACCCGTGCGCTGCAACTCCGGCCTGACCCAAACGTCCTCTTCGCGCTCGGCGCAACGTATCTCAGCCTGCACCAGAAGGATAAGGCGGAGGTCAGCTTTCAGCACCTGATCCAGGCCACCAGCCGCAACCCCTTCTGGTACGTCGCAGTAGGCGATGCGTACCGAACAGCGGGCTACATGGACGACGCGGTCCAAAGCTTCAAGACCGCGTTGACTCTGGATTCCAAGATCCCGCATGGCGAGTTCTTTCTAGGGTTGACCTATCTCGAGATGAATCAGTGGGGCCCCAACCCGGACAGCTTCGCCCATCTCAGGCGAGCGTTGGAGCTCAGCCCCCATGACTACTTCAGCAACTTCTACCTGGGTGCGCTCGAGTCAACGGAGGGCAGTGATCTCGTCGCCTCTGATCGTCATCTGGTCGCGGCCTCGACGGCCGACCCAAACCAACCCGAGGTCTGGCTCTACCTCGGCCTGAACGCCAACAGAGAGAAGCGCACCGCGAATGCTAAGACCTATTTCCAGAAGGCCATCAAGCTGACAGGGAATGACGAAGGGCGAAATAACTACCAGATTCGACGCGCGTACTTCAGCTTGGGTCGCATCCTGGAAGCAGAGGGAGATCGCACCGGGGGTGACGCCCTGTTAGCGCGCTACAAGCTGGCCCAGCAGGCCGCCGTCGCGGAAAGCAATCGGTCGATCATGCAAACCGAAGAGGGTTCCATGGCCGCCGCGCCCCTCAGCAGCCTTGCCGCCACCACACCGTCCGCGCTCGCTGTGGAAGCCGCTCCTGTGGAAGGCAATCAGGTGCAGGCAGCGGCCGAAGCGAAATTGACCGCTCTGCTGGCCGGCAGCCTCAACGACCTGGGCACGGCGGAGGCCCGGCAGCACGAGTATGAGGCGGCTCTGGCCGACTTCCAGCAATCCGAGCACTGGGACGCAACAAACTCGACCACTCTGCGCAACCTGGGCACGGCCGCCTTCCGTGTGGGCAACAGCACTGAAGCGGCGCGTGCTTTGCGGCTCTACCAAGACAGGCTCAAGGCGAAACAGGTTCCCATGGACCAGCACGCACAGCTGCTGCTGGCCATGTCCGAGTTCAGCCTCGGGCACTTCCCGGAAGCTGCCAAAGACTTCAGTCCGATCGAGCAGCTCTCCGTCCAGGACCCAACCACGGCGTACTCGTATGCTTTCTCGCTGGCGCGCACGGGTCATGCGCAGGAGGCCAATCACGTCGCCCTGACCCTGAGCGGTCAGTCGCTCAGCCGCGACCTGCTTCCGCTCGTCTGCCATCTCTTTATCGACACGGAAGACTACAAGGACAGCCAGGTCTGCTATCGCAAAGCACTTGCGCTTGAACCCACTCTCGCCCTCGCGCACTATGAGATCGGTGAGTCGCTCATCCACTTGGACCAGCCCGCGGAGGCTATTCCTGAGCTGCGCGCCGAGATGCAGCAGGATGCCGCAAACCCAAATGTCAGCACAGCCCTCGCCTTTGCCTTGATGCAAACCTCCCAGAAGGGCGAAGCGCGCGATTTGCTCAAACGCACGGTGGACGCACACCCGGAACACGCGGAGGCCCAGTATGAATACGGCAAACTCCTCCTCGAAGATGGACAGGTGAAAGACAGCATCGCGCACCTTGAAGCGTCTGAGCACATCGACCCATCGAAGGATTTTGTTCATTACCAGCTCGGCACGGCTTATAAGCGGGCCGGCCAAACCGTCGAGGCGGAGCGCGAGTTCAAAGCCTATCGCGGGATCAAGGATCGCAACCGCGATGCCAGTGCTGTCCCGCATCAGCCTTGAACGGCCCAGAGCGTCAAAGACCATATCCCTTGCAGTGCGTCCGACGGTGGGCAGGACTCGTTCACGGGCCCCGCTGCACACTGGGAGGTCGTTCGCCCTTCCTATCTGTGCCTGCGGTATCGCATGTCAGACAGCCAGAGTTACGAAACACCTGACGAGGCTGCAGTCCGCTTCGGGAATAAGGCGGCATGCAGGTTTTCACATGCGCCCCCACACCAGCGTCGAATGACAATCTCACATAGGCCTACCTCCGCTCGTTCCTGGCACTTCGTCACCGGTCAACCTGCATCCCTGGCGTCCTCAGCGACGTCCGTGCACCTCGCTCTGTTTGCCAGGGGCCGGCAGCTTGTACCATGGCGATGTACTCTCGAACTGATCGAGCGGACGCGCTCCAATGCAAGCAGGCCCTTTCCGTATGACCCTTCCTTCAGCGCACCTCATCAGCACGGCTCTTCTGCTGTGCGTCTCCCCTGCTCCGTTGCTCTTCAGCCAGGCCCATAGCGCACCCACCCCTGTGCCTTCGGGTGCCAAAACTCACGTCTGCAAGGACCACGCTGTGCCGCAGCTCACAGATGTCACCAAGAAGGCCGGCCTTCACTTCAATCACCTTGCGGCGCCGGAAAAGAAGTACATCCTCGAGTCCATGAGTGGCGGCGTCCTCGTCATCGACTACGACCGTGACGGCTGGCCTGATCTGTACCTCACCAACGCCCCTACCGTGGAGATGAGCCTCAAAGGCGAAAAGGCCATCAGTGCGCTTTACCACAACAATCACGACGGCACCTTCACCGACGTTACCGCGAAGGCCGGTGTCGCCAGCCCCTGCTTCGCCATGGGCGGCGCTGTGGGCGACTACAACAACGACGGCTGGCCTGACATGTACATCACCTGCCTCGGCGGCAACGTGCTTTACCGGAACAACGGTGACGGCACCTTCACCGACGTAACAGCCAAGGCCGGCCTGGCCGATGGACGTTGGTCTACCGGCGCTGCTTTCGCCGACTACGATGGCGACGGTCTGGTCGATCTTGCCGTCAGCAACTACGTCGACTTCAAACTCAACGATCTCCCTGGCTTCGGCAAAAGCCCGACCTGCCGTTATCTGTTCATCGATGTCCAGTGCGTTCCCCGGGGCCTGCGCGGGGCCGGTGACTCGCTCTTCCACAACAACGGCGACGGCACCTTCACCAATGTTTCCACACAAACCGGAACCAACGATAAGCCTGGCTACTACGGTCTGGGCGTCGTTTGGTCGGACTTCAGCAACTCCGGCCGCCCAAGCCTCTATGTCGCCGACGACTCCACGCCCAACTACCTTTACCGCAATGACGGCAAGGGCACCTTCACCGAAGAAGGCCTTGAGTCTGGCACCGCGGTCAGTGGCGACGGCTCCGAACAGGGCTCCATGGGCGTGGCCGTCGGGGATTACAACCACACCGGCCGTTTCTCGATCTACGTGACCAACTTCGCCGACGAGTTCAACACCCTCTACCGCAACGACGGCAAAGACAGCTTCACCGATGTCTCCTACGACGCCGGTGTGGCGCTTCCGTCCCTCCCCTACGTGAAATGGGGCACCGTCTTCACCGACATCGACAACGACGGCTGGCTGGACCTTCTTTCCGTGAACGGGCACGTCTACCCGCAGGTCGATAGTCTACCGTCGGGCGCCCGGTACCGCGAGCCGTCCAACCTCTTCCTGAACAGCCGTGACGGTACGTTCTGCGATGCAAGCGGGCTCGCAGGCCCCGTTCTTACGGAGCCACGTGTGGGCCGGGGCCTCGCGGCAGTTGACTTCGACAATGACGGCAATGTTGATTTCGTTGTCGAAAACCTCGACGGCAGTCCGATTCTGCTGCACAATCCGGGCAGTCCAGGAACGCACTGGGCTTCCTTTGAGCTTGCCGGCACCAAGAGCAATCGGCTGGCCCTGGGTGCCCGTATCACGATCCATGCAGGGGGTATGGTGCAAACCGACGAGGTCCGAAGTGGCGGCAGCTACCTGTCGCAAAGCGACCTGCGTGTCCACTTCGGGCTGGCCAAGGCAGACCACATCGACTCCGTAGAAGTCCGCTGGCCCTCGGGCGCGGTGGACGCTCTCACCAACCTGCCCGCCGATCACCTTTACTCCGTGCTGGAAGGCTCTGGCGTGGTTCCGGTAGAGCGCATCCGCCCCAAACGCAACTGAGGCCCCTTGACGAGACCTCTTCCACAAACATCGCGAATAGATGCTTGGTGGAGCTGAGCGGGATCGAACCGCTGACCTCCTCGTTGCGAACGAGGCGCTCTCCCAGCTGAGCTACAGCCCCACACCTTCTGCTCGAAACGCCACACGCAAGTACTTTCACGTGAGCCTTCCGAGCAACTACAAAAAGAAGTCTAGCAGCATCCACGCTTCCCTCCAACCCGTTGTAGCCGAACTTCCCCTCGAGCCGCATCGTACGTATCGGCACAGAAGGAGCACGCCAAACATGACGCCTCAGGAACAGCAGATGATCGACGGCCTGATCAGCCGTATTCGCAACACCGATGTGCATGACAAGGACACACAAGCCGAACAACACATCCAGGGAAGCCTTTCCGGCTACCCGGATGCCCTGTACGTCCTCGTCCAAACGGTGCTGGTGCAGCAATATGGCCTGGACCAGGCCCAAGCGCAGCTTCGCGAACTCAAGCAGCAGGTGGAAACCCTGCGGGCGCAGGCTCAACAGGTCCCCCAAACCCAGCGGAGCTCCAGCGGCAGCTTCCTGAGCCACATCTTCGGAACCGATTCCCAGCCGCCGCAGCCTGCACCCCCGCAAGGCTACCAACCCGTGAACTACCCGGGATCGCAGGGTTATGCTCCTCCCCCACCGCCGCCCTACCCTGGGCAGGGATATCCTGCGGGTGGCGGGGGCCTGTTCGGTGGCGGAGGCCCGTTTGGTGGCGGTGCCGGCGGTGGTGGCTTTTTACGCGGTGCCATGCAAACCGCCGCGGGTGTTGCTGCGGGTGAGCTGGCCTTTCAAGGCATGGAAGACCTTTTTCGCGGCTTCGGGGGCCATGAACATGGACTGGTCGGGGGCGGCACAGGCGAAACCGTGGTCAACAACTACTACGACCAGGATCGAGAAGCAGATCGTGACACCGGCGATCGCGGCTCGTTCTACAACACCGAAGACGACGCCAGCCGAAACGACACCGGATCCGACCTTTCCGGGTCCGACAACTTTGGGTCCGACAACTTCGCAGATGCAGGCAATGACGACTCCACCTTCGGCGACTCCTCAGACAGCGATAGCTTCGATAGCGGAAACGACTTTTCAGGCGACAATAGCTAGCTTGTGCTTTCAGCGAACCGGGCTCGCTCTTATGAATCCGGTTCGCTGCTCCGTTACGCCTTGGCCGGGGGACGCAAACCTAGCTCGCCCATCACCCGCTGGAGATCCTTCCATGCTTCCGCCTTCTGCCGCGGGTCGCGCAGCAGAAACGCCGGGTGGTACGTCACGACGACCTTGGCACCTCGTGCACTCAGCCACTGTCCTCGAAGTGCCGAAAGTGGCTGCCGGACTCCCAAAAGATACGTCGCTGCCGTAGATCCCAGCGCCACGATCACCTTGGGCCGGATAACATCGATCTGCCGCAACAGAAACTGCGAGCAGGTCGTCGCCTCCGCGTACTCCGGTGCACGATTGCCGGGCGGGCGGCACTTCACAATGTTGGCGATGTAGACCTGCTCACGCTGCAGGCCCATGGCACCGATCATGTTGTTCAGCAGCTGTCCGGCCTTGCCCACAAAGGGGCGGCCGCTGGTGTCCTCGTCCGCTCCCGGCCCCTCGCCTACAAACATCAGCTCAGCCTTCGCATCACCCTCGCCGAACACGATGGTGTGCCGCCCTGCATAGGCCAGCGGACACCGTGTGCAATCGCCGATTTCAGCCCGAATCGCTTCCAGCGCGGCTTCGCGCTCCGGAGGCGGCACGGCCGCCGTGGGCAGGGGAAACAGATCTTCTAGCGGCTTCGGCTTCGGCATGGGTGCGGCAAGCTCCGGGGGCAACGCCGCAGCGCCCGGTGAGGCGTCCAGCTCAACTGGCGGCGTGGTCTGTGAGGCACTTGCAAGGGGGAAAAATTCCCGTGCAGGTGCCTCAGGCAATCTGCCACGGGTAGGTGCTGGCGGCATGGGGCGCGACGCCCCACCTGTGGCGATCCTGGCTGCGGCTGGTGCCGCGTGCGGGCGCGCAGCAGGTGCCGCCGCAGCAGTCCGAGACTGCGGGTCCGATTGCGCTCCCGATGAAGCCGCCCGCGCGTCCGGTCGCAAGCGCTCCAGGACGCCATCCGGCAGAACAATACCGGGGGCATCGCGCCGGTATAGGTCGTACACACCCATGTCGCGGAGGTACTCGACCCAGGCGTACAGTTCCTTTTCCGGTGCTGCTCCCATACTCCTCCCACCTGGCTATATCGACGCGGGCGGCATCGGGGGCCGCTTGCCGGTCAAGGTAAAGGTTACCTTGCCGCCGCGGATCTCGTCCTGCGCGACCTTGCACGCCTTCATGGACTTCGAAACTCCAAGCGGGGGTGCGCCATTCTGCAGCTGCCGCGCTCGCCGCGCAGCGCCCCGCACCAGGCTGTACTTGTTGATCGATGGATCGGAAGAACCTGTGCTGACCATAGAAACACACCTCAAAATCTTGTGGGAACTGGGTTAAAAGCATCGTAGCCGGAAGGCATCTCCGCTGGCGTCCACAGCCGATCTTTCCTGTCGCTCTATCGCGATTCTGCCAACTCCACCTGAAAGGCCTCCAAAGCCTGCCGAAGGTGCTCTGATTTCATCTCCGTTACACAACTCTGGGCAAGGCTCTCGTCCTCCGCACTGTTCTCTCCGCGCTCAGTCAGCACAATCGCACGCATCTCGGC
>CAXTRM010000039.1:15179-18501 GCA_964246625.1 uncultured Acidobacteriaceae bacterium
GGCCGTGTCCAGCGCATCGTTTACCAGGGCGTACTGGTACTGATCCAGCTGTTGCAGCTCTTCCCGTGCCTGCGACAGCCGGCGCTCGATCACATCCTCCTGCGTCACCCCTTCAGCCTGGCTGCGATTGCGCAATCGCTGTTCCAGCACCTGTGGGCTCGGCGGCAGAACGAAGAGCGACACCGCGTCTGGCGCCTTTTGCATCACCTGCAACGCACCCTGCACATCGATGTCCAGCAGAAGATCGCGTCCCTGCTCGGAAGCCCGTGCCAGCCCGGAGACCGGTGTGCCATAGAAGTTCCCAAACACCTCGGCCCACTCCAGAAACTCCCCACGCTCCGCCATCCGGAGAAAGATCTCCCGGCTCACGAAGTGGTACTCCTGCCCGTCCTGCTCGGAGCCGCGTGGGGACCGCGTCGTATAGCTGATCGAAAAGTCCAGCCCCTCGACCAGGCGGCGGACCTCACTGACAAGGGTCGACTTCCCCGATCCGCTCGGCGCCGAGATGATGAACAGGATGCCAGCCATAGCTCGTTATTAGGGGTTAGTGTACCCGTTACGTCCGCTTTTGCCGTGTCGAAATCCAGAACATCCGTACCACTTTCTACGCAGTCCCTTCTGCCCCTACCGCCGCCAGCTCGCGCCCCCGCCCCGGCTCTTCCTCGCCGAACTGCAGCGCATACAACCGCGCATAGGTGCCACCCTTGGCCAGCAGCTGCTCGTGGGTTCCTTCTTCGGAGATGCGCCCGGACTCCAGCACCACGATGCGGTTCGCCCGGCGTACCGTCGACAGCCGATGCGCGATCACCAGCACCGTCCGGCCCTGCATCAGGTTGGCCAGGGCAGCCTGTACCGCTGCCTCGCTCTCGGTATCCAGCGCCGAGGTTGCCTCGTCCAGGATCAGGATGGGCGCATCCTTCACAAGCGCCCGGGCAATGGCCAGGCGCTGTCGCTCGCCCCCTGAAAGCCTCGTTCCGCGCTCCCCAATGACGGTGTCGTAGCCTTCCGGCATGCGCTGGATAAAGTCATGCGCCAGTGCTGCCTTCGCCGCCGCCTCAATCCGCGCCATAGGGACATCCGGACGCCCATACGCGATGTTGTTGCGCACCGTATCGTTGAACAGCACCGTCTCCTGCGTTACCTTGCCGATCTGCTTGCGCAGGGACGCGATGGTAACCTCTCGCACATCCTGCCCATCGACCAGAAGGGCGCCGTCGGTCACGTCGTAGAATCGTGGCAGCAGGTTGGCGAGGGTGGACTTGCCCGCCCCGCTTGGCCCCACCAGCGCCACCACCTCACCGCAACGCAGCGTCATGGAGATGCCCTTCAGCACGTCCCGGCGCTCGCCTTCTCGCTCGTAGGCGAAGCGAACATCCTCAAACGCGATCGCTCGCCCGAACTGCGGAAGGACCGAAGCCCTGCTCCGCTCCGGAACCTCGTCCTCCGCGTCGATAAAGGCGAAGATCTCCTGGCTCGCACCCACCGCCTGCTGAAAGCTGTTGTAGTACAAAGGCATCTTTCGGACAGGGTCGTATAGCATCAGCACCGCTGCCAGAAACGCGATGAAGTTGCCCGCCGTCCCCCCATGGTGCACGATCAGCTGCCGTCCGAGACCCAACAGCAGCGCAATCGCGACCGCGCCCAAGGCATCCATCAACGGCGACGAAATAGACTGCACCGCCACCGATCGCATATTTGCCTTGAGCAGCCGGCTGGCCGCCCTTCGGAAGCGGTCGAGCTCCCACAACTCCATGCCGAAGGCCTTAACGATCCCATTGCCCGTGATGGTCTCGTGCACAATGTTCTGGATCTCCGCGAGCTTGTCCTGCCCCCTGCGCGTCGTCGTGCGTACGCTGCGGCCGATCCGCCTTGCCGAACTCACAATCACCGGCAAAAACAGCAGCAGGATCCATGCCATCTTGCCGCCCACCAGAACAACCGCGCCGATCATGAACAGCAAGGTAAACAACTGCTGCAGGGAGTCGCTCAGTACCGTCGACATCGCCGTCTGGACACGTTCCACATCGTTGATCAGCGTGGACACCAGCGTGCCCGTCGCGTGCCGTTGAAAGAACGCGGCCGAGCGTCGCAGCAAGGACTCATACAGGTCATTGCGGAGATCGGTGATCATGCCGAAGCCCGCCCGATTGGCAAGCAGCGTCCCCGCATAGTCACACAGCGACTTGACCAGCGCCGAAGCGACCAGCGCCAGGGCCACCACGGTCCACGCATTGTGGAAGTACGGTGGCAGCCATCGCTGCAGATCCACATGCACGGCCGTGTGCGGCACCGTAAACACGAGCACCTTGTCCGGCGATGCCACCGGACTGAGCACGTTATCCACAATGGGCTTGATCAGCAACACGCGAAAGGCCTGCATCGCGCCCACCACCGCCATAAACAACACGCTCAACAGCGTCTCGCCCAGGTACGGCCGCATGTACCGGAGCAGGCGCGCGATTCGCCTCAACGCGCCTTTCCCCCTCGCTGTCCCCAACCGAAAACCATCGCCATAAGTCTACGCCCCGCTTGGCCGCAACCCAATCCGTCCCCATGGCTGCGTCCGCCCCAAAGCTGACTGGGTTCCCTTACCTGGATCCAGTGGTCGCTGGTCACCACAAAGAGCGACGGTTTTCGGTGATGCCAATCTGCTTGCCTTGCGCTGTGGTCGCGTTACTCTCCTGGGTGAAGCGTCCGGTCAGGTCCACCACAAAGGGCCGCTGCTGGCCATGGCAAGTTACCGTGGCCTCGTCTCGCCTTCGCTCGTCAGCCTGGGACGTCCACTCCCGCCCGTGATTTTTGGCTCGTCTCTTATTTCCTTGACGCCCGTCCCGTCGGTGGTCCCTACTCAACAGCAACCATGCAACGCCCACCCAAGTCTTTTTGGCAGATCTGGAACATGAACTTTGGCTTTCTCGGCATCCAGTTTGGCTGGGCCCTGCAGTTAGCCAACATGAGTGCCGTCTACGAGTTCCTCGGTGCCCGTCCCGACCAGGTGCCCATCCTTTGGCTTGCCGCCCCGCTCAGCGGCCTCCTCATCCAGCCACTCATCGGCAATGCCAGCGACCACACCTGGACCCGCCTCGGCCGCCGTCGCCCCTACTTCCTCGTCGGCGCCATCCTTAGCTCGCTCATGCTGCTCTTCATGCCGCATGCCACCACGCTTTGGGCGGCAGCCGCGGCACTCTGGATCCTTGACTCCTCCATCAACGTCAGCATGGAGCCCTTCCGCGCCTTTGTCGCCGATCTTCTGCCTGAAGGCCAACGCACACGCGGTTTCGCCATGCAGTCCCTCTTCATTGGCCTCGGCGCGGTCATCGCG
>CAXTRM010000040.1:0-3275 GCA_964246625.1 uncultured Acidobacteriaceae bacterium
GGGCCGTGTCGCTCGCCGTGATCAGAGTCGTCAGCTCCGGAGCCCATCCCTGGAACTCCTCGGCGATGCGGGCCAACGCCGTGGCCGGCGCGCCAAAGTCGATGCTGTCCATCCATGCCTTCGGTTTGTGCAGCTCCACGTACGCGTGCAGCACGCCATTTGGCTCCCGGTGCGACAGGATGGCCTTCCCTGGGGTCACCGCAAAGAGCGCGCCACTGCCCGCGAGCTCTGCGCTTGCCCTGTGTCGCCTGTCGCAGTCGCGGAGGTATGTCTCCACAAACACGGTTCCGACGTACTCCGGTATCGCCTCCGACACAAGCGGCCGGACCTTCGACCAGGCGCCATCCGCCCCCACCAGGAGGTCTGTCGTCACCGTGGCACCATGGGCGAAGCTCAACCGGTGCCGTCCCTCACCCACCCGAGCCAACGAGACGATCTTGTGCCCCCATCGGACCGTGTCGGCCGGAAGAGATTCGAGCAGGATCCGACGCAGTTCCCCTCGCGGCACCTCCGGCCGGCCACCGCTGCCATCGTCGGGCTCGTCCAGCAGGATGTGGCCCTCCTTGTCCACCACACGCGTCGCCTGGCCACCGGGATGGATCACGTTGAGAAAATCCTCAAACAAGCCGGCCGTCTTCAGAGCAAGCTGTCCATTGGTCTCGTGAATGTCGAGCATGCCTCCTTGCGCCCGTGCATCGGCCGAAGCGTCGGCCTCATACACCGTGGCGTCGATGCCGTGGAGGTGAAGCACGCGCGCAAGCACCAGGCCGCCAAGTCCGGCGCCAACGATGGTGACAGGAGCTCTCATCAGGGTGTCCCTCATTTCCGAATTCGCCCCTCCTCACATGCTGTTCGCACATGGAACGGCGTTCCAAGATTATGGAACGCCGTTCCATGTGTGTCAAGATGGTCGTATGGGGCAGAACGCCAGAACCGCTGGACGTCGCACCGATTCGCTCTCCCGCGATCGCATCATCGACGCGGCCATTGAGCTTCTCGACGACGTCGGTGAAGCCGGTCTTACCTTTCGTGCCTTATCGGACCGCCTCGCTACCGGGCCCGGGGCGATCTACTGGCACATCAGCAACAAAACCGATCTGCTGACCGCCTCCTGCGATGCCGTTATCGCGCGCACCCTGCACGCGTCCCAGGCGCAAAGCAACTCCCGTCCGACACCGCAGGCAAAGCTCCGCGCCCTTGCCGTGGGCGTCTTCGACGCTCTGGACGAACATCCCTGGGTTGGCTCGGCCCTGATCCAGGTCCCGGGGCAGGGTCCCATGCTGCGTCTCCTTGAGGGCATCGGCCAACAGGTGCGCGCTCTCGGCGTGGCGGAACGAGCGGAGTGGGACGCGGCCTCTGCACTGCTTCACTACATCGTGGGTGTCAGTGGGCAAAATGCGGCCAACGCCCAATACGCTCAGGCGCACAGCCTCGACAGGGCCAACTTCCTGGAAGGTCTTGCAAGCTCCTGGTCGCAACTCGATCCGGAGCTCTACCCGTTCGCCCGCAGTATTGCACCGCAACTGGGCACACACGACGACCGCGCGGACTTCCTCGCCGGCATCGACCTCATCTTGCTGGGGATCGCTCACCTGAGACCGCAGGCGCCGCCTTCCCTCAAGAGCTTGTAAACCTTTGGCAGCGCGCCGGCCTGGCTTGCGCACGGCGGGGTAGTTCGTCTGGGGATCCGCCTGACCCCGCCCAAAACAGGTCCGCTCCTTTGCATAGCCTCAGCCCCTTCTGTAGCGGCTCGGTTGCCGGCAATTTCGCGGGCGAAGGGTACAATGAATGCATTGCAGTTGGTCCAGGCATCGCACGCGGCGGCTCCCACCTTTGTGGAACGGCCTGCCTTTGATCCCCGGCTAAGTTCTTTCGTTCAAAGATCTTGCACAGAAAAGGGGGAGGGGCCCCCCACCTCGCTTACACTAAAGACGACATGCACCGCTCGTCCCTGCTCCTGACCGCCCTGGTCCTCACCGGCCCCCTTGCCTCCGCGCAGACCACCACACACCACACCACCACTGGCGCAGCCCATCACACTGCGGCGGCTCCCGCGGCCACGCACACGGAAGCTCCACCGGCCGGGCCCGTCTGCGCCACCCTGCCCACGATCTCGGACAAGATCCCCGCGCTGCCCGCCAGCGTCGGCTGCCCCAAGGTGATGTTCACTGTCTCCGATCGGCTGGACTACATCGATCCGGTCGCCGCACGCTTCAAGACCACGCTCTTCTCCGAGCTGCCCATTGTGATCTCGCTCAGCTACGCCGAGATCCAGGTCGGCACCGGCGAGCTCGCCAAACCGGAGCAGTACTACACCGTCAAGTACACCGGCTACCTGCCTGACGGCACCAAGTTCGACAGCTCTGACGACCATGCCGAAACCAAGAACGGCTTCACCTTCCCGTACGGCGCGCATCGGGTCATCGCTGGCTGGGACCTGGGCTTTGAAGGCATGCACCTCGGCGGCAAACGCCGTCTCTATATCCCCTACCAGTTCGGGTACGGCGCGGGCGGTCAGCCTCCCAAGATCCCGCCAAAGTCCATGCTCATCTTTGACATGGAACTGGTAAGCCAGAGCTCCACACCTCCCACGCCGCCAGCGCCGCTCACACCGGCTACCCCGCCGGGCGGCGCCCCGGGCACACCACCCGCAACGCCGTCCTCGCCCTCATCGGCGCCCGGCAGCGGCACACCGCCGAGCAGCACACCGCCGGCGAGCACGCCCCCTTCGTCGCAGCACTGATAGCCCCGTTGCCCAAGGCGCCCACCCTTTCCGGTGGGCGCTGTTGTTTCCAGCTTTCGTGCAGCCTCGGCCAGAAACCCGCACCGCGCATCCCCTGGACGCAATCAAACGGTGAAGATTCATGTTCACTCGCCTCAGTCCGCTCTTTCCGTACCTGCGCCGCTATTGGCGGCAGTTCGCCTGGGGTGGACTAGCCCTGCTGATCTACAACTGCGCCAAGGCCACCATCCCCCTGCTCGTCGGCACCGCGGTCGACGATATGCGCCGCGATCTTCATGCGGCTGCCGTCTGGCAGCACGCCCTGGAGCTGCTGGGCATCGCTGCCGTCTCCGCCGTGTGCCTGTACTTCAGCCGCCAGATCATCATCGGCGCCTCCCGCGAGATCGAGTTCGATCTCCGCAATGACCTGTTTGCGCATCTCGAGCGGCAGCCGCCTGCGTTCTTTCAGCGCAACCGTACCGGCGATATCATGGCGCGCTCGACCAACGACCTGAGTGCGGTGCGGCAACTCCTCGGTCCTGCCATCATGTAC
>CAXTRM010000040.1:3285-11579 GCA_964246625.1 uncultured Acidobacteriaceae bacterium
GTACTCGGCCAATACGGTCGTTTTTACTGCCGCCGCGTTGCCGTTCATGTTGCGCATGAGCCCGCGGCTCACCCTGTTCGCGTTCTTGCCGTTGCCCTTCGCTTCCGTACTGGTGCAGTATTTCGGCGCCAAAATCCACACGCGTTTTGAGCGTATCCAGGCCATGTTCTCCGACATCTCCGCGCAGGCCGAAGAGAACTTTTCGGGTGCGCGCCTGATCCGGGCTTTTGCCCAGGAAGAGGCGCAGATCGCCGCCTTTGAGGAGTCCAACCGGGAGTACATCCGGCGCTCTCTTCTCCTCGCCCGGCTCATGGCCATGCTGTGGCCCACCCTTGAGCTCGTCCTTGGCGTTTCGCTGATGCTGACGCTTCTGGTCGGCGGCCGCGAGGTCGTGCAGCACCGCATCACGGTCGGCCAGTTCACCAGCTACAACGTGTACATGGTCCAGCTTACGTGGCCCATGATCGCAATTGGCTGGGTCGTCAACCTAGTTCAACGCGGCACTGCTTCCGTCACCCGCATCAACGCCCTGCTCACCGAAGAGCCTGCCATCGACGACCGCGATATCAGCCCCTCCCTGCAGACTGTCGCGACCCAGGAAGCCCAACGGAACGGATCGTCCCCTGCCATGAGCCAAACCGGGTTGACGACGCCCCCAGCCCACGTTTCAACCTCATCTTCCGAACCCCGCGAGCTTGTCCGGGAGCCGCTGATTTTGAAGGGCGACATCGAGTTCCGCCATCTCACCTTCCGCTACGACACCGGCCCCGAAGTCCTCCACGACATCTCGCTCCACATTCCGGCGGGCAGCTCGCTTGCGATCGTCGGCCCTACCGGTAGCGGAAAGTCCACGCTTGTTTCCCTGGTTCCGCGCCTCCACGACGCTTCACCGGGAGAGGTGCTCCTTGATGGCCGCCCCATCCGTGAGTACCCCCTCGCCGATCTGCGCGCCAATATCGGCTTCGTTCCCCAGGAAACATTTCTGTTCTCCACCACACTTGAGGACAACATCGCGTTTGGCCGTCCGCAGGCCACCCATGATGAAGTGCTCGATGCCGCGCAGACGGCCTATATCGGCAAGGAGATCCTGGAGTTTCCGCAGGGCTTCAAAACTGTTGTCGGCGAACGCGGGCTCACGCTTTCCGGTGGCCAAAAACAGCGTTCGGCCATCGCACGCGCCCTCCTGCGTGAGCCCCGTATCCTCGTCCTCGACGACGCGCTCGCCTCGGTAGACACCTACACCGAAGAGCAGATCTTGAACGGCCTTCGATCCGCGATGCAGGGCAGGACCACCGTGATAATTGCACATCGCGCCAGCACCGCAAGGAACGCAGATCGCATCGCCGTGCTGGTTGACGGCCACATCACAGAGATGGGTACACACGAACAGCTACTAGAACGCGGTGGGTACTACGCCGATCTTTACGAGAAGCAGAGCCTGGAAGAGGAAATCCTGCAAGCGGTCTGAGCGCCGGGCCCCTGTTGTGATCCGAGTCAGAACCACAGGCGGCCGAACATTTCGTCCTGCCCGCACCGCGCGGAACCGTCCTTGATCGAGGCCACCCGCGGGTAACACACGATCGTGTCAGAGATTGTGCCCATTGAGTCATTGCAAACGACATCCTCGGCCTTGCAGTATCACGCGATGCAAGCCCTCGAGTTCACCCTTGCCGTCATCCTGGTGTGCGCCGGTCTGCTTTTAAACACCACGGTACTGCTCTACTTCCTGTTTCGCGTGGTTCGGGCCTATGGCCGTAGGAGGACGCGTCGCGTCATGGCCGCTCCTCCGGTCACACTTCTGCCGGCTCACCGCTGACATCCATCGGGTCGTCTGGCGAAGCAGCGACGCGTCCAGCGTTAGCGATGAAGAAAGCCCGGCCAGCAGAAGAGCCAAAACGCATCGTCCTGGCTCTTCTGTCATGGCGACCAACCCTTGTTTTCGAACACCCTACTTCGAGGGCTTCTTGATCTCAGGCTGAGGGTACGGTGAGGACGCCTCAGGGTTGGTCGGTGGAGGTGGATTCTTCTCGTGCAACATGGGTGACGACACGTCGGGCTGCGACTCCTCATACGGTGCCGTGGGCTGCACCTTGCCTGTAAAGCTGCCCAAAAACGCAGCCATGCTGACAACACCCACCCCGACCAGCGCCAGCGCCCAGGCTGACTCGTCCTTTGAATCATGAAACAGCATCGCTTTTCCTCGTCCTCACCTAGGATGCTAACCCACCCCTTGCTGCGAGTGGCACTCTGCTTCCTGCTTACCCGGTAGCGGAGGTCCACCTTGGGAGCACGGCAACGGCCTGCCGTGCACATCTGCCGGTCCGCGGCTTTCCCTGCAGGCATACGATCCGTGGGCGGCTCCGTCGAGATCTTGCCTCACACTCTACGGAACGGATTGAGCAGGCATCTGCCTGCCGGACGCGATCTCCTGGCCAGGCTGCCTGTCCTGATTCGCCGGCACCTGCAGGCCCTCTCGCAACTTGCCAATGCGGCCGTTCGGCCCAACCACGAACGGGAGGGAGATCGCGTGCCAGTTCCTGTCCTCATCCGTCGGCTCGGTGATCGACGGGTGAAGACGCGTCCAACTGCGACCATCGTCACTTGAAACGTCGGTGCCGTTCGGCCCCACGGCGATCCAGCGATTGGCGGCGTTGTCGTAGGCCACACCGCTGCGGTAGCCGCTCGGCTGCTGCTCGGCCGCACTTGCCCTGCTGCTGACAAGCCGCTTCACGTTCACCGTTGGACCTCCATGCCGCAGAAAGGCCGCCGAGCCTGTTTCCGGATGCTGCGGATCACCTCCAACCACCATCAGGTCGACGCGATCCGGAGAGATCCGGCGAGCCGCAACGGCGACCGCTCCTGCACCGAGGCCTACGGTCATCGGTAGCTTGACCTCGGCAAAGGTGTACTTCACGCTGACGTATTCAAACTGCTCATGATGCGCGTCGGGATACAACAGCCGCGGTCCGCTCAGGCCGCCTGTCACAAAAGCGAAGCTGTCCTCGTCTGCCACAGCAGTAAGCGCACTGTTGCTCTCTGCAAAGAGCAGTTCCCCTTCTTTCGCCACGGCCACGGGACCCGGAGAAAACGACTCGTCCTCTGGAAGTGCCTGCCAGGTGCCGCCATGGTCCTTGGAGGTGTAGACCACAAACTCGCCTCCCACCGGACGACCCACCAGGACACCACGGCCGAAGTAGCCCTTTTGCGGTGGTGGAAGCGGCTTGTACTGGAACTGCATGGAGTCCAGCGTGCCCTCCGGATTCGGGTTCAGAAACACCAGCTCCCACGACCTGCAGCCATCGGTGGTCCTGTACAGCCGCGACAGCTCACCCTTGCCCGTGGACATCACCACGGCAGTCTGGGCGTCGAAGCCTTGAACACCGCGGAAATCCAGTTCACCTGCCTCTGCCGGCACGGCGCAGCGCAGCCAATGTTTACCCCCATCCGCGGTGCGCAACACGGTACCCTTGGCGCCGCTGGTCCAGGCGACCTCAGCCGACACCGCGTGGATGCCCCGCAGATCGGCCTCGCTGCCGGACTGCTGGATTGACCATTGGGCCTGCATCGGCAGCAATGGCACACACCACACCAGCAGAAGGAGAAACGAACGCATGCGCCCAGCATCCCGGAAGCGCCCTGAAGCCGCCATGCCACTTCGGTCGCCACGGCATCCGCGGGTAATGCCCCTCCTTACCCGAAGGACATGCCCCAACGGTCATGCTGGCGAGTCCACACAATGGCAGTTGAGCCTGGGTCGCCAAAAGCCGCCGGCTCATTTTCCTGCCGCGCCACCGCACGTCCTGATTCGGTACCATCACCAGTGATGACCACATCCGCAAAGCGCGCCCTCGTTACCGGAGGCGCCGGCCTTATCGGCTCCCACATCGTCGATCTTCTTTTGCGCCACGGCTACACCGTCCGGATCCTGGACAATCTCGAGCCCAACACCCACAAGCACGGCAAGCCCGAGTGGGTGAATCCGCGGGCCGAGTTCGTGGAGGGCAACGTCCAGGACCCTGCCACTATCCGGGCCGCGCTCCAGGACATCGACATCGTCTTCCATGAGGCAGCCTATGGGGGCTACATGCCCGAGATGGCGAAATACGTGCTGGTCAACAGCTTCGGCACGGCACAACTGCTCGAGATCATTCGCGACGAAAGGCTGCCCGTGAAGAAGGTCATCGTCGCCAGTTCGCAGGCCGTGTACTCCGAAGGCGCCGCGCTCTGTCCTGAACACGGCCACGTCGTCCCGCTGCTTCGCCCCGCCGAACAACTCCGCGCCGGTGACTTCTCCGTCCACTGCCCGCTCTGCGGCAAGCCCACCACCTCCCTTCCCACACCGGAAAACACCCCGGGCGGCGGCGAAACTGTCTACGCCCTCACCAAGGTCGATCAGGAAAAGCTCGTTCTGCTCTGGGGCAAACAGACCGGCATCCCCACGGTCGCGCTCCGTTACAGCTGCACGTACGGTCCGCGCCAGTCGCTCACCAACCCGTACACTGGCGTGATCGCCATTTTTTGCACGCGCCTGCTAAACGGCCAGCAGCCCGTGATGTATGAGGATGGCGGCCAAACCCGCGATCTCTGCTTCGTCGAAGACATCGCCCGCGCGAACCTCATGGTCGCTGAAACCGACAAGCTCGACGGGCTGCCCGTGAACGTAGGCTCCGGCCGTGCCACCAGCGTGCGCGATCTCGCCCTGATCATCGCGGACCAACTCGGCGTGGCGATCGAGCCCCTGGCACGTGGCGAGTTCCGCCCCGGCGAGATCCGCTCCCTCATCTCCGACATCGGCCGCGCCCGCACCATCGGCTATGAGCCGTCCGTCACTATCGAGGAGGGCATTGGCCGTTACATTCGCTGGATCAAGGACCACACGGCCAAGGGCGGCGAGGTGAAGGACTACTTCGCCGAGATCGAAGCCGGCCTCCGCGCCAAGGGCATCGTCCAAAGCGTGAGCTCGTCGTAACACCTCGCGGCACCGCAAGGGAGTCCGCTGCGTCTCTGCCGCGGCGACGCTTGCCCCTCGCTGGCGGACTCATCGTGGTCGCCGCGGTCAGCGTTATCGCTCAATCCAGGTCTGGTGGCCTTCCGAAAGGGCCAGCTGTCACCACACCCCTTTACTGCGGAGTGGTCGGCCTTGGGCCGGTGGGTGCGGACTTGTGTTTAGCCGAACCAGGAGTGACGTACTTCTAGCTCATGCGATACCACAGTAGGTACGAAGTGCTTGCGAAGAGAGAACGGACGAATCGCCGCTGACGGGCACACACCACCGCTGCCTGCGGGCGAAATCGCCTACTTGCAGTCAGATCGGTTATTTCGCCTTTGCCGCCTCTTCCGCGGCCTTTCGTTCACGCCGTCGCGCCACAAAGGCCTGGGCATCGGGAGAGTACTCCCGCACCACGGCATAGATCATGCTGCGGAGGTTGGAGTAGGCATACTTCTCCGCCAGAACGCCAAACCCCTCCGAGCCGGGCGGATAATACGTCGTCGAAACTGCCTGCGTTCCGACTCGGCCTGCCTGCCCGGCCAGGTTGAAGATGGGCTTCTGGTCGTAGTTATGCGCCACCACCACCGACTCCACCGCATGCAGCAGCCGCTTCTTCGCGGGGCCTGTACCCAGGGCGTAGTACCGTGTGTCTTCATGCAGCAGTGCCGGGAAGAAAAAGGTTCCCTGGTAGACCGAGTCGGTTTTGTCTACAAAGCCACGCCATAGGTAGGCCCAGAAGATCGAGTCGCCACCATGGTAGGTGTTCAGGCTCGGGTGCGAATTTTGCCCGTACGCCAGCGCCGAGCTGATCAGAAGAAAGCCGAACGAGCTGTAATCATAATTTTGCTTATTGGCGAGCGTGAAGTCGGTCTTCCACCCCGCTGGCTTGGGTTTCGTGCCGCCTGAAACGGACACAAAGTTAGGAAAGATCCCAAATACGCGTGACGTTTGAGGTCGAATGGGTCGGCCATCCGCCCCTACAGGTCCCTGCGGCTTCTCTGCGGCGCCGGGGTCGGTCGTCTGCGACGGCACAGACGTTTCGGTGGTCTGCGCGGCGGCGGGCGTTTGTTCCGTGGGTGTGGGTGCCTCCGGCAGATCGTCTTCGCTCACCGAAGCGCTCGTGGGTGCCGTATCGGAAGCACTCTTGAGTGAGATCGGCGTGACAGCAAACGAGACCGATGCGGGACTAGCCGCTGCTTGCTGCTGCGCGTGGAGCGGCACAACCCAGAGCGGGGACGTACCACACAGCAGAAAGCACCAGGTGCGCCTACAGGGAACCGGGATCTTGGACAAAAACAGGATAGGAACCTTCTTCCTTCGCTGAAACTCAGGATTTGGATGGCTGGCTCTGCAGAAACGGTGCGGTTTTCCCCTTCCTGTTGCCGGAAGTGGGCTCGGGCGACAGGCTGCGCGACCTATGGATGACGTGAAACGGACATCCAATCGCAGGTGATGACGATCTATCTCGCAACCACCAACGTGGGCAAACAACGAGACTTCGCCTTGGCTGCCTCGGCTCACTCGATCTTTCTGCTTCCCCTTCCAGGCATCGAGACCATGCCCACACCCGAGGAGGATGCCGCTACCTTTGCCGGGAACGCCGACCTGAAGTCCCGTGCCTACTCTCGGCTTGCTCCTGAACGCTACGTCCTCGCCGACGACTCCGGCCTTGAAGTCAGTGCCCTTGGCGGACGCCCTGGTGTGCTTTCCGCACGCTTTGCCGACAGCCTCAACTTTCTTTCCTCTTCCGGTCTTGGCAAGGATGAACGCAACAACGCCTGCGTGCTTTCCCTCATGCACGAACTGGAACGCGACCTGCAGGATCGCGTCCCACGTGGTGCCCGGTTTGTTTGCGCCCTTTCCGTCGCGCGCAACGGCGAGGTGCTGCTGCGCGCCGAAGGTACCGTGGAAGGCGACCTCATTGACACCCCTCGTGGATCAAACGGCTTCGGATATGACCCGCTCTTCCTGCTTCGCAGCCGCGGCCTTACCCTGGCCGAGCTGCCGCGTGACGAAAAATGGATCACCAGTCATCGGGGAGCGGCGTTTCGCGATCTTCTTGAACAGATGCGAGCCACCAAGGGTACCTTTGACATCTGACCAAAGGGTGATGCCAAAAGGCGGGATTGCTATCACCCACAAGGAGCATTACGCTGCAAACTATGTCACGATCCGCCTTTACGCTCCGACTCCCCCCAGAAGAACGCCAGGCTTTGGAGAGTCTAAGCAAGGTGGAAGGCCGTCCGATGAATCAACTGCTGAACGAAGCGGTGAAGATCTACCTCACGCGCCGGGGCAGGCGCGAGCAGAGCCTTTCAGACAGCCTGGAGCGCTTGCGTGCGTACCGGGAACGGGATCCGGATTTTCGCCTCACGCTTGCCAGCTATGGCGAGATGGAGGCCACCGCCGGGGATCCGCTCAGCGAGACCGTGATCCGTGGTCAGCAGCAAACCAACGCCTCGCCCGGTCCGGTCCAGACCCGCATCCATGACCTCCTCCGCTCCTGACTGGGACGCCAACAGCCAGGAACTTGGCGCCAATCTGACCCGCATCCTGATCGGCATCGCTGAAACAGCCAGGGCACGGGCCCTGCCCACCATCGATACCGCCAGGCAGTGGCAGCGCGAGATGATGAGTGACCTGGTCGCCCCTGACCCCGGTTTCGTGGGTGCCTTCCGTGGCGAGCCTGGCCTGGAAGATATCGAAGTCAGCATGCTCGACCGTTTCGGTATTCCTGCCCCGGAGGTTGCGCACGAACTGGCTCGCTTTGAAACGAAGCTCCAGCAACTCGTACAGGAACTAGACAGCTCGATCCCTCCGGGTGATCTGCCGGACAGGGATCAACTTGGCGCGGTGATCGACCTGTGCGCATGGGCGCATGCGGACTGGATGCGCATCCATCCGTTCGCCAATGGCAATGGCCGGGTCGCGCGGCTCTGGGTCAATGCGCTGGCGATGCGCTACAGTCTGCCACCGTTTATGCGCCTGCGGCCACGGCCGGGTCCGGGCTACGCCGAGGCGGCCCTGGAGGCCATCGACGGCAACTGGCACCCGACCTCGACGCTGCTCCGGGGACTCTTTCAGGACTTTGTGGCCTCCCTGACCCCGTGAAGAAGTTGCGTGCTGGAAGTGCGCCTATTGCGCACAAAACCTGCTTAAACCCGCTTACACAACAGCAAAAACAAACCGTCCGATTTGGCTTTTCGCACAAAGCCATCGATAACCGGCTTATCACCCCTTCGTTGCCTTGACGCTCCATTTTTCAGGGTGGAAGAATCAGGGTTGCCCGCTGGTTTGCTTTATT
>CAXTRM010000040.1:11589-12783 GCA_964246625.1 uncultured Acidobacteriaceae bacterium
TCAAAGGAGCCCACCGCATGGCCGCTGCCGCCCCCATGGCGCCCCCCGACAACGCCCAGTCCGCCACCGGCAAACGCCGCGGTGTACAACCCCTGCGCGCCGGCGAAGGCCACAGCTTCATGTGGCGTAAGTTGCACTCCCTGAGCGGGATAGTGCCCATCGGCGCCTTTCTGATCGAGCATATTATCTCGAACTTCGAGATGTGGAACGGGCCGCTCGCCTACGCCCAGCAGGTCAAGTTCCTGAACGGCCTGCCGCTGGTCCGCATCCTTGAATGGGCCTTTATCTTCATCCCGCTCGCTTACCACGCGGGCTATGGCGTTTTTATCTGGCTGCGCGGCCGCAGCAACGTCAATGTCTATCCCTGGGCCGGCAACTGGGCCTACTACGCGCAGCGTATCTCCGGCCTGATCGCCCTGGCGTACATCATCCAGCACGTGTGGCGGCAGCGCTTCAGCGGCGTTTCGCTCCCGGAGCATCCCGGTGCGGCCTTTGCCAAGGTGCAGCACGAGCTGCAAAACCCGTGGATGTTTGCCATCTACGCCATCGCCATGATCGCCACCTGCTGGCATTTCGCCTACGGCGGCTGGCTCTTCTGCTCCAAGTGGGGCATCACGCCGGGACTCAAGGCGAGACGTAAATCCGGCTACGCCTGGGGTGCGCTCGGTACCGCGCTTTGCTTTATGGGCTTTATCAGCATGTACGCCGCCGTGTGGAAGTACCCCAACGCCCCCGCTGACGTGATGCCCGCGCAACCGGCCGGTGTCGTTCTGCCGGCACCGTCCGCTGCGGCCCCTGGTACCACGAATCCAACGCAGCCCGGCGACGTCCGGTGAGTTACCGTTTCCGCCCATCTCACCTTGGTTGTCGTTCCCAAGGGGAATCCGCTTCTGCCGTTGCTCTCTCTGTTACTCCCAAATCTTGCCCGTAGTGGTACCACAGCCCGTATGCATGTTTACCGCCCCTCCCCCGAGCGGAGGAAAGTCACTCAAGAAAGCCCCACTCTCCGCAACCCCTGAAATCCAATTAGTCATAATCGTAGCGTGTGCAGTTCAGCTGCAAGACGGAGAAGCTGAATGTCGGAACAGTTCAAAGTGAGATTTCAAGTGGAAGAACCTTCACAGGAACTGTGCAGTGAAACAATGTGGGCCACGAAGGTTGGAGAGTCTTTGTTCCAGCTTCAGAACTCGCCCT
>CAXTRM010000040.1:12900-17171 GCA_964246625.1 uncultured Acidobacteriaceae bacterium
ACTTACCGCCTCTACCTGCAGAAGGGTCGGACCATTGACAGCGAGGATTTCAAACAGAGATGGCGTGACATATCGGCGCTTGGCGCAACTTGTGAAAACGCAAATGGAAAGATTGTTCTGGTAGATGTCCCTCCAATTGCCGATCTTAATGAGATCTACCAACTCTTCGAGGCGGGTGAAGCCGATAACGTCTGGGCTTTCGAAGAGGCACATTACGAGCCGTCTACATCATTCATCGCTTGAGATGTCGAGCACGCATTAACTTTTGAGGTTTGTAAGCTCATGGCAGCAACACCACGCATCATCGTCGTCGGCGGAGGCCTTGCTGGGCTTTCTGCTGTGATCAAGATCGCCGAAGCTGGCGGCAAGGTTGACCTGTTCTCCATCGTGCCGGTAAAGCGGTCGCACTCGGTCTGTGCCCAGGGTGGCATCAACGCCGCCAAGAACCTCAAGGGCGAGGGCGACGACGTGTCGAAGCACTTTGACGACACCATCTATGGCGGCGACTTCCTCGCGAACCAGACCCCGGTCAAGCAGATGACCGCGCAGGGTCCGGCCATCATTGACCTGCTGGACCGCATGGGCGTGCCGTTCAACCGCACCCCGGAGGGCTTGCTCGACTTCCGCCGGTTTGGCGGCACGCTATATCACCGCACGGCCTTTGCGGGTGCCACCACCGGGCAGCAGCTGCTGTATGCGCTCGATGAGCAGGTACGCCGGTTCGAGAGCGAGGACAAGGTCACCAAGTACGAGGGCTGGGAGTTCCTGTCCTCGGTGCTGGATGAGAACGGGGTGTGCCGCGGCATCTGTGCGATGGACCTGCGCTCCATGGAGGTCCGGACCTTTCCTGCCGACGCGATCATCCTGGCCACTGGCGGGATCGGAGCGGTGTTTGGAAAGTCGACGAACTCGGTGGTTTGCACCGGCTCGGCACAGAGCGCGGTGTACCAGCAGGGCGTGGCCTATGCGAATGGCGAGTTCATCCAGGTTCACCCGACGGCCATTCCCGGTGAGGACAAGCTGCGGCTGATGAGCGAGTCCGCCCGTGGCGAGGGTGGCCGCGTGTGGGTGCCGCGTGATCCGAAGGACCGCCGCGCCGCGCAGTCCATCCCCGAAGGCGAACGCTTCTACTTTCTCGAGGAGTGGTACCCGAAGTACGGCAACCTGGTGCCCCGCGACATCGCGACCCGTGCCATTCACCGGATCGTCTACCAGGAGAACCTCGGCATCGACGGGCAGCCGATGGTGTACCTTGACGTGTCGCACCTGCCGCCGGCGCGTCAGCACAAGCTCGAAGGCATTCTGGAGATCTACGAGAAGTTCGTCGGCGACGACCCGCGCAAGGTGCCGATGAAGATCTTCCCCGGCATGCATTACACGATGGGCGGTCTGTGGGTGGATCTGCACCAGATGACCAATATCCCGGGTGTCTTCGCCGCGGGTGAGGCGGATTATTCCATCCACGGGGCCAACCGGCTAGGCGCGAACTCGCTGCTGAGCTGCATCTATGGTGGCTTTGTGGCCGGTCCATGCGCGATCGAGTATGCCAAGGCGCTGCCGGCGATGGCGGGAGACGGCGGCCATGCGGCCGAGAAGCTACGCCAAACCGAGCTGAACAATCAGCTACTGCATAACCAGGGCGAGGAGAACCCGTTCCGCCTTTGGCGCGAGTTGGGCGACACCATGACGCGCCACGCGACGATCATCCGCTACAACCATGGCCTGGCTGAGGCGGATGCCAAGATCGTGGAGTTGCAGGAGCGCTTCCGCAACGTGAATCTGAGTGACAAGAGCCAATGGGCCAACACAAGCTTTGCGTTTGCCCGGCAGCTGTGGAACATGCTCCACCTGAGCCGTGTAGTGGTGCAGGGGGCGGCGATGCGTGACGAGAGCCGCGGCGCCCACTACAAGCCGGACTTCCCGGAGCGCGATGACGAGCGCTTCCTGAAGACCACCAAGGCCTTTTTCCGCGACAACGCTCCCGCCATCGAGTACGAAGAGGTGGACACCCAGTACATCACGCCACGCCCGCGGAGGTACGACGCCGCGGCGTAATCCGCCCCGCACAGCTACCTCCAGACCCGTCCCTACCATCACACAAGCTATGAATGGTACCGGCATCGGTCCTGACGGACTCAAGCACATCCTCTACCCGGCCATGATCCTTGCGTTTGTCTGCGTGATCATCGGCCTGATCGTTTACACCCGCGCCTCCAAGAAAAAGCAACGGGAACTTGTAGGCGACAACCCGGCCAGCAAGGAAGCTGGTATCGCAGCAGCAAGGCAGGCTATCGAGAGCAAGGGCACCAACCTCGACTAGGTTGGTCCCGCCCCGAAGCGCAAGGCAATGGTGGTGAGCATGAGCTACACAACGATCGCGATCATCCTCACCCTCGTCGCCGTTCTGTTTTACGGTGCCTTTGTCCTGTACGGCACCTGGATTGACGGCCGCCGCCAAGAGCTGCGGGAGAAAGGGCTGCACCCTACAACCGACGACAACGGCCAGGTGCACGCCCGCGAGGACGACCCCAATGACGTGTAAGTTTGTTGGGGCGTATGCCGCTCTCCTGCTTGTTGCGATGCCCTGCGTGAGCGCTGGCCAGGCGCCGTCCACCAACCAGTTGGCGGAAGACCGCGCCCACCGCGACACAGCCATCCATTGGCCCAAGGAGTTCGACCCGAGCCTGGCTCCGGTCTTTTCTCACAACGAGCTCCTGCTGCACACGGATTGCCAGCGCGCCTTTGGCCGGCTGGCCGATGCCACCCACTGGCCGGACTGGTTTGTGCTCACCAAGGATGTCGCCCTGGAGGGCGCGCAGGAGCCCACGCACAACGGCACCCTGCTTCGGCTAAAGATCTTCAACTCCCCCATCCAAAGCCGCATTGTTGAGTTCGTCCCGGACAGCCGCATCAGCTGGATTCCGTTTGGGAGCGACGAAACCGAAACCCGCCACGGCCACTACCACGCCTGGCACTTCGTGCCGGAAGCGGCTGGCTGCCGCGTGATCACGGAAGAGACCGGCATCGGCCCTGGAGATCTCCGGGACCCGGCTGGCGGCAGCCGCCTCATGCACAAGGCACACGACCTTTGGCTGGACTCCCTGCGTTGGGCTGCCGAACCCTAGATGAAGCCAAACCGTCCCTGCCACGATCTAAACTAGCGAGAGAAGACACCATGGCCACCGCCGTTCAAAGCCCTGAGATCACCGCCCCGAAAGCCGAGGTCACCTCCCCCGGCCACCCAGCCTCGGCCCGCACCTTCAACGTCAAGGTGCAGCGCCAAGCCACTCCCGATTCCCCTGCGCGCACCGAGACCTTTGCAATCCCGTACCGGCCGAATATGAACATCACGTCGGTTCTGGGGGAGATCGCCTTGAACCCGGTAACCCGTGAGGGGCAGCAGTCCACGGCGATCGCCTATGACGCGAACTGCCTGGAGGAGATCTGCGGCTCGTGCGCGATGCGCATTAACGGCAAGGCGATGATGGCCTGCTCCGCTCTTGTGGACAAGCTGCTTGGGGACGACAACACGATCACGCTGGCACCGCTATCGAAGTTCCCCGTGGTGCGCGACCTTGCGGTGGACCGGTCGGTGCTGTTTGAGAACCTGAAGAAGGTGAAGGCCTGGGTGCCGGTGGACGGCACGTATGATCTGGGCCCGGCACCGCGGCAGTTCCCGCAGGTGCAGGAGCAGCGCTATCCGTTGTCGAACTGCATTTCGTGCACGATCTGCATGGAGGTTTGCCCGCAGTTCAATGATGTGACCAACTTTGTGGGTGCGGCGACGATCGCGCAGGCCAAGCTCTTCAACATGGACCCAGCCGGGGCTGTGCTGAAGGAGGAGCGGCTGCGTGCGCTGGCCGGCGATGGGGGCGTGCAGGAGTGCAGCTTTGCGCAAAACTGCGTGCAGGCCTGCCCGAAGCAACTGCCGCTTACCGAGGCGATCTCGGACATTGGGCGCGATGCGTTTGTGCAGCAGGTGAAGGACTTTTTCCGGCGCTAGCACGACCGTGAGGTGGCATCAGGTGAGCAGACGTTTGAGGCGAGTGACGGGCTTTGACGTCCTGCTCTTGGGTCTGCTCACTTCATGTCCGCTGGTTGCACAGTCAATGCTGTCCCCCCAGAAGCCAGAGATCACGCTGGTCTTGCAACCTGAAGAGGTGATTGCAGGGATTCCTAGAAGGTTTACGTTGGTTCTTACCAATCGCGCCGACATGGATCTGCGCCTGCCTGAACCCGACGCGGGATGTAGCGGACCGACGATCAGAGGG
>CAXTRM010000040.1:17181-18493 GCA_964246625.1 uncultured Acidobacteriaceae bacterium
GAGGGAGTATCTTTCTGCACGAATCGTGGCAGCCTCCGTCGGGGACCGGTCTGGGAACGGGGTCGGCATCGTGCTGTTTTGGAGGTACGAGTACGCCACCACCTCCGCTGCTGGAGCAGGCGCAGCACTGGCGCGTGCTACAACCGGGGGAGTCGATCTACCTGAAGCTCGATGCGGCGCAGCTGGTGAACGGTACGCCTCAGCCGGGCGTTTACAGCTTTTCGGCGACCTACACGCCTCCCGAGCTGACGGACCAAGCCAGGCAAGCGTTGCATGCCGCGGGGATAGTTGCCCCGGAGCGACAGGCTACGAGCGAGAGCCTGAACTACCGCAAGTAGCCGCCTGCCTTTCCATGAAGTGTTTGTTTTCCGAAGCTAGATAAAATTCCAGACGTCGCCGGGATGGAGTGCCTGAGCGTTGATGTCAGGGTAGCGCGGGGCTGCGCGGATCAAGGCCTGTTCCGGCTCATCGAACGGCTCGTCGGTGAGGGGGAAGGTGCCCCAATGCATGCCGAGCAGGTGCGTGGCGTCAACCAGGGTGGCGATTTTGAGTGCTTCGGCGGGGTTGGCGTGCTGGGTCTGCATGAACCAACGAGGGGCATAGGCACCGATCGGCAGAACGGCAACCGTGGCAGGACCGAGCCGTTCGCGGATCTCCCGAAAGATCGCGCCAGTGCGGAAGGCTGTGTCGCCGGCGAGGTACACGTTGCCGTGCTGCGTTTTGAGGTAAAAGCCGCCCCAGAGTGCCATGCGGTAGTCCCCCATGCCTCGCGAAGACCAGTGGTAGGCGGGAACGATGGTCGTTTCAAGGCCGCCTGGAAGCTCGAAGCGAGACCACCAGTCGCCCGCGGTGCCCTCCAGGCCAGGGCAGGAGGCCTGCAGGATGGTGTCGTTGCCGAGCGGCGTGACGATCTGTGGGTGGTGCGCGTGCCAGAGAGCGCGCACGGTCGCGGTATCGAGGTGGTCGTAGTGGTTGTGCGTGATGAGCACGACGTGGATGGGCGGGAGATCGTCGAGGCGGACCGCGGGTGGGTTGTGGCGGAGAGGACCGGCGAAGCGGAGCGGGCTGGCACGCATCGACCAGACAGGGTCGACGAGGATGTTGATACCGGCAGTTTGGACAAGGAGAGAGGCATGACCGATCAGGGTGAGGCGGAGCCCGGCGACGTTTGGTGCAGGGAGAATGGCCGGACGGTCGAAGACGCTGGCGGGCCACGGCGCGCGCTGGCCGCCGAGCTGCCACTGCAGAAGGGTGAGCAGGGACTTGTCAGAGGACGGCAGCCCCGGGCTAAAGAAGCGCTCCCCATCGAAGT
>CAXTRM010000041.1:0-10814 GCA_964246625.1 uncultured Acidobacteriaceae bacterium
TTGCTGCACGAGTCTGGACAGCGCCGAAAAGTCCGGCGCGGGCCCCCCGTTGGCAAAGGCGCCGAGGTCATTGAGGGTACCCAGCTGCCAGAAGCTGAGGATCTCGGGAAGCAAGGTAGTGGCGCGTCCCTCATCCCGTGCGAGAAAGAGGGCACGCAGGCCCCCGTGTCCGATGCGATGGCCGGAGCCCTGGTCAGCCAGGGCAGGCCCCCAGCCCCCGGCCCCCAACAGGGTTCCGTCAGCACACCTGCCGGCAACGTTGGATCCTGTGCCGGCAAGCACCAGGACGCCGGGGCCGCCATGAAAGGCGGCATCGAGAGCGATCTCCACGTCACCCACCAGGATGAGTTCTCCCGCGACGCGCCGGCGAAGGTTGTCCTGAAGCCACTCGGAGACAAGCGGCACTGTTTCGCCGGCTGTGCCAATGCAGGTTCTCACGACCTGGTGGAGAGGGTGACCGGCCTTGGCGGCGAGCTCCTGCAGGGCTGCTTCCAGGCTGGCGGTGGCGAGCTCGGCGGAGACGCGCATGCGCTTGATGCAGCCCCCGCGCACACGGGCGAGCTCGTGCTCCGCGTCAGCCAGGAGGTAATCGGTCTTGGTGCCGCCGGCATCGATCGCAAGATACAAGGTGCTGCCCTTCCTAAAGCCGTTCCGGGATGAAACTGCACATTTCGTGCAGTTCACGGCCGAAAACGCCTACAGTGGACATTCTAGCCCCCGAGGTCAGGCCGGCCCAGCGTGCGTTCGCAAAGGGCGGCCTCCGCCCTGGGGCATTTCGATGACCTGTAGTTGAGGCCTGTAAAGGATGTGCATGAAACGTTTGTTGACCCTGCTTGTTTCCTCTTGTACCCCCATGCTGCTGTGCGCGGCAAACGCCCAGATCGGCGCGCAACTGCCCACCGCAAAGGACGGCAGTCCCCAGGTACTTTTCTGGATGAGTAACGGCTTGAGTTCGGTGAACTCGTTCATGGAGCACAAGGACAAGATCGGCCTGATCTCCCCGACGTGGTACCAGATCAATGGCGACGGCCTGGTCACCGGAGAGCCGCAGCCGGCTGTTCTGAAGGCAGCTCATGATGCGCATGTCACCCTTTTGCCGCTGTTTGCGCTCTTCAATGCCGAGCAGACCCACCACCTCGTCAACGACCTGCACGCACAGGACGAGATGAACCAGGCGTTTATCCGGGAGTGCAAGGAGAATGGTTACGCCGGGATCAACTATGACATCGAGGACGTCATGTGGACCGACCGCGATCAGCTTTCCGCCATGGTGAAGCGCACGACTGATGCCCTGCATAAGCAAGGCTTGCTGGTGACCATCGATGTGGTTCCCGGTGCTCCAGGCCACGCGGGCGAAACGGCCTTCGGTAGATGGATCTTCGAGGAGTGGCGGGGCGGGTACGACCTCAAGGCGCTGGGCGAGGCCGTGGACCTTGTTTGCCTGATGACCTATGACCAAAGCACGCACTGGACCACACCAGGGCCGGTGGGAGGCTGGATCTGGACGAACAAAAACCTGGAATACGCGCTCAAGGCAGTTCCCCCGGGAAAGCTTTCGCTCGGCATTGCCGCGTATGGGTATCGCTGGTACACGGGCGACCCGGGACTGCAGAAGAAGGAAAAGACTCCAAATGTGACCTCGGACTACATATCAGCGGCGACGGCGCAATCGTTGCGCGACACGTATGCCGCAAAGGAGCAGTGGGACGAGGCCGATCACACGCCCTGGTTCTTTTTCTACCGGGACGACATGCGCGAGTGGGTGTTTTTCACCGATCGCCGCGCGTTTCTGGACCGCGTTCACCTGGCCAAAGACAAGCAACTGGAAGGGGTTTGCTCCTGGGTGCTGGGGGAGGAAGACCCAGCTATCTGGGCAGCCTTGCCCCAGGCTCGCCAGCAACCAGAGTGACCGTTTTGTGCACTTAGGTCACAGCACCTGCCACTTCGCGGTGATTTGATCGGCAAACTGCACCGTTTGGAAACACCGAATGTGCAGTTTGCGCATTTTCCGCTAGACGAACTCCTGATCCAGGCATATGGTGATCTCACCAGGCCATCTTTCCTGTCTTTCCTGATCCGCTGCCCATGGCTCCCAATCCCTGCAAGGGTAGGGTGCCAGCCGGCGCAGCACGTCCAGCAAAGAGCAGGTAGGACAGGCCAGGTGCGTTGGGAACAGGTGCAATCACAATGGACAAGAACTTGAGCAAGCTTCTGGGAGCCTCCGCAGCCGTGATCCTTTGCGGCTCCTCCGCGCTGGCGCAGACGGTAACAGCTGCGGTGACCGGCAACGTCACCGACCCGAGCGGCGCGGTAATCCCCAACGCCCAAGTGGTTGTGCACAATTTGGACACGGGTGTCGATACCAAGACGACCACGGACAACGCGGGCCTGTACCGGGTGTCCTTCCTGCCGATTGGCCGCTACCAGGTCACCATCAGCGCCTCAGGCTTCGGAAGTCAGACTGTTCCGCCATTTCAGCTGGAAGCCTTGCAGACGCCGACCTTCAATGTGAAGCTCACGCCAGGCGGCGGGTCTGAGACCGTGGATGTTTCCAGTGCGGCCCCGATCCTGAACACCAGCGACCCGACGCTAAGCGGAACCTTTACGGCAAACACGATCCAGAACTTCCCGCTGAACGGTCTCGACTTCAGCGCGCTGACGCTCTACGTCCCGGGTTCAGTCAGCACCGTGGGGACCTCGGGCACCACCAGCCTCGAGCGCAGCACATCCTATACGGACGAGGCCAACATCAATGGCAACCGTGCCCAGGCAAATAATTACACGCTGGACGGCATTGACCTGAACGAGACGTTCAACAACCTCATCGCATACAGTCCAGCACCGGAGTCCCTTGGCGAGGTGAAAGTCCTGACCTCAAACTCACCCGCGGACTATGGCAATGTAAATGGTGGCGGAGTTGTAGCGGTGCTGAAGAGCGGTACCAACACCTTTCACGGCTCCGCATATGGCTACCTGCAGGACTACAAGCTGAACGCCAACTCCTGGCAAAACAAGCACAGCTCGACCCTTATCCCAACCAATCCCTTCTCCCAGAGCCAATTCGGCGGCACCCTGGGTGGGCCAGTTATCAAAAACAAGTTGTTCTTCTTCGTGGACTACCTTGGATCCCGGTATCACCGAGGCGGTCTGGCCCAGGCCAGTGTGTTTACACCGGCCATGCGTAGCGGGGATTTCTCGGCCCTACTCCAGAACGGCAATAACATACAGCTCTACAACTCGCAGGCGAACTTCGCGCCCTATGTGGGTGACGTAGGCATCCCGATCGTGAATCCCGTGGCGAAATTTCTGTTTGCGAATCCGGCTCTTTACCCATTGCCGAACACTGCGCCGTCAGACAATCTCGTATCGAATAACTACCAGGCACCTCAGCGAACTTACCAGGCCAACAACCAGGGCGACATCAAGATCGAGTACGATCCACACCCGGCTGATAAGTTGACTGCGTTCTACTCCATGTCAACGGCATACAATGGCAATACAGCCCTCCTACCCACGGACTTCCCTGGTACGAGCGTTTACCCGAGTAAGATCGGGGGTGCTACCTGGGTGCACATCTTCTCGCCGCAGGTAGTAAACGCCGCACGGATCGGGTTTACCCGTGTGCAGTGGGAGCAGGGCCTTCCAATCGATCAGACCGGACAGTTCGGCACAACCGGCGATGCGATCGTCGGCGTCAACTACCCAAACCAAACCTACCAGGGCTTCACCGCGCAGAACATCAACGGTCTGAGCACGGCAGGTAATTCGGCAGCCAACAACGGCAGCTTGATCGACAATACGTACAGCTACATTGACAACCTGACCATTCAGCGTGGCCAGCATACGATCAGCCTGGGCGTGCAGGCATTGCGCTACCAAAACAACTACCCCACCAGCAATAACAACGGATTCCTCGGCAATCTGGACTACAGCGGTAATTTCACGAGCAACAGTGCTGCGGAGAACGGTGGCGGCTACGGTGGCGCGGATTTCGTGTTGGATTATGTAAGCACGGCTGCGGCCACCCTTGGCAGTATCGAGGTGGGTCAACGCCAGTGGCGCGCTGCAGGTTTCGTCAGTGACGATTGGAAGGTAACACCCAACCTGACACTGAATCTCGGCATTCGTTACGAGTACGATCAGCCCTGGATTGAAGTAAACAATAAGACAGGCAATCTGGATCTCGCGACAGGGCAGTTGATCTACGCCGACCATGTACCGACCGGCGCTCCCATGGGTTCAGGCGTTTGTAGTACGAAGGCCTGTTATCAGCCAAACTACACGCAAATTATGCCGCGCCTAGGCTTTGCGTACCAGGCAACAAGCCGCTTTGTCGTGCGCGGCGGCTATGGCGCCACGAGCTTCTATGAAGGCAATTCGTCCAACCAGCGCCTGACATCGATCACACCATTCATTCAGGGCATAAACATTGCAATCAACAAGCCTGTACCTGGCACGATCACTACCCCGCGTACCGCGGAAGAGGGTTTTTCGGGCGGATCAGTTGTGGGCAGCGGCAATCCAAACTTCTCGGCGTATCCGCAGAACATTCAGCCCGCTTACGTACAGGAGTTCAATCTCACAACCGAGTACGCTCTGAGTCACTCCCTTTCCTTACAGGTGGGCTATCTTGGCGAGACAGGGCAGCACCTCGAGGATTACGGCAATGTAAACCAGTGGCGGGTGAACGGCGATCCCACTAGCGCCCCCTACTACAACAGCCCGTATATTGGCATCAACGCCCTCGACCCCAGCTTCAGTATCGGTTCCAGTTCGATCGTGATCACAGAGTCACGCGCGATGATGAACTACAACGCGCTGCAGGCAGTGCTGCGGCAACGCACCAGCCATGGGCTTGAGTTCACCTTGAACTACTCCTACAGCAAAGCCATGACGAATAGTGCCGGTAATTACTCGGTCAACACTTCGGGGGCGAGCGGTACCCAGCAGGGCGCATTCCAGAACTACTATGACAGCGCGGCCGATTACGGTCCGGCAGCCTACGACGTAACGCACAACCTGAGCGGCACTGCTGTGTATGCCCTGCCGGTAGGCCGGGGGAAGCAATTCCTTTCCGGTACCAACCGGCTGGTCGACGAGGCCATTGGTGGATGGCGTCTCTCAATCGCGTCGGTGGCCTACAGCGGTTTCCCGGAGACGCTGACTGCACCAGGCAATAACTCGCAAAGCTTTGGCAATGCACGGCCGAACCAATACCGCCCGCTGAAGATCGTCAATCGCACACCGGATCACTGGTACGGTACCGATCCGTCAGCGACGCCTTGCCTGCAGGCCGGTATAGATGATGGCGTTTGCGCCTATGGCGTTCCCGCAGACAACACCTTTGGGGATGCGCGCAACGGAAGTACTCGCGGCCCACGCTACTTCAACATGGACATGTCCGCGTTTAAGGATTTTCACACCTTCCGTGAACAGAGTCTTGGGTTCCGCTTCGACGCCTTTAACGTCTTCAACGTCGTGAGCTACGGCAATCCGGATACCGGCATCACGGATACCAACTTTGGCAACATCACGAACCAGGGTGCGGCAAATGGCATTTCGCAGGCGGTCCGTTCTACTGAGCGTAGGTTGCAGTTCTCGGCGAATTACCGCTTTTAATATTCTGGGCGTATAGCTAGCTTGCCTGAGCCGGACACCCGGCTCAGGCAGTGCTTTCTGGACAGAGATGCATTACAGAATCGAAATATCCGTTGATTCAGTGGAGTCGGCCATCGCTGCCGAGCAGGGCGGGGCACATCGGGTTGAGCTTTGCAGTGCGCTTCGGGAAGGGGGATTGACGCCGAGCCTTGGCCTGATTCGGGCGGTGAGGTCCCGGGTCTCTGCACAGGTGTACGTCCTGATCCGTCCGCGTTCTGGAGATTTCCTCTACTCCGACGTTGAGTTCCAACTCATGCAGGACGACATAGCGATCGCCAAGCAGGCAGGGATCGATGGTGTTGTGCTCGGCGTGTTAACTGCCGAGGGGGAAGTGGATGTGCCGAGGACGAAAGCTTTGGTGGAGGCTGCTGACCCGTTGCCCGTGACCTTTCACCGGGCGTTCGACATGGTGCGCTCGCCACGACAAGCTCTCCAGGACGTGATTGACTGCGGGGCGAGTCGCATCCTTACATCGGGCGGCAGACCGACTGCCGTGGAAGGACGAGAACAGCTCAAAGAGCTGGTTCAAGCCGCTGCAGAGCGGATCGGGATCTTGGCGGGTGGTGGCGTTAGGCCGACTAATGTCGGTGAACTGGCTGAGTGGACCGGCGTTTCCGAATTCCATTCGTCCATGCGCCGGATAGAGAACAGCGCCATGATGTTCCGTGCGCCCGAGATGCATCTCGGCGAGGAGCAGCTAGACGAGTACACCCGCACCGTTGTACTCGCGGACGATGTTCGTCAACTCGTCCATGCTGTGCAGTCCGTTACGGTTTCCTGACAGGATGCCTGGACGTGAGTACGTCCGTGAAGCGCCTTCCGTACAATAGCTGGGCCTGAGGCAAGCGAAAGCAGACAGCATGGCGGCGAAGACAGAACGACGAGCCAAAGAGATCCTGCACCTTCTGCTTCGGCAGGGGAAGACCTCAGTGGAAGGGCTTGCAGAGGAGTTTGCAACGTCGCCAGCCAGCATACGTCGCGATCTGGCAAGATTGGAGCAACAAGGGCTGGTGCACCGGACCCATGGTGGCGTCATGCTGGCAGGTCAGGTCTACGAGCCGTTCCGGTTCGATGCCTCGTTCAAAGAGCGGGAAGAGCGCTTTCCTGAAGAGAAGCAACGTATTGCGGCCGTAGCCGCAGACTTGGTAGGTGAAAACGAAACCATCGGCCTCACGGCGGGAACCACGACGACCCAGCTTGCGCGCACGCTGCGCCTTCGGACAGATCTGCACGTGGTGACCAACGCCGTGAACATCAGCATGGAGCTGAGCGGAGGCAACGGGCTTGAAACGACGCTGACCGGAGGATGCATGCGCTGGCCGGGCGCCTTCTCGTTAAGCGGCCCGCTTGCTTTAGAAAGCCTCAATGTGGTCCTGCTGGACCGCCTGTTTCTGGGGGTGTGCGGAATCCATGCTCAGCATGGGGCAACAACTATCCAGGCCGAGGAAGCGCAACTGTTCCGCGCCATGTGTCGCCGGGCAAAACAGGTCATCGTTCTTGCGGATTCGAGCAAGGTCGGCATGACAAGCCCTGCCGTAATCTGCCCCATAGCCGAAGTGGATGTGCTAATCACAGACAAAGGCATCGCGGATCAGGATGCAAAGGCATTCCGCGAACGTGGCGTGCATTTGGTGGTCGCGAGCTAAAGCGTTACGTCTGGTAAAGGAGCCAGGTCTAGCTGAAGCCTTCCCTGGCTCGACGTTCCGGTTCAGGCGGCTTGTGTCGTTGCACTGGCGGCTTTTGCCTGCTCAGCGAGAGCGGTAAAACCAGCTACGTCATTCACGGCGATGTCGGCGAGCACTTTGCGGTCCAGACCGACACCAGCCTTCTTCAGGCCGCTGATGAAGGTGGAATAGCGCAGGCCATGTAGTTGAGCGGCGGCGTTGATGCGCACGATCCACAAAGAGCGATACTGCCGCTTTTTCTGCTTGCGCCCAATGTAGGCGAACTTGAGGCCACGCTCTACGGCTTCCTGAGCTGCCTGATACAGTTTGGATTTTGTAAGGAAATAGCCACTGGCGCGCTTGAGAATTTTTTTACGGCGATCGCTACGTTTCGTACTCCGTTTGACACGGGGCATTCTGTTCTCCTTTTTGCGTTGTTTCTTCCCCGAAAGGACCGCGGCTGGAGGCAAGAGGAGCCTCTTCACGCGCGTACTGCTTGGAATCTCTGTGGGTCAGAAAGTGACCCAGGGGCCTCAACGCCTTCCGGCCCTTTGCCCGTAACCGGGCGGCTCGATTCTAAGGAACGATTTCCGACTAGGCGTACGGAAGCATACGGGCGACTTTTGGGGTGTCGGCGACCGAGACAAGCGTAATCTTTCCGAGCCTGCTCTTGGTCTTCGACTCTTTCGAAGTCAGAATGTGGCGCATCTTTGACTGGCCTCGCTTAAATTTGCCCGAGGCTGTCTTTTTGAAGCGCTTTGCCGCGCCCGAGTGGGTTTTCATCTTTGGCATGAGTGTCCTACTGACAGGTAATTACGATTGAACAGCAGCAGACAGTGTACCAGAGGACGGGTTTCAGGCCCCGGGAGCGACAGCCACCTGTTCAGGCTGCTGCACCGGTTTAGGTGCCTTCGGTTGCGCCGGAACTGCCTTTTTGCTCGGCGCAAGGATCGCGTGCAGCGTAGTGCCTTCCATACGGGGCATGAACTCGACTATGCCGGCCTCTCCCATATCCATGATGAGCCGATTGATGATCTTGTATCCAAGGTCACGGTGAGCCATTTGGCGGCCTTTAAAACGCAAGCTGGCTTTGACCTTGTCGCCATCCTGCAAAAAACGGACTGCCTGGTTCTTCTTTGTCTGGTAATCGTGCTCGTCCACGGTGACAGAAAATTTCACTTCTTTGATGACAATGGTCTTCTGTGTCTTTCTGGCGGCACGCTCGCTCTTGTCCTTCTCATACAGAAACTTCCCGTAATCCTGAATCTTGCAAACCGGGGGAACTGCATTGGGAGAGATCTCCACCAGATCGAGTGAACGTTCACGGGCAATACGCAAAGCTTCAAATGGCGCCATTACACCGAGTTGCGCCCCGGTTTCGTCGATCACCCGCACCTCGCGTGCACGGATACGATCGTTTGTGCGGATAAAAGACTTCTGTGAACGCTTGTCGTTAAACGGTGGGATAGATTGCCTCCAGGGCCGGATCGGCCGTAGTGATGTGATGGTTGATCCTATGCAGCGGTCGCCTACCGTGAGGTAAGGCACACGCGAGTATAGCATCGGGGCAAACCTGGCGCTCCAAACCCTTGCGTTTTTTTGTGATTGCCGGGCCCACCGCATCTGGCTTGCACCTGTACCGCGCAAGCTGCGAACATAGGTTCGTTCCTGCGCCGCCCCGTGCACCTTGGATCCTGTGCCGTGTCGCAGCCGAATTTTGGAGGAGGCACCTTGCCTAAGCGCCGCGTTTTGCTCGTTGACGACGAAGTACCCGTTCTTCTCACCATGAAAGCCGTGCTCGAAATTTCCGGCTTTGATGTGGACACTGCCACCTCTGCGCGGGAAGGAAAGCTTCGGATCAAAAAGAACGAGTACCAGATGATCATCACAGATATGCGGATGGAGTCCGACGCCGCTGGCCGTGAGGTGATTCAGGCCGCCCGTACAGCGCCGTACCACCCCGCCGTGGCGCTGCTGACGGCTTACCCGATGGCAGATGACGACTGGCAGGACATGGGTGCCGACAAGATGCTCGTAAAACCCATGCAGACCGCCCAATTGATTAAGCAGCTGGAGAAGTTGTTGGAAACCCATGCCGCCAAGCTTTCGCGCATCTCGTTTGCGGCTGCCGGCGACGCGGATCCAGCTACCCAGCGGAAGACAGCCGGCAAGCAAGGTTCAGTGAAGAAGACGGCGGCCGCAAACCTGTAGGGGAGCGGTCACACTGCGCTCCAAAGTTGTGCAATCTGTAAGTTTTCCTTCCCAGAGTGTGTACACGCCTACCTCTTCTGTATGATCTCTGCTTCGTGCTTTCTGCGCCACACTGTGTTGGTCTGGTAAACACGCGAAGCGATGCTTGTTCAAGTACGTGATCCCTGGAAAAGCGGGAAGACCTTCGCCGCCCCTCTGCTTGCTCTGACGGTCGGCCTTCAAGCGCTGCATGCGCTTGTGACTTTACTGTCCTCCCAAGCGATGCTCACGTCTAATCTGATCCAGCTTTGCTTGCCACTATTGGCGATGTTTGTCGGTTTGCATCAGGCGCTTGTTAATCCAAACAGGATTGGGCGTCGCTGCTGGTTCGCTACAGCATCGGCATTTGGCATCTGGTCTACGGCACAGGGCTTGTATCTCCTTTATTTCTATGTGCCCGTTCCGAGACACTGGACGGTTCGTCCGGACGATGCACTTTGGGTTCTTTTTGGCTTCCCTCTTCTTTTGGCCGTAACCGCCACCTCACATGAGGCCGATCGGGTAGCTTGGCTGGATCGAGCCCAGGCCATCCTCTTCTTTGTTGTTCTCTACCTCCTTGTTTTCTTGCCTTCCAGTCATCTCCCGGTGACCAAGTCTTACCTGATCCAGAACATCACGCTGGTTGTCTGTTGTTTTCTTCGGCTGCCTGCGTGCGCCCTTGCCAGGGAGCGACGCTTTTACCTCAACCTTGTCGCTTTCTTGATGGCATATTCCGTCCTGGAGAGCGTTGGAGAGCTGCTCTACAGGCACGGCTGGAAGGCTGGTTCGGCTGTTGACCTTGTCTGGAGCCTCCCGGTCAGCCTTTTCCTTGTGTTAACCCTGCGGGACGCGCTGTATCCGCCGCACGAGGGTACGGAGTCAGGTCGGCTTCTGCGAGCTATGGGAGCCATGCAGGGCCTGAATGCAGCTGTAATGACCTTTCTGTCGATTGGCATTGCTGCACTGCTTGCCACGCGGCGGCCAATGCTGGGCGGAATCCTTGTTGCTGCCGCGTTCTCCTTCTTTGCCCTGCGAACGAATGCGCGCGAGCGACTCTGGAATCAAGCACACACAAAGCTTGAAGAAACTGTGCTCCGTGATGCCTTAACGGGGCTCGGGAACCGCCTGCAACTTCGCCGGTGTTTGGCTGACCTTCTAGGCACCCCGGATGACAACGTGATGGCACTGCTGTTTGTTGATCTGGATCGTTTCAAGCAGATCAATGACAGCCTGGGGCATGCCCTCGGCGACCGCCTGCTGATC
>CAXTRM010000041.1:10824-17963 GCA_964246625.1 uncultured Acidobacteriaceae bacterium
TGGGGGATCGACTTCTGATTGAGGTTGGCCGCCGGTTGGAACGGGCTTCTCCCGAGGGCGCGGTCGTATGCCGCCTGGGAGGCGATGAGTTTGTTGTGTTGATGTCAACGGCTCGTGCGGCTCACGCAGAAGCGGCTGCGGCCATTTTGCTTGATGAGCTACGGATCCCGTTCTACCTGGCGGCCCACGAATTGCATACCACGGCAAGTATCGGTGTGGTCCTAGCCGAACCCGGTGAAAGCGCCGACGACCTTCTCCGTACCGCTGATCACGCGATGTACAGGGCCAAGCAGCTGGGAAAGAACCGTGTTCAGCTCTTTGACGCTTCGCTGCGGACCCAGATTAGCTCACGCTGGCGAATGGAAGCCGAACTGCGCGCGTGTATCTACCGCGGTGACATCCAAATTGCGTTTCAACCGATCTATTCCGTGGAGCAAGGGGACATCTGCGGCTTCGAAGCACTCGCACGATGGACCCATCCAACTCTAGGTATTGTGCCTCCCGGCGAATTTATCCCCTTGGCGGAAGAGAGCGGGCTGATTCTGGCGCTGGGCAGCCAGGTTCTTGAGAAAGCCTGTCGGCAGATGGCGACCTGGAATCGGACGTGGGGCACGGCGCTCTCGGTAAGTGTCAACGTGTCACCACGCCAGTTCGCTGATGCCGGCCTTATGCCGTCGCTCCTCACCATTCTGGAAAACACCGGCTTCCCAGCCTCCCTGCTTCGGCTGGAGATTACCGAGACAGCCCTGTTGACTCACGAAAGCATCGTGAAGCACACACTTGAGCAGGCGCGGGAGCACGGGATTCGTATCTCCCTCGATGATTTCGGAACCGGGTATTCTTCGCTGAGCTTTCTTCTGAGCCTTCCGGTTGATGAAGTCAAGGTAGACCGCAGCTTCGTATCCCATATGCACCAGGATCCGGATCGCGAAGAGTTGGTCCGTACGGTGATCCACCTCGGCCACTCACTCGGTAAGAGGGTTGTGGCGGAGGGTGTGGAGACCGAGCAGGATCTGCTGGGCTTAGCGGGCATGGGTTGTGAATGTGTACAGGGTTACCTGATTAGTAAGCCTCTCTCATCGTCGGATGTGGAAGCGAGTCTTTCGGCCATACTGGCTAGAAGTATGTCAGCGGTGATGATGGAGTGCCAGGACTCCGTAAGGGGGCGCAAGCTGACGCGTCCTTCTACCAAGGCCGAAGCACCTCCAGTTCATGAAGCGATGATCGCAGAACGGAACAGCCCCGTACGTGTCTAGAGGTAGTGAACACCCGTGAGTTGCTCGCTGACGCGCCAAAGCCTTTCCGCTGCGGCTCGGTCCAGGGCCTGGGGCCGAGGTTGGACGACCTTGGGGTGACCCTTGAGTTCGCCCGTACCATCAGGACCTATATACTGACCGCCCTGGGCATCCGACGATGTTGCGCCCCACTCAGTAGGCAGAGCCCCCATAGCGTCGTCCTGGGTCATCCACGGCGCTAGTAGTTGCAGGATCTTGGCTTTTAACGATCCTGTTCCGGGACCATTTTCAAAGATGCTGGTGCGAGAGATGCCTGGATGCACGGCGATGCTCAGCAAGGGGCTTCCAGCCTGGTGGGCTCTTCTATCAAGCTCGTTCGCGAACAGGATGTTCGCTAGCTTAGACATGTTGTACGCCCGCCACCCCTCATATTTGCGTTCACCTTGCAGGTCGTCCCAGTCCATGGATCCATTTCTGTGCGCCAAGGAGGCGACCGTTACCACACGCGGTGCGGACGCTGCTTGTAATGCGGGCAGAAGGAGACCGGTCAGAGCGAAGTGGCCGAGATGATTCGTTCCGAACTGGCGTTCGAAACCATCCTCCGTGAGGTCCCTGCTTTTGAGGGCCATCACGCCAGCATTGTTTACGAGCACGTCGAGCTTGCGATGCGCTCCCGTGAACGCTGCGGCAAACTTCCGCATGGAAGCGAGTGAGGAAAGATCGAGCTCGGCAAGCTCGATCTTTGCATCAGGGATGTCCTGTCGCAATCGAGTCACAGCGGCTTGCCCTTTGCTCAGATTGCGACACCCGAGCAAAACCTGCGCACCATGGCGCGCGAACTCCAGAGCAGCCTGATACCCGATCCCACTGTTTGTCCCCGTGACAAGAAAGGTCTTGCCGGTCTGGTCCGGCATCTGGCTAGAGGTCCATTTTTCACTCATTCTTGTTTTCTCCCTTGAGTCACGTGCTTGGCTGTTGCCTTCGGATGCCGCTTCGGGCAAACTCAACTGTACCGAAGACGAACAGTTCCGCCCTGCACGCGATATAGCCTCTAGCCGTTGTTTGCCATCTGCCTTTACAATCAAGCGGCAAGCTGACCTGTAGGTTGTAGTCGTAAGGCGAAGCCACCCGGCTGCTCTGATTCCGTCGTCATAGAGGAAGGTTTTCTGATGAAAGCAAGCGCACGCAGCGCACAAATCGCCGGGGGCGCCGCGCTCCTGCTGATCCTCACGGGGGCAACCGGCTGTTCCAAGCTCAAAGCACGTGACCAGCTCGTGAAGGGTATCCAGGACTTCAAGGCCGGCCATTACGAGACGGCAATCGACCACTTTCAGCAGTCGGTGGCACTTGATCCAAACTACCCAAATGCACGCACCTATCTTGCGACTGCATATAGCTATCAAGTACAGCCGAACAACAACACGCCCCAGAACCTCGCGACTGCTCAGAAGGCTTTAGACGGATTCAACCAGGTCCTCGCAAAAGATCCTAACGATGTTGACGCCCTGCGGCAGCTTGCTTCCATTCACCGGAGCATCATGCAGTTCGATCAGTCCCGTGCCGACGAATTGAAGGTCATTCAGTTGGCCCCAAAAGACTCTGAAGCGAACTACTCCGTGGGCGTGATCGACTTCCAAAAAGCAGACAAGAACGCGAACGATCTGCTGAAAGCTAACAAGATTACGGACGATCTCAAGGGAAACGCCAAGATTCCCGCCAAGGTGTGCACCCAGCTCACAGGTGAGAACGCCACGCTGCTGACAAGCGCCCAGCAGTACCTGGATCGTGCGGTCGCTATCAATCCGAATTACGATGACGCGATGTCGTACCTGAACCTGGTGTGGCGTCGGAAGGCCGACATTGAGTGCGGAAACGACAACGCCCGTAAGGCTGACATCGCAAAGGCAGATGATTATATTCAGCGCGAGATGAATGCCCGGAAGGCGAACGAAGCCGAGAAGGAACGCAAGGCATCCGGCGGTATCGATATGACCAAGTAGCGCTTCGGCCTGCTTTCAAGGGACCTCCGCCACGGCGGAGGTCCCTTTGCTTGCCCATAGTGCCGATCTACGGTGAGCGGCGCCTTTCCAGCGTCACAGGCCTCTTCGGCTCAGGACGAATCGCCTCATCGTTCTCTTTCGCGGTTGGGTGGACTCCGAAATCCCACACATCGGCATTCAGAGCACGATCACTGAGAATCTCCACCAACGCGTACTCCCCGAACTCCAAGGGTTGAGCGGGAGTGAGCTTCAGCCAGACGCCCCCAGCGAGCACCTCTGCCTTCAGAGCGACGGCGTCGGACTGCTGCCGAGAGGTCCCCAGTGTAGCTATGTGGAGGCTGGAGATAGCACGAGCCCCTTGCCTTACGTCCAGGCGCTCGAGGACGTAGGTACTCCTCCCCGAGCTGCCGGCCGGCGTTTCCCTGCCTGCCTGCCCTTCCGTGTCCACAACGAAGGCAGACTGGGCGCCAACCTCGTCCAGACTGTTCAGGAGGCGGACATAGAAGATCGGCTCAGCCACGTGCAACTGCACGTCCGCACGCTCGTCTTTGACCAGGAAGAGATCGTGCGGACTGGCCTCCGGTTTGATTTCCTTCCTGGAGATCGCGTGAGCCGTTTCACGGTTAAGATCACTACCGTTCTGGGGCAGGGGTACAAGCTCGGATGTTCCGCGGAAGACATCCAGGGCGAGAACACTATTCTCCTCAGGCAATCTCAGATCCTTGGCGACCTCGGGTGTTTGTGCGGCTCTGAGAGCCTCTTCACGCGCAAGGTCGGGGCTCAACACCTGTGCTGGTGTAGATGGATTCTCACGAGGGACCTGCGCGGGGTCGTGAGCGCGCTCCCAGGCCTGGGTGGCCGCGAGATCCACTAGGGCAAGCGGTAGTTCTTCCCGTTCGCCATTGCGTTCCGCGGAGCGGTAGATGACTACCTGGCCCTTGATCTCGTATCCAAGCACGGTCTGGTAGGATCCATCCTTCAGGATGAGTCGCGTTCTATGTCTTGGGCTTTCCGGTTCGGAGGCGACAGGCGGTTCAAGCGGGCGCCGCGCAGTCTGCGCCAAGGTCTTCGGCTGAAAAAGGCCAAAGGCCATGTAAACCACTAGCGGTAGCGCCCTGGAGACCCATCGTTGCTGCACGGGGCAGGATGCCGGGCCGACACGAAGGTGCCTTAGGAGCCGAACGCCCCAAGGTTGAAGTTCGACGCTACGACGCTCTTTCAGAGACACCCTGGCAAACGACAGCATGCATTGAGAGACGCAGATCGCATAGCCCCTGGATGTAGCTGGCCCGCGACCTGGTGGTGACAGCCTTCCCGCGGACTCAGAACTTCTGCGCCTGCAGCCACTCCCTGAATTTGGGACCGAGATCGTCGCGCTTCAGAGCGAAGTCAACCGTCGCTTTCAGAAAGCCGAGCTTATCGCCTGCATCATGCCGCGTCCCTTCGTAACAGAACCCGTACACCTTCTCAAAGGCAAGCAGGGCCTTGATGGCATCTGTGAGCTGCAGTTCGCCACCAGCACCTGGCGTAAGATTTTCGATCATTTCGAAGATGCGGGGCGTCAGGATATACCGCCCGATGATGGCGTTCTGACTTGGCGCCTCTTCCGGCTTTGGTTTTTCTACCAGGTTTTTGACATCCAGCAGGCGTGGATCACTGGGATCCGGAGTGTAGTCGAGGCAGCCGTAGGCCGAAATGGCCGCGCCTTGAACCACCTCGGAGGCGATGATGGAAGAACCTGTCCTTTCGTGGGCCTGTACCATCTGGCGCATGCACGGAACAGGGGCGTCGACAATGTCGTCGGGAAGAATGACGCAGAAGGGCTCGTCCCCAACAAGATTCTTTGCTTGCAACACCGCGTGCCCGAGCCCCAAGGCCTCCGGCTGGCGTGTGTAGGAGATACGTGCAAGCTGGGACATGGAACGCGCCAACTCCAGCAGGTCGTGCTTGCCGCGCGCTTCCAGCTGGTATTCCAACTCCGGCGCGCGATCGAAGTGATCTTCCAGGGGCGTTTTCCCCCGGCCCGTGATGATGATCACCTCATTACAGCCAGCTGCGACGACCTCTTCTACCGCGTACTGGATGAGCGGCTTGTCTACGAGCGGCAGCATCTCCTTGGGCACTGCCTTGGTTGCAGGCAGGAAGCGCGTTCCCATTCCCGCTGCTGGAATAACCGCTTTCCGTAGCTTTTTTACAGCCATGTTGCCGAAGATCCTTCCGTGTGTAGGCTCACAATCCTAGCTGACAATACCAGACCACGCCCATAGCGACAGCATCACAAAGGTCAGCCGTTGCCGGTTACTGCTGGCTTCGACACACCCTCACGTGTCTCGTACTCAAACAGCTCGACGGCACTCGATGCCGAGGCAGTTGGTCCAGCGACCTTCATTTTCTACCTCGGAAAAGGCTGGATCACCAGAGTCGCCAAAGGTAGCTCGCCGGATAGAGGTGAACCCAACGGCGGCAAGCTCCGGAACAAAGCTTTTGAAATCCCACATCCACAGGTGCTGACTTCGTCCAAAAATTGCGCGCGGCAGCGATTTCAGTCCGCGTGCCCCGTGCTCTTCCCCCTGCAGGGTTTCGGCCATAAAGGTCTGCGCGGCCCTGGGCTCCTCCGAGCCAAGGTATTGCCTGACGTAGAACTCAAGATCCGGCAGCACAAAGCGGAACACGCCGCCGGGGCGAAGGTAGCTGTACACATTGTGTAGCGCTTTCCGGCAATCTCCCAGCGCCAGGTGTTCCAGGACATGCGAACAGTACACCCGTTCAGCGGACTGCGGGGGGACAGGCAGGCCCTTGATTACGTCCCCATACTGGATACTGTTCGGGTAGTCCGGAAAACCGCGCCGTATCAGGGCAGGCTTCAAAAATGGCAGACGCTTTTCCAGGAAAAAGGCCGGACCGGCATCGAAGTTGAGCCAAGACGAGGGCGCGCAAGTGCCGCAGCCAAACTGCACATTTTGGCTCTGCATAACGCCCATTATAGATGGGGAAGGAGGGCAGCCTCCGACGTACGGGCGCCCCCAAGCGGGTTATGCGCCTCGTTGGCTAAAGCACAGGCGAGTTGTCGTGCAGCATCGCCCGGCGAGCGACCTTGATCGGCACCGGGCCCATCCTGAGGAGCGTGTCGTGGAACTGCTGCAAGCTGAAAGCTTGTCCCTGCTTGGCTTGCATATCAGCCCGCAGCTTCAGGATCTGCAGCTTGCCGAGCGTGTAGTAGAGGTAGAGAGCGTCGCTGGTTCCTCGTTTGGTCTCCACTTCACCGATTGGCCGGGATTGATACCCTTCGTTCACGAAAAAGTCGACTGCCTGCTCTGTGGACATGGCCCCGCCCACGCCCGTGTGCATCCGGATTGCCACCACAAAGCGTGCATCACGCAAGAGGGCGTCCTGTAGCTGACCGAGCTTGATCAGCTTCGCCTCCCGTAGGTCTTTGGCTCCAACACCCGGTGCGTTGTACCCCTGTTCAAGCATCATCTGTTCGCAGTAGTGGGCCCAGCCCTCAATGTAAGTATTGGCCCCGATGAGCTTGCGAATTTTCGAGGGGAACTCTGGCAGGTAGAGGAACTGCACGTAATGGCCGGGGTAAGCCTCATGAACACTGGTCGAGACGACCGTGCCAATGTTGAAGGCCGCCATGTACTCGTTTGTGCGCTGAGCGCTCCAGCGAGGATCAGGCAGGGTGACGTTAAACAGGGCCTTGGTGGAGTGCATCTCAAACGGCCCGGGAGAATCCATGCTGGCCTGCGTCGTCGCACGCATAAAGGGCGGGGTTTCTTCCAGCGTGGGCCTGACGGTGCTGGGAATGGTCACGATATGGTGACTCTGGATGAAGTCGATCTCGGAGTCGAACCGATCAGCAAATGTTTGCAAAAGCTTTTCGGGCGCCGGATGCAGGGTGGCC
>CAXTRM010000041.1:17976-18256 GCA_964246625.1 uncultured Acidobacteriaceae bacterium
TGCGGCGTCTTTGCAGGATCCACCTCTTTCGCAATGCGCGCGAACTCTGCCTGATTGTTATGCAGGTCGTCCAACCCAATCTGGAGCAGGTGGTCCAGCGGAACGTCGACCATCTCGTTGTACGCGAGGGCTTTGGAAAACGTGTCCGCACCGTACCGAAAGTCACCGGTGGAGCGAGGCAGCAGATCCGTTTTGAGCCATTGTCCGTAGCTTTGTAAAGCAGCGACGACCTCATCGTTTGTTCTTGCAAACTGATCCATTGCCTGAGCGTCATCGGCAC
>CAXTRM010000042.1:0-3701 GCA_964246625.1 uncultured Acidobacteriaceae bacterium
CGCCCACACCGCAGCGTACCGCGAAAGCCGAGACGCGCCCCACAGACGACGACGCTGCGTTGCGTGTGGCTGGCCGCCCACGCGCCACCGCCGTTCCTGGCCCGAGGCCGCGCGCCGCTGCCGGCACCCTGGTAGCCAGCACGCTCGAAGAGCTGCCGCGCGAGCCCCAGCCCGAATTCCTTTCCCCACAACTGGCGCAGGAAGCCGAAGCTCCGCCGGAGGGCGCTGGCTGGTTCCACGAGTTGAAGCTCGATGGCTATCGCATGCAGGCCCGCAAAAGCCCCCGCGGCGTGCAAATGCTCACCCGCAGCGGCCTGGACTGGACCTATCGTGTCCCCGCCGTGGCAGAAGCCGTTGCCAGGCTGCCCCTGGAAAGCGCCACGCTGGATGGTGAAGTCGTCGTTCTCGCCGAAGACGGCAACACCAACTTCGCCGATCTCCAGGCGTCTTTCCAGAACGGCGAAAAGCATCCCCTCACTTTTTTCTGCTTCGACCTCCTGCATGTGGAAGGGCGCAACCCACGCAACCTGCCTTTGCGTGACCGGAAAGCGCTTCTGGCCGAGTTCCTCCCCAAGGAGGAGGGCTCTCTCGTGCGTTTCTCCGAACATATGGAAACCAACGGTCGCCAGATGTTCGAGCAGGCCTGCCAACTGCACGCCGAAGGCATCATCTCCAAGCGCGCCGATGAGCCCTACCAGGTCGGCCGCCGTTCCGGCTGGCTCAAATCCAAGTGCCTGCACGAACAGGAGTTCGTCATCGGCGGACTCACTCTCTCCTCCGATGGACCGGACCGCATCGGCTCGCTGCTCCTCGGTTACTACCGTGACGGCAAGCTCATCTATGCCGGACGCGCCGGAACAGGCTTCACCCAAAAGCAACGGCGCGAGTTGCGCACCCAACTGTCCCCGTTGCAGACCAAAACGCCCGCCTACGCGCATGTGCCCGCGGAGGCCCGCCGCGATGGTGCCCTGTGGGTTCGTCCGGAGCTCGTGGCGCAGGTGCGCTTTGCCACCTGGACGGCGGAAGACTTTGTGCGTCAGGCCGCCTTTCTCGGGCTGCGCGAAGACAAGCGTCCCGACGAGGTCTTTCGCGAAGAACCCACGGTACCGCCGGTGCCGAAGAACAACGACCGCAAACAGCGCGCCACCACCACGGCCCCGGGGAGCGAAGGCGAGGCTCTCACGTCCCAGGCAGGGTCCGCAAAGGCCACACCGTCTCTGGCATTAAAGGCTAGCGGCCCGGCTCCGGTGCGGCTGACGCACCCGAAAAAGATCCTTGACCCCGAATCTTCACTCACCAAACAGCAGCTCGCGGACTTCTACTGGTCGGTTGCGGACCGCATGCTGCCCCACATCGCCGACCGTCCCCTATCCCTGGTGCGATGTCCGGACGGCGCCGGCAAGCCCTGCTTCTACCAGAAACATGTAAACCACATGTTGCCCCCCGGCATCGGCTCTGTCATGGTGGCGGACAAAAAGGGCGGGGCGCCCGAACCGTACATCACCTTGAACTCACCCGAGGCACTTGCCGGCCTCGCCCAGATGGGCGTTCTGGAGGTCCATCCCTGGGGATCGCAGAACACCAACCTCGAGTGCCCGGACCGCCTCATCTTTGATCTCGATCCGGACGAAACTCTCAGCTGGCTGACCGTGACCGAAGCGGCGCTTGAAGTGCGTACACGCCTGAAGAAGATCGGTTTGGAAAGCTTCCTCAAGACCACCGGGGGCAAAGGCCTGCATATCGTGGCGCCCATCGTCCCCGAACACGACTTCGCGACCGTCAAGGACCTTGCGCACCGCTTCGTGCTCCAGATGGAGCGCGCCAACCCGCGCCTGTACCTGACCAAGATGACCAAGGCCGCGCGCACCGGCAAGATCTACCTCGATTACCTGCGCAACGAGCGCGGCGCCACCGCCGTAGCGCCGTTTTCGCCGCGCGCCCGGCCCGGCGTCACAGTCTCGGTGCCTCTGGACTGGAAGGAGTTGGACATGCAGGATCGTCCACGCTTTGCCGTCAGCGACTTCGCTTCCTGGCAGGAACGGCTACGGCGCGATCCGTGGAAGCGGATTGGCACACTCTCGCAACATCTGGATCCGGTTCGGCTGCGTACTTCTTAAAGGATGGCGTGCGTTCCTCGGTCGCGCTTTGCTCCTGTCCTCGGGCCCTTCATTGCCAAAGCACACACGTTCGTAACCGCTGCCGTGTCCATGCGCTTATCGGCCCTCTCCGGAAGGAAAGGGCACACGATGCCGTTCTTTCCGCATCTCAGAACACACTGTCTGTTACTTAACCTCCCGAGACGTTGCCATGCCTGCACTAGAGACCGATCAGTCTACCGACGACCTCAGCCGTTCGAACGAAGACGGCACTCGCCCTTCTGTCGATCCCGAAGCTGCCGAAGAGCTACTCTCGGAAGCCCGCCTTGGGCAACGCATCAAACGCCTCCGGCTCAAACGCTCCATGGGCCTGGTCGAGCTGGGCAAGCAGACCGGCCTTTCGGCCAGCTTCCTGTCCCAACTGGAGACCGGTCGTGTTGTCCCGACGTTGCGCAATCTGGCCCGGCTTGCCCTTGTCTTCGGGAAAGATCTGTCGTACTTCTTCGACGGCGGCGACAACAACGTCTTTCGCGTACAGCGCGGCAAAGACCGTGTTCGCCTCGGCATGGGTTCCCCCGCACCGGACTACTACGCCGAAAGCTTCGGCATCCTGGTGCCGGAAGGCGGCTTGCGGCCCTGCATGGCGGAGTTCCTTCCCGGGGGAGACCGCGATCCCTTCTACCCCGAGTTGTACCCCGGCGTCGAGATGGCCCTTGTCCTCACAGGCTGCCTCGCCCTGCAACGCAACGGCGAAAAGCACCTGCTCAATCCTCGCGATGTGGCCTACATCTCCGGCGAAACCGAACGGCACTACCATTGCTCCGGCAGCGTGCCCTGCACCGCGCTGATCATCAGCTTCGACGCGGACACAGGCGAACCCAAGCGGGTTAAAAGCCGCACCCTTCACACCGGCGCAACGGCCTGAACTGACCCCTCTCCACCCGGGAGCGGGCCTCTATTTCCCAACGCCGCTCAAGAGACATTCCGCGTCGTCTTGCCTCAACTATCGCTCGTTGCACTCGTTGACTCGGGTACGGTCACCACCGCGCACTGGGCGTCGGCCAGGTGCAGCCACCGGTCCAGCGTGTCGATGCCGCGCACAATCTCCTCTTCGGTCACAATCAGCGGCGGTGCCAGAACAAAATGCGACACCCACGCCTGGACAACAACGCCGTCACCCAGCATCTTGGCGGCGATCTGATCCACCAGCAGCGACTTGCCGCTGATCTTGTCGGCGTAGCTATGGAACGGCTCCTTGGTTTCCCTGTTCTTCACCAGGTCCACCGCCCAGAACAGCCCTTTGCCGCGTACATCGCCGACACTTGGGTGCTTCGCCTTTAACGCTTCCAGCCGCTCCCGCATAAACGGCTCCAGGGCTCTTGCTCGTTCCACCAGATCCATGCGCTGCATCTCGCGGATCGTCGCCACGGCAGGCGCAAGCGTCATCGGGTGCGCCTCATAGGTGTGCCCATGCGCGAAGTAGTGGTCCTGGAAGTAGTCGCCGATCGTGGCACTTGTTGCACACAGCCCCAGCGGCACGTAGGCCGAGCTGATGCCCTTGGCTGTGGTCAGGATATCCGGCGTCACGCCCCACAGGTCCATGGC
>CAXTRM010000042.1:3711-17081 GCA_964246625.1 uncultured Acidobacteriaceae bacterium
CACGCGCCGCTGCGGCCCCACCCACTCATCACCTCGTCGGCAATCAGCAGCACCCCCGTCTGGTCACAAAGGTGCCGCAGCTTGGCCATGTACTCCTGCGGCGGGACGATCACGCCATTGGTGCCCACGATCGGCTCCACCAGCACGGCCGCCACATCGCTCTCGTTCCGAATCATGTGCTCTAGGTAATCCGCGCAGGCAAGGCCGCAGCCAGGGTAGGTATGCCGGATCGGGCACTTGTAGCAGTGCACCTCCGGCCCGAAGATCACGCCCTGCTGCTTGCCACGCGGCTCCACCGGCCAGCGCCGCGGATCGCCTGTGGCTGCAATCGATCCCGCCGTCGACCCATGGTAGCTCCGGTACCGTGCCAGGATCTTCGATCGCCCCGTGTACATCCGTGCGATCTTGAACGCTGCCTCGTTTGCGTCGGTGCCGCTGGTGGTGAAAAAGAAGCGATCCAGTCCCTTCGGCAACACCTCCAGGAGCAGCTGGCTGAGCTCGGCTCGCACCGTGGTGGCATACCCTGGCATTGCATACGCCAGCTCCCGCGCCTGCCTCCCAATGGCTTCGATCACCGCTGCATTCTTGTGCCCCAGGTTCATGCACATCAGCTGCGAGCTGAAGTCCAGGTAGCGCTTGCCGTCCGCGTCGACGATGTAGCACCCCTCCGCGTCGACGATATGGAGCGGCGTCCAGCCCTTCTGAAAGCGCCATGTCCCATAGTTGGTCTCCTGGGTGATGCGTACCACCTCATCGGAAGCAAGGCCCTGCGCACGTGTGGGAGTTTCGCTGAGCAGGGACGGGGAAGTGCGTTCTGGCATGATCCAACCTCTCGCCGGCGATGTTCCCTGTCAAGCCGCCGGCCTCCCTGGCCCTCCCCGTCGCCCGGCACGCTCCCCTGGAAGTCACGCGTCTTTTTATAATGGGGATCGGGAAATAACATATGCCGACACAAGAGTTCCAAACCGAAGTCAGCCAGCTTCTTCAGCTCATCATCCACTCGCTCTATTCGCACCCGGAGATCTTCCTCCGGGAGCTCATCTCCAACTCCTCCGATGCGCTCGACAAACTGCGTCACCTCACCGTCGTCGACGAAGCCTTCAAGTCGCTCGCCTTTGAGCCTCGCATCGACCTCGAGCTTGATGAAACCGCTAATACTCTGACCCTCAGCGATACCGGCATCGGCATGAACGCCGACGATCTGGTCGCCCACCTCGGCACCATCGCCCGGTCCGGCACCAAGAACTTTCTCTCCCAGCTCTCCGGCGACGCCAAAAAGGACTCCAACCTCATCGGTCAGTTCGGTGTGGGGTTCTACTCCGCCTTCATGGTCGCCGACAAGGTCGAGGTGCTCACCCGCAAGGCGGGTGAAGACCAGACTTGGCGCTGGACCTCCGATGGAAAGAGTGGCTTTGACATTGAGCCTGTACCGGCCGACAGCGCCGAGGCACGCGCCGTCGCCGGCACTGCCGTCAAGCTCTTCCTCAACGAGGAAGGCAAGCAGTATGCCAACAGCTGGCGACTGCGCGAGATCGTCAAGAAGTATTCCAACCACATCGCCTTTCCGATCTTTCTCACCTACGACAAAAGCGACTGGAACGCTGACACCAAGGAGTCCACCAAGACTCGCACCACCGAGCAGGTCAATACCGCCAGCGCCATGTGGCGCCGCTCCAAATCCGAGCTCACCGACGACGATTACAAGGAGCTCTACAAATCGCTCTCCGGCGACCCCGAAGATCCGCTCTTCTGGTTCCACACCCGCGCCGAGGGCAACCTTGAATACGTCACGCTCTTCTTCATCCCTTCTCACGCGCCCTTCGACCTCTACCAGGCCGACTTCAAGCCCGGCGTGAAGCTCTACGTGAAGCGCGTCTTCATCACCGACGACTCCAAGGAACTGCTGCCCACCTATCTTCGTTTCGTGCGCGGCATCATCGATTCCGAAGACCTGCCACTGAACGTCAGCCGCGAAATCCTGCAACAAAATCGCATCCTCACCACCATCCGCACGGCCAGCGTCAAAAAGATCCTCTCCGAGCTCAAGGCCGTCGCCGACCGTGATCCGGAACAGTACCTCAAGTTCATCACGCAGTTCAATCGTCCGCTGAAAGAAGGCTTGTACGGGGACTACGCGAACCGCGAAGCCCTGCTCGACCTCATCCGCTTCAAGAGCACCGTGGTCGACGGCCTCACCAGCCTTGCCGACGCCAAGTCGCGCATGAAAGAGGACCAGAAAAGCCTCTACTACATCACCGGCGGTACCGAAGCCCTGCTGCGCACCTCGCCGCTGCTCGAGATCTACCGCAAAAAGGACATCGAAGTCCTGATCCTCGACGACGACTTCGACGAGATCATCTTCGCCGGTGTCGACAAGTACGGCGAAACCGACTTTAAGGCCGTCAGCAAAGCCTCAACCAGCGAAGACCTCAAGCAGGAAAACGAGCCCGAACAGGACGCCGCACTTCAGCCGCTGCTCGACAAGCTCAAGGCCACACTGGGGGATCGCGTCAAGGACGTGCGCATCTCTTCGCGCCTCGCCGACAGCCCCTCCTGCATCGTCTCCGATGAGGAAGAGCCCTCCTTGCAGATGCAACAGATGCTGCGCGCCATGGGCCAAAAGGAGCTGCCAACGCCCAAGCCCACACTCGAGATCAACCCCGATCACGAGATCGTAAAGAAGCTGCTGCCGCGCATCGACGACGCCGTAACCGAAGACGCGGCCTGGCTTCTCTTCGACCAGGCCTTGCTGCTGGAGGGCTTGCCGCTCCAGGAGCCTGCCAGCTTCGTTGGCCGGCTCAACCGCGTGCTCAACCTGTCGATCTAGCCTGTGCTGGTCGTGGCGGCCTCCCGCCGTGACGGCCAGCCCTCATCCAAACCGCCGTTTCAGGTGTCCCTCGATCGCCTCCAGGCTCGCGTGACACTGCAACGCCCGAAACGGAAACACCCCACCCGACTCACGAAACCGCCTCGCTGTTCCCGCGTTGAAGTCCCCGTCCCGGCGCGCAAACTGGCCCCACCAGTTTCTGAAGTGCCCGGGCGGGGCCACCGTGGCGCTCTGAAACCAAGCCTCCGGAAACACCTCACGAAACCTCGGGTGATCGTTCAGCCAGGTGTTGCACCAGAGCTCCCGTACCTGCGGTTGCCGCGAGCGCAACTCCCCAAGCAGCGCCTGCAGCGTCCGTGCCAGCCGGGGCAGATCCTCCAGCGGCGACTCCGGTACCAGGACGTTCATGAAGTGCAACACCCCGTGACGGGACGGCTTCGCACGCAGTCCCACCCTCGACCGCAGGAACGCTGTCAGATGCTCGCGGTTGCGCAGCTTACCCAGCAGGCCCGGCCTGCTGGCGAGTCCCGTCCAGCCGAGCTCATACGTCCAGCACTCAAAGGTCCGCACCGGCGGCGGTCCTACATCCTTGGCCACACGGGCCTCCAGCAGCGGCTGGAGCAGATCGATCGCTTGCCCTTCCAGGGCCGCTTCGCCCTCCGGAGGCACCGCACAGATCCACTCCGCAAGCTGCCCGGCCACGGCCTGCCACGCCGGGTCGCCCACGCCGGTCGCGGCAGGGTCGCGTCCGTCCCACAGATCCGTCAGCCGGTACAGGTTCACGCGCTCGCACAGCGCCCCCGGCACGTCTTCGGCCATCAGCTCGCCCCGCCGCCAAAGCTGACGAACGTACCACACGCTCAACCCGGCCATGCCATGCACATAGCGGCGGCGCGTGGCTACCTCAAGCGTCCACACGTCAGGTCACAGCTCCGTGGAGGACGTGGCCAGGCTGCGCCGGCGCATCGGCTGTCCCGACACACACGCCTCGGCCGCGTCAATGCCCGCCAGCGTCGCCCGGTCCATTCCCGGCCGGCTTGTCTCGAAAAAGCGCGGCAGCGTCCCGAGGTACGCCGACGCTGCGGTCAGCCACGCCTGCTTGCGATCGTTGATGCCCGTGCTCGCGTTGGTCTGCGGCAACTGCAGCACAAGGTGATCGCGGATCGTCGATGGGTCTACCAGGTCGTGTGCGGCCGCCTCCTCCACCGCCAACCGGTACAGTCCCTCCTTGTCCAGCCGCATCACCTCGTCGCCTTCCACCCCGAAGTACTCCAGGCACAGGCCGGTCTTGCCCGCCGGCACCATGTCGCCGTTCCAGGTGCCATAGTTCACCACCCGGCCCACCTTGGCCTGCATGTCGGTCACCTCCAGCCAGTTGTGCGGAAACCGCGGCGGTGCATCCACGAGCAGGTACACCAGCCCTGTCGACTTCTTGAACAGCACCTCCTCGGCCGGCGGCGCGCCAAGGCCCTCCGGCCCCGGTCGTAACAGCTTCATCAGCAACGGCAGCGGCAGGCTGCTCACCACGTACCGTGCCTGCAGCTCCCCCGCCTCCCCGTTCCATCGATAGCGGAGGCTGTGCTCCCCTTCCGCCCCTGCGTCGACGGCCACTACCTCGGCATCCAGCAGGAACTCCACCCCGCCCCGGCGGCCGCCCTGCTCCAGGCAGTCCACAATCTGCTGCGTTCCCTTGGCCGGGTGCCGCCATCGGTCCTGCTCGCTGAACAGGATGTCGTCCTTTGGCTCCCTGGCCCGTGCCTCCTCTGGCCGCCCTCTTTGCCGTCGCAGCGAGGCAAAACGGCGCACATCGCCGTCATTTCCGGAATTTGGGACCTCGGCCGGCGAGCGACCCTCGAATTTCACGTGGTACCCATGCACATACAGGTCGTAGTACGCCTGGCCATAGCGCAGCTTGTAAAACTCCGCCAGCGTGGATGCCTCGCGCGCGCCCGGCTGGAGCTGGCCGGCCAGGTAGGACGCCCCAAGCTGCAGGGCCTGGGGCACCGACATCCCGCGCAGCCTGCCCGCGGGCACCGAACTCTTTTCCAGGATCTTGCCCCCGTGCAGCACGCCCACGCGGTGCGGGTACTCCCGGTAGTCGGCCCCCAACAGCTCCGTCCAAAGCTGGTGCACCTCAGCAAAACGCGAGTACAGCTCCTTGCGGCCCAGGTCGAAGCGGAACTCCCCTCGTTTTAGGCCGCGCATCAGCCCGCCGGTGTGGGGCGCGCGCTCCAGCACAGCCACCCGCGCACCGGCTTTGCCCAGGCAATAGGCAGCCGTCAAACCGCTTGGCCCCGCTCCCAGCACGGCAACGTCGAAGTGTTTCATCGTGCTCACCCCTGCCTCACTACGCGGGCCGCAACCGTTTGGCGGCTGCCGGTCGACGGCGCACCGGACCGGCCATCATGCGGGCGAGGCTCGGGACCGACAGGTCCGGGTCGCAAGGCAGCCGAAGCAGCTGATGGAGGTCCGCCGGGGCGGTGTTCATCCCAAACATCGCCGTCACCGCCCCGCGAAAGTTGCGCCGCACACAATCCACACTTCGGCGATTGATGTCGTCCAGCCCGCCATTCGGATACGCAAAGGTCTCTACCTCCGCCCCGATCTCGCGCTCCAGTACCGTCTTGGAGTCCACAATCTCGTGCTCGGTCTCCCCTTCGGTCTCCACGCGCGACAGAATCGGGTGCGTCACCGTATGCGCGCCCAATGACACCCCGTTGCGGGCCATCTCGCGCAACTGGTCCCAGCTGCACGGCTCGTACTCCTTGGGGATCGTGAACACGCCTTGCGCCTGCTCCTGCGCCGTCAGCGCGGACAGCACCTCGGTGCGGGTACGGTTCGATACCCGCTTCAACAGCGTCCTCAGCCGGTCGCCCGCCTGCCGCTCTTCACTGCGAAACTGGTGGTGTGCCCCTGTTTCGTCGGTAAACGTCAACGCTTCCTGTTGCGGATGCTTGCAGAAAAACCGCACATGGTCGCCGGGCATCCAGCACGTCCGCTCCACAAAGCCGGTCGTCACAAACAGCGTCGCTGGCAAGCCGTGCTGCTTCAGAGTCGGATACGCGTTTTCGAACACATCGGCATATCCGTCATCGATCGAGATCACCGCCAGGTTCTTCGCCGGCCGTCCCTGCTCCAAACGCCGGATCGCCTCCGTCAAGGGCACCACATCGTAGTTATCGGCCAAAAACGTGCATTGCTCCGCGAAGTTCCCCGCATGTTCGCGGGGAAACCGGTGGTACATCAGGATGCGCACACCGTTCTCGTTCAGCCGCTGTACCAGTCGGAACGTACCCGACCGGTGGGCGGCAAGCCTGGCAATGCGCTTCAGCATGGTTTTCACGGTCTCGTCTCCGGGGGTGCACGCCGCGGCGACCCACCCCGCTTGTGGCTGTCTAGGCCTTTATAGCCGAGGCACGCCTCGCTGGCACGCAAACTTCCGTAAGTGCCTTTGGTCCGCGGCGCGTGCTGTCCCCCACGCAGGGGTCAGCGCACCACCTCACCGCGTTCCAGCATCCCGATCGCCTCCTCGGCACGCTCCCGCAGCGCCGCTCGGTCGGCTGCGCCCTTTTTCAGCATCGTGTTCAGCGGCATGCGCATGCGCGGATTGCCCGCGAGCTTGGCCTCGTTCCGCTCCAGAAAGCTCCAATACAGCGCCGTGTACGGGCAGGATCCCGGCCCGGTGCTCTTCTTCGGGTTCAGCGCGCACTTGCCGCAATAGTCGCTCATCCGGTCGATATACGCCGCCCCGCTCACATACGGCTTGGTCGCCGTCAGCCCGCCATCGCCAAAGGTCGACATCCCGATCACGTTCGGCTCCACCACCCAGTCATACGCATCCACATAGCCGAACCAGAACCAGTCGCACAGCTCCCGCGGAGAAAACCCGCACAGCGTCGCCAGGTTGCTCAGCACCATCAGCCGCGTGATGTGGTGCGACCAGCCCTTCTCCCGCACCTGGGCCACCACCGTGTCCATGCAGCGCATGCCGCTCTTCACGCCCCAATACACCGGCGGCAGCTTGCGATGCGCGTCCAAAAAGCTCGGTGCCCCCTCCGGATCGAGGGTCCGGTATCCATCCGTCACCTCATGGATGTGCCGCATAAACTCCCGCCACCCCAGCAGCTGCCGCACAAAGCCTTCTGTGCTCGCCAACGGGACATGCCCTGCCTCGTACGCCTCCAGCGTCTGCGTCACGATGTCGATCGGCCGCAGCAGTGTCAGGTTCAACGGCGCCGAGGTCAGCGAGTGGAACAGGTCCGGATGCGCCACGCTCATCGCGTCCTCCCACGGGCCGAAGTGCGGCAGCATCTTTTCCAGGGCAAACTGCCAGCCCCGCTCGGCCTCCGCCCGCGTCACGGGGATGTCAAAGCCGTCCACCTCACCGAAATGGTCCGCAAACCGCAGCCGCACCAGCGAAATCACCTCCTCCGTGATCGCGTCGGGCACAAGCAGCGGCCGCTCCGGCACCGGTACCTCGCCCCGGTAGGGCTTGCGGTTCTCCGAGTCGTAGCTCCATTGCCCACCCACCGGCTTGCCGCTCTTCATCAGGAAGCCCGTCTTCCGGCGCATTGCCCGGTAAAATGGGTCCATCAGGTACTGCCGGCGCCCACTCACCCGCTGCGTATTGCGTTGCTCTTCCCCCAGCTCCGGCCTGCCAAACACAGCCTCGAAGTCCTCGCTTGTGGTCAGCCACGCGGTATCGCGCACCGCCCGGATCCGCAACCCGCGCTGCTCTTTGGCCTCACGCAACTCGGCGCGCATCTCCCGCTCGGCTGGCCGGTTCACCACGATCTCGTTCCAGCCCCAGCGCTCCTGCAGCGTTAGCAGCCCGTCCGCGAAGCTCGTCGGCGACGACCCATACACCACCCGGCACCCGCGCGCGGCCTGCTCCAGCGCGAAGTGCCGCATCGCGCTCAACACCATCACCAGCTTCTTCTTGTGGTACTCCCGCCTGGACCCCTTCGCACGCGATTCCATCAGGACAACCACCGCGTCCTCGGGCCGGGTCTCGGCCAGCGGCCCCACGCCGTCGTGCACGCGGTCGTACGGCACATAGATCCATCGCCGTGCCCGCGCCTCATCCGCGGTCGGCTCATACAGCTTCACCTGCCTCAAGAAGGGCACCATGCAGCCATGGTATGCCGCCCCGGAGCCCCCTTGACTGGAGCGCCTGCGGGCTGCTTTGTAACGTGAAAGGCCAGCGCGCCGTTTACCGGCCCTCCCCTGCGAGACCCGATCCACGCCACCGGATCACCTCCCGGCAAGCGAACCCAGCCCACGCCGGAGACAGAAACGCCGTCTGGAAGCGTTTCCATGCCCGCAGGAGTGCGGTACTGTGGTGACGTATGCAAGACAGCCCCGCCCGCCGCTCTGCCTCGTACAGCCGCCGCAACTTCCTCAAAGCCTCAAGCCTCGCGGCAGCTGTCTCAGCCCTGCCGCCTCATCTGGCCGCCGCTGACGCCACCTCGACCGCAGTCGGGGACGCGCACGGCAGCGCCGACGCCCAAACCGATCCCGTCGCCTTCGTTAACCTCCTGCAGGGCACCGAGTCGACCCCCGTGTTTTCGCGCGGCAACACGCTGCCCATCGCCACCGCGCCCTTCGGCATGGCCCATTGGACACTGCAAACCACCGACGGCACCCCCTGGTTCTTCCAACCCTGGACCCGTCGCCTGCAGGGCTTCCGCTGCACCCATCAGCTCAGCCCCTGGCTCTATGACTACGGCTACGCCACCTTTCTGCCCGTGTCCGGCAAGGTCGGCAACCCGGGCGCCGGCCCTCGTGCCTCCTCCTACATCCCCGAACAGGCCACCCTCACCCCGTACTCGCTCAAGGCCTACCTGCTGCGTTACCGGGCCGCCGTCGAGCTTGTGCCCACCGAGCGCTGCTGCCTGCTCACCGCCGCTTACGACGCCCCCGACAGCGCCACGCAGCTGCACACCCCCGGGCTCCTCATCGACGTCCCCGAGGTCCATGGCGAGATCGTGCAAGCCGCCAACAAACGCCGCCTCGAGTTCGCCACCTCCCAAACCTCCGGCGGCACGCCCGGCAACTTCGCTACCTACTACGTCGTCGACTTCCCCGAATCCTGGGACAGCCTTGACATCCAGCATCACAAGGATCGCAACGGCTCCGACCGGCAAACGCTGGCCGTGTACTGGAAACCCGGCAAGCGGATGGAAGCCCGCATCGGCACCTCGTTCATCTCCACCGGGCAGGCCCGCTATAACCTCCAGCAGGAGATCGGCACCAACTCGGCCGAGGCGATCCGCCAGCGCACCAAGGAGCAGTGGAACACCCTGCTCAGCCGCCTTGTTATCGAGGGCGCGACCGAAACGCAGTACCGCACCTTCTACTCCTGCCTGTACCGTGCGCTGCTCTTCCCACGCACCTTCCATGAGCCCGTGCCGAACGGCTCCGGCGTCCACCACTACAGTGCCTTTAATGGCAACGTCGTACCCGGCGTCATGTACGCCGATCACGGCTACTGGGACGTCTACCGCGCCTGGTACCCGCTGATGAGCCTCGTCTACCCGGAAAAGCTTGGCGACATCCTGCAGGCCTGGGTCAACGCCTACGGGGAGGGCGGCTGGTTTCCGCAGTTCCCCGCCCCTGGCTATCGCGCCTGCATGTCCGGCAGCCTCATCGACTCCCTCTTTGCCGACGCCATCGTGAAGGGCATCGGCTCCTTCGACCGCGAAACCGTCTTCACCGGCCTCAAAAAGCACGCCACGGAGTCGGGCGACCCCAACAAGGGCTACGGTCGCCTCGGCGTCGATCTCTACATGCAGCTCCACTACGTCCCCAACGACAGGATCGAGCAGTCCGCCGTGGAAACCGCCGACGCCGCCTACGGCGACTTCTGCATCGCCCAGATCGCCAAAACCCTGGGCAAGCAGGACGAATACACCTTCTTCCTCAAGCGTTCCGAGTACTGGCGCAACGTCTACGACACCCGGATCGGCTTCTTCCGCGGCAAAAACACCGACGGCAAATGGCTCGAACCTTTCGAAGAGTTCCAGTGGGGCAGCCCTTACGAGGAGGGCGGCGCCTGGCAGCATCGCTGGGATGCCCCGCATGCCATCCCTCAGCTCATCGAGGCCATCGGCGGCAAGGAGGCTGCCGTCCATGCCCTGGATAGAATGCTCGCGCTCCCACCCGTCTTCGAGGTCGGCGTCTACGGCGATGAGATCCACGAAATGTCCGAGATGGCCGCCGTTCCCTTCGGCCAGTACGCGCACTCCAACCAGCCCTCGCATCACCTGCTCTACCTGTTCGCCCACGCCGGCCGCCCCGACCGCCTGCAGCGCTGGGCGCGCCGCGTGATGACCGAGCTCTACTCCCCTGAGGGCTTTGCCGGCGACGAAGACACCGGTTCCATGGCCGCCTGGTACATCCTGAGCTCGCTCGGCCTCTACCAGGTCTGCCCCGGCATCCCCGAATACACCCTCGGCAGCCCGCTCTTCCCACGCGCCACCGTCCACCTCCAGGGTGGCAAAACGCTCACGGTCGAGGCTCCCGGCAACACCCCCGAAACCGTCTACGTGCGCGAGGTCGCCTTCAACGGTCAGCCTCACCCCGGCATCACCATCGCGCACCGCGACCTTACCGCTGGCGGCACCCTCCGCTTCTCCATGACGGCCACGCCCCAGGGCTAACCCCTGCCGCAGCGTGAGGGAGCAACTCTCTGCCTCCTAACGCCACATGCGGGAGCCTCGTCGGCTCCCGCATGTGGCAGATCGAGAAGTCGATCGCTTACTTCGTCGGCGTCCCCACGTAGCCCACCGTCGGCGACCCGGAGTTGATCGCCGTGGCACCCACAACCTGCCCCGAGTTCTTTACGTGCGACACCCCAGGTGCAAAGGCGTTTGGTGGACGGAAGTCTGTGTAGCGGCTGCCATCGAACACAAAGCAGGAGACCGCCCCGTACTGCTGCTTCACATACGTCCCCACGATCTCCCCCGCGTCGTTGATCCCGGTGGGTGTCGTGCTGTACGCGCCAGGAAAGGCGATCTTCGTCAGCAGCCCGTTGTCATACTTGAACCCGACGGTCGGGGTGCCGTTGCCGGTGTCGTAGTACCCCACCATCGCGCCCAGGTCGTTGATGTCGTTCAACTGCGTATCGAAGCTCCCGGGAACGGTAAACGTCTTGAAAGCCCCCTTGTTGTAAATAAAGCCCTGGTTGGGATGGAACAGGCCATTGGCCGAGGTCACCGTAGTGTTCACGTAGTACCCCACCACCACGCCATCGCCGTTCAGGCTCGCGGGGATCGTCGTGTACGGCGCTCTGCCCGAGGGGTAGGCCACGTCGGTAAACTTGCCGTTCGTGCCCAGCAAAAACCCCTTCTGGTTGTCGGCCACACCTAGAATGTCGCCGGCGTTCGCGGCAACCAGCTGCGTAAACCTCGCTCCGGGGTAGTCCACCGTGGTGAAGGTGCCATTCTGCTCCGTGAAGCCGTGGAAGTTGAAGTAGAAATCTCCATACCAGCCGACGACCTGTCCGCTCGGGCGCAGATCTGTCGCCACCGTGGCAGGCCAGGATCCATCCTGAAAGGTCTTGTACGTGTATTGCTGTGCCAGGGCACCGGGCACCACCGTGGCCGACGCCAGCACCAGGGCAGAGGACGCGAGGAAAAGGCTCTTCATAAGATTCTCCAACGTGGCAATCACCACGAGGTCCATCTCACCATCCGCCCGGTCCGCATTTGTCACGGAGTTGTCTCCAGGTCGTCAAACCTTTCCCTTGGCATGTCGTGGCTCCTGTGCCCTCTCCCCCGGACACAGGAGCGCCTGCCCCACACGCCAGGCGCTATACTTCACAGTGCAAACGGGCTGCATCCTGCACCACCACGGAGCGGCACTGGAGGCCACAACATGAGCTTCACCCCAGATCGGATGCCCTCGCTCCCAGGGCTAGGCAAGCCGCGCGCCAAAGTCACCGTGCACACCCTCGCGGAGCACAAGCGCACCGGCCACAAGATCACCGCGCTCACCGCCGTCGACTACCCCACAGCCCGCCTCGCCGACGAAGCCGGTATCGACCTCATCCTGGTCGGGGATTCCCTCGCCATGACCGTGCTCGGCCATCCCAACACCCTTGCCGTCACCGTGGACGAGATGCTGCATCACACCCGCGCCGTCCGCCGCGGCACCACGCACGCCCTCCTCGTCGCCGACATGCCCTTTGGCAGCTATCACACCGGCCCGGAGCAGGCCCTGCACAACGCCGTGCGCTTCCTCAAGGAGGCGGGTGCCGAGGCCGTCAAGCTCGAAGGCGGTCGTGAGCGCGCCGCTCTCGTCGAGCGCTTGGTCCAGAACGAGATCCCCGTCGTCGGTCACATCGGTCTCACGCCGCAATCGCTCCATCGCATGGGCGGCTACACCGTCCAGGGCCGCTCCGTCCCGGCCATCGACGCCCTGCTCGCCGATGCCGCCGCCCTTGAAGGCGCGGGTGCCTCCGTCCTCGTGCTTGAAGGCATTCCGCGTGAGGTGGCCGACGAGATCACCGCCAGGGCCGGCATCCCCACCATCGGCATCGGTGCCGGTCCCGGCTGCGATGGCCAGATCCTCGTCTTCCATGACCTCGCCGAACTCACCTTTGCCGCGCCCGCCAAGTTCGTCCGTCGCTTCGCCGATACCGGCACCCAGCTTCGCGACGCCCTCGCCCGCTACCGCGACGAGATCCTCGCCGGCACCTTTCCCAACGATGCCGAAAGCTACCATCTCCCTCGCGCCGTCCGCGATCAGCTCGCAGCCACCGCCGAGCCCGTCCAGGCATGAGGATCGCCCACACCATCGCAGACGCCCGTGCTGTCTGCCGCGCCCTCCGCACCTCGTCCACGCTCACCCTGGGTCTCGTCCCCACCATGGGCGCGCTGCATGAGGGCCACCTGTCGCTCGTCCAGGCGGCCAGGCAAACCTGCGACCTCGTGGCTGCCTCCCTCTTCGTCAACCCCACCCAGTTTGGTCCCACCGAGGACCTCGCCAAATACCCGCGCACCTTCGACGCGGACCGTGCCCTGCTCGAAGCCGAAGGGGTCGACCTCCTCTTCGCCCCATCTGCAGCCGACATGTACCCCACCGGCGGCCTCAGCACCTTCGTCGACCCAGGCGAACTCGGCGACCGGCTCGACGGCGCCTCCCGGCCCGGTCACTTTCGCGGCGTCACCACGGTTGTCAGCAAGCTCTTCCACATCCTCACCCCCGACCGCGCCTTCTTCGGTCAAAAGGACGCCGCCCAGGTCGCCGTGCTCCGCGCCATGGTCCGCGATCTCGACATCCCGGTTGATCTGGTCGTTTGCCCCATCGTCCGCAACCCGGACGGCCTCGCCCTCAGCTCCCGCAACCGCTATCTCTCCCCGGAGCAGCAAGGGACAGCCCTGGCCCTGTCGCAAACCGTCTTTGCGGCCGAACGTGCCTTCACTCGGGGAACACGCAACGCACCGGCTCTTCTGCAATTCCTGCGCAGCCACCTCAGCCGGCCCGGCCTCCGCATCGACTACGTCGAAGCCGTGGACGCAAACACGCTTCTTCCCGTGAC
>CAXTRM010000042.1:17091-17959 GCA_964246625.1 uncultured Acidobacteriaceae bacterium
CCGCCTGGGTCGGCGACACCCGGCTCATCGACAATGCCGTTCTGGGGCCGGGCTCTGCAGGGCTTGGGTCGGCATCCCCCGGGCTGGGCTCAGCTCGCTCAGGCCTGGGGTCGGCTCCCACGGGGCCGGGACCGGATCCCGCAGGAATCAACCGGTGAGGGTCCTGCTTGGCGTCTGCGGCGGCGTCGCTGCCTACAAGGCCGCGGAGATCCTCCGTGCACTGCAAGACCATGGAGCCGAAGTCGAAGTCGCCATGACCACCTCCGCCCAGCGCTTCATCACGCCGCTCACCTTCAACGCGCTCACCGGCAAACCCGTCCACACCACCCTGTGGTCGCCTGACCAGGCCCAGCTCGCCGATGGCCCCATCGAGCACATCGCCGTCGCGCAGGGCATCGATGTTCTGCTCGTCGCGCCGGCCACCGCCACCACCCTCGCCCGCTTCGCCCATGGCCTCGCCGACGACTTTCTCTCCGCCACCTACCTCGCCACCACGGCCCCTTCCGTGCTCGCCCCGGCCATGAACGTCAACATGTGGCGCCACCCCGCCACGCAGGCCAACGCGGCTCTCCTGGAGCAACGTGGCGTCTGGCTCGTCGCCCCAGAAGCCGGTTATCTTGCCTGCGGCATGGTGGGCAGTGGTCGCCTGGCTGCCATCGACACGATCGTGGAGGCCACGCTGGCTGCCGCGAGGCCCCGGTTGCGGGACCTTCAGGGCGAGGTGGTTCTCATCACAGCGGGAGGTACTCGCGAGGCGCTTGATCCTGTCCGATACCTCGGCAATCGATCCAGTGGCCGCATGGGTCACGCCCTGGCTGCGGCCGCCGTCGCCCGTGGCGCAACCGTGATCCTCATCACTGCTTCCAAG
>CAXTRM010000043.1:0-13278 GCA_964246625.1 uncultured Acidobacteriaceae bacterium
CGTCGTTCCTGACGCGCCCTTCACCGTTCTGAATGGCTCGCAGAACTACCTTGGGAAGGCATGGGACGATCGGATCGGGTGTGTGGTGCTGGTAGAGGCTATGCGCCGTCTTTCCAAGCTACCGCACCAAAACCAGGTTTTCTTCACTGCAACCACACAGGAGGAGATAGGCCTTCGTGGGGCGCGGACGGCAGCAAACCTAGTCAAACCCGACCTCGGGCTGGCCCTTGAGGGAGGGATCGCGAACGACCAGGGCGGCCACTCTGAGGAGACGCAGGCTCACCTGGGTGGAGGGCCTGGTATCTTCCTCTACGACTCGAGTGCCATTCCGAATCGCAAGCTCGTCCGCTTTGTTCAGGATGTTGCACGATCCAACAAGCTTCCGCTCCAGCTCGATCTCGTGCAGGGTTATGGAGATGACTCTGCGGAAATGCAGGAGTCTGGAACCGGGGCGCCGACGGTGAACATCGTCACTCCTGTGCGGTATACGCACGCCCATAATGGTATAGTAAATCGGCAAGACTTCGACCAGACCGTCGATTTGCTGGTCGCCCTGCTTCAGCATCTTGATCAGGCAGCGGTGGATCGGATACGTACCTTCCAGACTCAGCCGTAGCGGGCCGTGGTACGGCAGGACCGAAGCGGCGGAGAACTACTCCGCCGTGCGAGTCTCGATCAAAACATCCTGCTTTACGGCGAATTCAGCGCTCTTTTCTACCGTTGTGCTTACCTTGCGCACATGCACCTCTTCGCGAAGCCAGAGTTCGCGCGTAACCACAAGCTTTTCCTCCACCAGGGGAAAGATGGTCGTATCACCCACTTGCCGGATGTCGGGTTGTGTGTCCACATTCTTCCCTACTGGGACGTGCTCAACCTCCCAACGGACTTCCGTGAGAGGCACGGTAACGGTTTCAGTCCGCTCTTCCGTACTGCGCCGCAGGCGCAGGCGTCCGGTCTCGACGTTAGTCTTACCCACAACTAGCTGCTCGGCTAGAAGAGGAATGACCTGATCCGACATTTCGCCGATCGCATCAGCCGATTGCCCGGTCACCTCGGGAACGCCTGACCGCAACGGAACAGCCGGGGCAACTGCAGCGGCCGGAGAAGGCTCCGTAAAGGTCTCTTCGCCTGCAAGTGCGCGTAGCAACGTCTCTGTCGACAGAACTAAACGCTGGCCGGAGGGGAGCCGTAACGCTGTCTTGGGGGCATTCGGGTTAAACTCGCCCGTAGCGGCCAGTTCATTCTCGTAGGCGCCTTCCAGCTGCAATATGGACATAAATTTCCTTCCTGGAACAATCAGGGTCCGAAGCGTCGCTCCGGACCCTGAGGTTTCTTACTGATAAGCAACTAGAATTTTTTATCGTTCGTTCTGGTTGTAGTACCGGCGCCCGTGGTCACCGGCTCGACATCGACCTCGGTGTGCCGCACCGAATCCCGAACCGTTTCGGTGTGATCGGCCCCGGTCTTGCCGACAACGACCTCTTCCACAACTCGCCCCGTCTTGCCGACAACGGCCTCTTCTCCCATGGCACGTATCTCAATCGGGCCAGCATCCACGAAGTCTGCCTCCGTTGCGGGCCGATTGACCGCATGCCGGTCCATCACGACCCGCTCGTCATGCAAGCTCACATTCTCCGACACCGCTTCGCTGACCACGTGGGAGTAAACCCGCACGCCGCCGCGCTCTACCTCCCGCTTGCCCACGAGCAGCTCTTCCTGTACTACCGGAATCACCTGCTCGCCCGTCACAGTGCCACGCTGGGTCGTGTCCGTGCGTGATGCATCATAGGCGTCGGTTCTACCCGAGGTGCTGGACCCACCCTCGATGTTCGACGCACCGTACTGCTCAAGAAGACCGGCTGCGCGAGCAGACTGCTCGTCGGCGACCTTCACGGCTACCAGGGCGCCACCGGAGCTAATGCCCTGAGCATATGCAGAGTGTGTTTCCTCATCATGGCCGCTCAGGCCCTGGAAGAAGTGCTTAATCTTCCCACCAACGGAACTGTCTGTGTTGCCGGTGTTCTCGTATCCGGTTCCGCTGTTGCTTTCGCTTTGGTCGATGACGGTGATGTCGCCACCGCTGAAGCCCTGATCCACAAGGGCCTGCTTGACTTGGTTCGCTTCACTGATCGTCCGGTACAACCCAACAACTGTCTGCATATATCCTGCTTTCTTCAAAAATTTCGTGGACGTGGATGACCGGCGCACATAGCCGCTCGCTAAGCCTGGGAACCTACTGCTGCTGGAACAACTCCACACGGCGGTTGTCGGCCTTGCCGCTCGCCGTGGCATTAGTATCGACAGGGTTCTGCGGTCCAAACCCTTGCCCTGTGAGCTTGGATGCCTCAACACCCTGTCCCTTCAGGAACTGCCCTACCGCCTGGCTCCTGCGCTCAGAAAGACTGAGATTTTGCGGGTCGTTGCCCGTGGCATCCGTAAAGCCTTCAAGGCGAAGGTGGATCTCCGGGTGCTGCTTCATGTAATCAGCCGCTTTGGTAAGTGTTGCTTGATCCTCAGGGGTCAGATCAGCGCTGTTGGTGGCAAAGTGTACGGTACCTAGGTCAGGCATGCCGCTGGTACCAGCGGTTGTCGGAGCAGAAGCTACAGGAACAGGGGCTGCGGTAGCCTGATTGCCAGTGTTGCGGTGCAGCAGGTACCAGGCCAGCAAAGCCAGAATGAGAAGAAGCGGCAGCAACCAGGCCCAGATGGGCAGGCCGCTTCGCGTTTTATCTTCGTACACCTTTACTCGTTCAGTTGACATGAAGTAGATCTCCTAGCGGATGGCGTTGCAATGTGTTGTGAGGGAACTCACAGATGAGGGATACGTTGCAGCTTAGGAGAGGCGATCGGTAGTGCGGCCCTGGCGCAGCGAGGTGTCCTCCAGGTTTTCTACTTCCACCTCGGTGTGCCGTACCGTGTCATTGATCACCTCGGTATGATCACTGGCCACCTTACCCACGTGTACCTCTTCCACAACACGTGCCACCTTCTGCACCACAGGAACTTCGGCGGTCTCGATGAGCTCAACTTCCTGGGAGCCAGCCTGAATGTCGGCTTCCGTAGCGGGACGGTTTACCTCGCGGTATTGCAGACTCACACGCTCACTGTGGAGATCTACGGTGTCGCTCACTGGCTCTTCAACGGTGTGCCGATAAACTCGTACGCCACCTCGTTCGACATCTCGCTTGCCTACTACCAGGGATTCTTCCGCAATCGGGATCACTGTGCCGGCGGATGCTGGAACATCTGTGACCAACGTCGTCGCAGCAGGAGCTGCAACGCTTGCAACCGGTTCGCGGGTTTCTAGATCTGTTTCATCAATCTTATCGGCGCTGTACTTATGGAAGATTCGCTCAATCAGATCGCTTTGATCTTCGGGAGCCTCGAGAGAAACGAGGACGCCATTTGCCGCAAGCCCATCTTCCAGGTGCGACTGGTCCCGCTCTGGCACACCCATCGCGGAAAATAGTGAGCTTGTCGTTCCCCCTTCGGTCAGATCCTTCTTCGACAGGCTCTGTACCGAGTTCCGAAAGCCCTGGGCTTCCAAAGCCTGTACTGCCGCTTCAGCTCGCTTTTCACTATGAAATAGGCAAATATACCGCGTCGTTCCGTCTACAAGAGCCATAAATTATCTCCTGAGCACAGCGAACCCGATCCCTGAGACGCGAAACACGCGCCTAGCGTAGTGACTACGCTGGAATCCTCTCTCGACTGAACTCTTAAAAGGGGGTTGACTACTCCGTTGTCTGCTCTTCGGGTCAATACCTGCAAGCATCAACGCGTACCGATAGTAAGTTGCGGAAAAGCGCTCTTAGCGTTGCACGTTCACACTTAATTACTGCCAAACCAGACAACACCACAAAACAAGAGCAACAGTCGCTGCTACGACACTGGATGTAAGTCACTCTCCATATGCACCAAAGGTGCACAGAAATGACCCTATCTTTCGTGCGTCTCACCCTTCCAGCGAAAGATCTGCCCCATCTGGGTGATTCGCTACACGGAAAAGGGAGCTACATTCGCGTTGGTCAAGGAAGCGTGTTGGCCTCCAAGGTCACCCAGATCAGTAACGTCGGTACTGTTTGGCCCGGTTGACACGATCTTGCTCTATTTCCTCGTTTGAGGTTGTGTAATGCTGCCGTCTTCACGGTTTCGCAAATTTCTCTTGTTCTGTGGTGTATGCGTCAGTTCCACGGCGCCTGCACTTGCAGCACTGCCACAGGGCGCCTTCTTTTTTAAAACGGCGCCGGATCTCCAACAAACAAGGCAAGACTCGGTCTCTGTGATCATCCAGTACGCTTCACCGCCTAGCGCGGCAGAACTGAAGCAACTTACAAGTCTGGGTGCGTCGGCTCCGGTGATGCTGAAGAGCATCGGTGCTCTGCAGGTAATGCTTCCCGTTTCGGCGATCCAAACACTGACCTCGGACACGAACGTCAAATACATCACGCCAGACCGAACCTTGGTTCAGCACAGCGGCCCTAACTCGGTCGTTTCCGTTGCCACCAGCCCGGAGTTCACAGTGACTCCGATCAATGCGCCTTCGGTGTGGTCGCAGGGAATCTATGGCGTAGGCATCGGCGTGGCGGTCATTGACAGTGGCATTGCGAGTTCTCGCGATCTTGTGGGTCCTGGAGGCCAGTCACGTGTTGTGTTCAATGCCTGCTTCGTCGCGAACTGCGGCACGGACAGCTATGATCATTATGGCCACGGCACGCACGTTGCCGGACTGATTGGCGGAAGCGGTGTTGCCTCAACAGGTCCTGTGTACACCCGCACCTTCTACGGTGTAGCACCTGCTGTGAACCTGCTCAATCTCAAGGTGTTGGACAGCAACGGGCAAGGGACAGACACAAACGTCATCCAGGCCATTGAGGCTGCCATCTCGCTCAAGAACACCTACAACATCCGGGTCATCAACTTGTCCCTTGGGCGTCCCATCTTCGAAAGCTATCAGCAGGATCCGCTTTGCCAGGCCGTAGAACAGGCGTGGAAGGCAGGCATTGTGGTGGTGGCTGCGGCCGGCAACGATGGACGCGACCTGGCCCTGAATACGGAAGGCTATGGCACGATCGAAGCCCCAGGGAACGATCCATATGTCATCACGGCAGGCGCTGTTCGCACAAACGGGACAGCGGTCAACACTGACGATGCCATGGCCAGCTACAGCTCAAAAGGACCATCCTTCATTGATTGGGTGGCCAAGCCTGACATTGTCGCCCCTGGCAATCTTGTGACAAGCATCCTTGCCGGAGGGTCAACACTTCACCAGCAGAACCCGACGTTTTACACTCCGACCAGCTTCTACCAATTCAATGGGCAGCTCGGCGTCAGCTCGGCGGACTACATGCCCCTGAGTGGAACGAGCATGGCGACGGGGGTAGTCAGTGGTGCTGTGGCGCTGCTGCTGAACGCCAATAGTGCGCTCACACCGGACCAGGTGAAGGCGCTGCTGATGGAAGATGCAAATAAGGCAGTTCTGCCTCAAACCAGTTCCGTCACAGATGCTGGAAATACATACATTGCACACAATGATGTGTTTACGGTTGGTGCCGGCTACCTGGACATCGCTGCAGCGGTGAAGGATGCCAGATCAAAGCCCATTCCTAGCGGCACAGCCATGTCCCCCATCGCGTCATACGACCCGACCAGTGGCAACGTTGGGCTGGTCACAGACAGCACGGCGCTTTGGGGAAGAACGGCGCTCTGGGGCGCTTCCAACGTGTATGGTGCCAATGCCTTCGTAGGCGGCAGCACGGCGCTCTGGGGCAGGGACGCCACGCAGGCATCCACGGCACTTTGGGGCAGAGATGACCCGCAGGCCTACACGGCTCTATTTGGATCAACCGCACTCTGGGGACGGAGCACGCCTGAAGCAGCTTCAGCACTTTGGGGTAGTTCGACGGTAGATGGATCCACGGCACTGTGGGGTCGAAGCACCACAAGCGGATCCACCGCCCTTTGGGGCGCCTCGACGCTCAGTGGATCAACAGCCCTTTGGGGACGCGCTGTGCTGGCAACGAACTAGCTATACCTACGCTGTCACTTTGGGCAGCCCCATGGGGCTGCCCCTTTTTCCACTACAGAATCAGACACTCTGAAAGATAAGCACTCTGACACAGCCTGATTGGATGGACTCCAGGAGACTCTTCACGGGCGCGACAGCTCGGCTCCCCCAGACACAGCAGGCAGCTTGGACCCTAAGATAGCCTTAGATTGCTGGCCCGCAGAGAACTTTATTTAAACGAATGGGAAGCTGGCGAATACGAACGCCGCTTGCGTGATAGACCGCGTTTGCAATTGCCGCGGCAAGGCCCGTGGCCCCAAGCTCACCAATGCCCTTTACTCCCAGCGGATTCACCAGCGTATTTTCCTCTTCGACCATGACAGTTGTCACGTCACAGATGTCCCTGGCCACAGGAACGTGGTACTCGGCGAGATCCGCATTGCAATAACGGGCAAGCAGCGGATCCAACTCTGTGGCCTCATGTAATGCCGAGCTGAGCTCCCAAACCTGTCCACCCTGCAGCTGCGCATACGCCGTTCGCGGATTCATGATGCGCCCACCTGCAAAGACGCCCACCATTCTTGGCACGCGTACCTCGCCGGTTGTGCGAGAGACCTTTACCTCAACGAAGTGTGCCCCATGCGCAAACTGCATCCGGTCCTTCATATTCGCCCCGCCCATCAGGACAGGTTTACCCTTACGTACCAACGCGGGTGCAATGACAGGAGGAAGGCCGTGGGGCGTATTGGTCGTCTTTTGCACCAGTGGCTTACCCTTCGTGACTCGCCTAAGGGCAACCTGTAGTAACTCTTTCGGTCCGTCAACCGGGGCTGCGTGCGTTGCGCCTGACATCGAAGGCGCAGGGGTCGCCTGCCCAGCCCTGGCCGCCGTGGCCTGCGGATCATGCGTAAAGACAAGACGCTCTCCGATGAGCCGCATCAGGTGCGGATTACATTGGTGCAAGACGCTTCGTTTGTCACCGGAAGCCGCCTTAGCTAGCTTCTCGCGAATTTCTTCGCAGCACTTTGCCAGCACATTGCAGATGGTCGCGGTTGAGTTTGAGCCGGCCGACAAGGGGGCTGGCGGCAGCCCGGAGTCACCGATCTGCACTTGAACGGCTTCCATCGGCAAACCCAGAAGATCCGCGACCGTCATCGTGATGACGGTGCGTATGCCGGTACCGATCTCGTGCGTCCCCACCTCTACCTTTGCTTGCATCGTCCCATGCGCTCCATCGTTCACAGCAGCGAGCGTGATGCGGCAATCGGCCGGACCCTGCTGTGTGGGGTAAAAGGCTGAGGCGAATCCCCAGCCCACCATGTCGTTCCCGTCTTCCATGGAGCGCACGCGGGGGTTGCGCTGATCCCATCCGAACAGGGCTACACCGCGCTCGATGCAACGTAGCAGAGAGCGTGACGTGTAGGGCCGCTTGGTGGCAAGCTCGACGTTTGTGTCGTTCCTGCGGCGGAGCTCCACCGGATCGAGCCCCAGCGCGTAGCTGAGCTCATCCATGGCAGATTCCATCGCGAAAAGATACGGCATCTCGGGTGGCGCCCGCATGAAGCCAGGGGCTTGACGATCAGCTTCCACGTTGTGCACCCGCGTTCGTACGTTCGGGATGCCGTAGAGCCGAGAGGTGGAGTCAGACCCCGCAGTCGCAAACTTTTCGGAGCGGCTGGTCAGCTCCCAGCTCTCATGGTCCAGCGCCAGCAGCTTGCCAGTGGCGTCTGCGCTGAGCTGGATGTGGTGTCGGGTTTCTGCCCTGAAGGTGCGCAAGGAGAAGCACTGCCGACGGCTTGCGACAAACTTCACAGGCCGCCCTAGCTCCTTGGCCGCAAGCGCAATCAGGGCGGTGAATTGTCCCAACTCTCCCTTGGAGCCGAACGCACCGCCGATATAGGGGCTCAGAATGCGAATCTGGCTCGGCTTTACATGGAGTTGCTGGGCTAACCCATACTGAAAGCCCCGGGTATTTTGCGTTGACTCCCACACAATCAGCTGCTCAGCTCCATCCTCGCCCGTCCGCCAGGCGCAGGTGGTTTGAAACAGCTCCATGGCGTTGTGATGCTGCGGTGGTGTCTCGTACCAGGCGTCGATCTTGACTTCTGCCTGCTGCAAACTCTCGTCGACATCACCGGACCGCAACTCCGTTTCTCCCAAAGACTTGGGCTTAACCACCGTGGCCGCAGCGCCTTCAAAGTTCCCTGCAGGCTCTTCCGCGACATAGGTGATATGCAGCAAAGAGGCTGCCTGCTCGGCTATCTCCTCCGATTCCGCAATCACCATCGCGACGATCTGGTCGGCAAAATAAATCCTCTTTGTTCCCAAAGGCGCGACAGCCTGGGACACATAGCCGTGCTCCAGCAGAGGCTTTCCGGCCTTAACGCGTTTGCCCACATTCTTGTGGGTCAGGATCTCCAGCACACCCGGAACGGCTCGCGCAATTGACTCATCGAGGCCCTTGATTCGGCCGGAGGCGATAGGTGCGGTTAGGGCAGCGGCAAAGGCGAGCGGCCGTGTTGACACCTGGTCCACGTGCGGCTCTTCTGCACATTCGCGAGCCCGTCGTTCAGTTCCGAGCCATGGCTGCTAATCAGCCCCGTAGAGAGCCTTCCCGGTAACCTTTGCGACGCCTTCAACGCGCCAGTGCGGGGTGCCTATTCGACCGTTGGGTGTAATCAACCCCATCTCTGCTCCTGCGAGTTAAGATGCGGATCGCACCAGGCCAACCCTCCTCCTAAAATCACGCACCCGTACCCTGCCTTTGTGGCGGCCTCGGCAGAGAGCCGCGGCCAGAGGCTCTTCCCCTCATCGTGCACCCGCATCCAATCGCGCAGGAGATGCTCAATGAAGGCTTCGGTCCTGCACGAATACGGCGCCCCGTCCAAACTGAGGCTGGAAGACTTCCCGGATTCGCAACCGGGTCCCGACGAGGTACGGATTCGGGTGCTCGCCGCCAGTGTCAATCCGGTGGACTGGAAGATGCGTTCCGGCGAGGCGCGGGAGCGCTTTCCCGTGGAGTTCCCCGGCGTCCTGGGGCGGGATGCCGCTGGCATAGTGGAAAGCCTTGGGAAAGACGTAACGCACTTCAAAGAAGGCGATCGGGTCTTCGCCCTTGCCCGCCACACCTATGCCGAGTTTTGCGTTGTAAAAGCTTCCGAGCTGGCCCACATTCCTGAAGGCCTGGAAATGGTCGCCGCCGGCACCGTGCCGCTCGTTTCGCTTACCGGAGATCAACTGATCCGCGTAGCCACCGAGGTCCAACCTGGTCAAACCATCCTGCTCACGGGGGCCACGGGCAGTGTCGGGCGGTGTGCTCTTTTCGCGGCGATCGAGGTCGGGGCTAAAGTCATCGCGGGCGTCCGCAAGAAGCAGATGCAGCAGGCAAAGGCGCTTGGCGCCATTGCTGCAGTCGACATCGATGATCCGGACGAGTTGGCTCGCGTAGGCCTGCTCGATGGCGTAGCGGATACTGTCGGCGGCAAGCTGGCACCCAGGCTTCTCGCCAAGATCAAGCCAGGAGGGGCCTATGGCAGCGTGCTCGGCCCGCCTCAGGACGCAGCACTCCATCCGCTTGTGCGGGTGAACGCGATCATGGCAAAGCCAAATCCCGATACCGTTGTGCACTACGGCGAGGCCGTGCGGGACGGGCGCTTACAGATCCCGCTTGAACGCACGATGCCCCTCAGTGAGGCCGCCCACGCGCACGCCCTAGCGGAAAAAGGTGGTATCGGGAAGATCGTGCTGGTGCCGTAACCAACCGCAGAAGCTTACGAGGTCGAGTGCCGGATCGGCTTGGTAGGCATGATCTGCTGATCCTCCGCTGTCAGCAATTCAGGCTGCTTGCGGGGCGTCTTCCGTTGTGCGTCAGTTTCGATCACGGCACGCATCCAGTATTTTCCGTGTTCGTCGGTTTCCACGCCGTGCGTTTCGCGCTCAAACCCAGGGAAACGGCGTCCGAAGTGCTCCATCGCAAGAATGAGCTTCATGACAGGGCTGTTTGCATCGCCCAGCCGCTCGCCTGGCATGCTCATCGGGATCCCCGGAGGATACGGGACCAGCATCACCGGAGCGATACGCCCGGCCATCTCCTCAAAAGGAATCTTTTCCGTTTCGCCGCGAACCAGCTTCTGGTATGCCTGTGCCGGTGTCAACACGGGATCGAAGTCCTCATCGCAGGCCGCGTTGACCAGCCCGGCGAGATTCATTTCGACCATGGCCGCATGCATCTCGTCGGAAAGCTCACGCAGGGTTTGGTGGCGGTAGCGCGCCGGGAACCGTTGCACAAGCTCCGGCATCGCCTCGGAAAGATCCGCGTCGGTGTCGTATAAGCGTTTAAATTCGAACAGGTTCTCCAGCAGAGCGCCCCATTTACCTTTGCTGGTGCCCACCGAAAACAGCACAAGAACCGTGTAATCGCCGTTGCGGGCGATCTCCACGCGCCGGCCGTCAAGGAACTCTACAAGGATTGCGGCCGGGATGCCCCATTCTTCGATCAGTCCCTGCGCGTTCTGGCCTGGCATCAGGATCGTGACCTTGGTTGGGTCGAGCATGCAGTACTCGTCCGCAACATCCTCATCCTGGAACCCGTGCCAGCTTTCGCCAGGTTTAAGCGTCCAGCAGCTTGGGGTGGAGATCAGCAGCTTGTCGGGCGCCTCTTCTATGACATATCGCTGCTTGGTAGCGGGGTCGGTCACCTGCTCCGGCTGGTACAAGCGAAAGAACCAGCCATCGCCATTGGACTCTGCACGACGCAACCGGTGCGCCACCGAGCTCATCGCCTTACGGAAGCTGACTGCATCGCCAATGGTCTCTTCCATCAGCGTGTGCCCTGCGGGCTCGTCCATCATCGCTGCGGCAACGTCGAGTGAGGCAATCAAGGGATAAAAGGGCGAGGTCGTTCCATGCATCATGAACGCCTCGTTGAACTGGTCAAAGTCCATGGGGGCGCGATCACTCAGCTTCACATGCACCATCGAACCCATCGAGAAGGCAGCCAACATCTTGTGTGTCGATTGCACGGCAAAGATGGCTGGGCGGTTCGGCATCTCGTCCGGCACGCCCATGGCAAACCGGCCCTTATAGATCTCGTGGAACTTGGCATAGGCGTACCATGCCTCATCGAAGTGCACCCGGGGAACGCTCTTTGCCAGCTGCGCCACCACCTTGTTCACGTCATAGCAGAGCCCGTCATAGGTGGAGTTGGTCACAACGGCATAACTCGGGTTGCGCGAGGTTGCACCCGGCGTGAAGGGGCAACGATCAATAAGCTCCTTGACCGACTCCGGACTGAACCGCCGAAACGGCACCAAACCGATCATGCCGTAGCCGTTTCGGGTCGGTTTGAAGTACACCGGGCGTGCCCCGGTAACGGTAAGCACATGCGCTATCGATTTGTGGCAGTTCGCATCCGCAAGCACGATGTCATCGTTGGCGATCACCCCGTGACCGACGATTTGGTTCGAGGTGGATGAACCACCCAATACATAGAAGGTCCAGTCCGCGCCGAAGATGCGAGCGGCATTGCGCTCCGAGTCTCCCGGCGGCCCGATGTGGTCCAACCACGAACCCAGGGGCGCCGTGGAGATGCCAAGGTCGGCACGGAGCAGGTTTTCACCAAAGAAGCGGTGAAACTCCTGACCAATGGGGTGTTTCAGGAACGCGACGCCGCCCATGTGTCCCGGCGCGTCCCAGCTGTAGGCGCCCTGATCGGTGTACTTCTGCAGCACACGAAAGTATGGCGGCAGGAGCGCCTCATGGTAGCGTTCCACGGCGAAATCCACGCGGTTCGCGATGAACGCCGGGGTATCTCCGAAGAGGTGAATGTACTCGTGCACCTGCCGCACCACCTCAAGCGGCAACTCGCTGACCAGCGTGCGGTCGGCGATAAGAAAGATAGGTACCTTCTTGTTGCGTAAGCGCGCCGCCCGCAGGATCTGCAGCGCCGCATGTTCGGCGAACTGATTGTCGCCTTCCAGGTCCCAGTCCAGCAGAATGGCGCTGTAGGAGGGGTCGGAGGTAACAAGGGCTAAGCCGTCTTCCGGCGTAGAGGTACGAACGACCTCGTACCCTTCATCTTTAATTGCGTCGACAAGACGCTCCATCGCCCGATCAGAGACAGACTCTGTCCCGCCCAACTCACCTGCAATCAACAGCACCCAACGACGCTCAGTCACTGCCTTATGCTATCGCTGATTTGTGAATCACGCGTGGAGCGGACAGACCCGTTTGAGCCCCGTCAACTCAAGGTTTCCTGCAGCTTGCCCAGGGTACGCGCCAGATCCTTGTCATGGCGCTTTTGCTCGTCGATCTTTGCAATCGAATGCATAACCGTGGTGTGGTGTTTGCCCCCGAACTGGCGGCCGATCTCCGGCAGCGACGCTTCGGTCATCAGCTTGGCAAGGTACATGGCAATCTGACGCGGCACCACAATCTGGCGCGAGTTGTTTTTCTGCTTCAGCTCGCCCACTCGCATGCCGAACTGCTCTGCCACGGCGCGCTGGATGGATTCGATGGTGATCTTGCGTACCTGCGTATCGATGAACTGCTTTAAGCACTGCTGCGCCGTGGGCAAGGAGATTTCCGTCCCATGGAGACCACACCAGGCCATCAAGCGCACCAGGGCGCCTTCTAACTCACGCACGTTGGTGCGGACGTTGCCCGCAATAAACAGGGCAACATCGACTGGCAGCTGTGTGTTTTCCAGCTCGGCCTTGCGTTGCAGGATGGCAACCTTGGTTTCCAGATCCGGCGGTTGGATATCGACCACCAGACCCCATTCAAATCGCGAGCGCAGCCGATCTTCAAACCCGTTCAACTCCTTGGGTGGCCGATCGCTCGCAATGACCACCTGCTTCATGTTCTCGTGCAGGGTGTTGAACGTGTGGAAGAACTCTTCCTGCGTGCGTTCCTTGCTCACCAGGAACTGGATGTCATCGATGAGCAGGATATCCATGGAGCGATAGCGGTCGCGAAAGCCCGTCATGCCATCGTGCTGGTTTCGAACGCAGCTGATCATCTCGTTGGTAAAAGCTTCTCCGGTCACGTAGCGGATCGCCGCGTGAGGCTGCCTGCGCTTTACCTCGTGCCCGATGGCATGCATCAGGTGAGTTTTGCCTAAACCCACTCCACCGTAGATGAACAGCGGGTTGTACATCTTTGCCGGTCGCTCCGATACGGCATGTGCGGCAGCGTGGGCAAACTGGCTTCCGGAGCCCGCGATGAAGTTGTCAAACGTGTAGCTCGGCTTGAGTTGTGCCGCGGAGTTCCAG
>CAXTRM010000043.1:13288-17830 GCA_964246625.1 uncultured Acidobacteriaceae bacterium
AGTCAAAGCGGCTCTGCTCAGGTCCTGGCGAGTTGGTGGATGGCGCAAGCGGGCGTTGCGGCCGCGGTGCGTTGGCGGAGTGGGTCGGCTGCGGGGCGAAGCCGCCATCCTCACGGACCCGGGCCACCGTCGGCTCGACAGGGGGCGCCTGGAACTTCACCTCGTCGATCTCGAGACCGAGCGTGTCAATGGCCTCGTGGATGTGGTCGCCGTAGCGGTCCCCGATGGTCTCGAAGTCCGTGGAAGGTACACGCACAAAGAGGATGCGACCCTCAAGATGGGAAAAGCGGGTGGGCTTTAGCCAGGTCTCGAAACTCTGCCGCTTTACCTTCTTTTCCAGCGCACCCAGGATGCGTACCCATTGGTTCAAAGCGGCGGTCGGGACCGGGACAAATGACATCGCTTGCAGCTTCCTTCGTGTCGTCAGCGTTTTATTCTTCAGCCCGGGGCTTCGGCCAACAAAAAAGCCGGAAATTGGGCGCAGTGCACCGTGCGACACGAATGCGTGTGCCGCTCCGGAGATCACCTATTTACATGAGCTCAGCCGTCGGTACGGCAGAGAGAGTGAAGCAGCAAGGCAGCGATGTTTCATTCTCTTAAGCTGCCGTTATGTCAGAACGGAGTCGATAGTAGCACGTTGAATGGAGGGTCCCGGAGGCGTCCGTTCCGTATTTTTCGACCTTGCACCACCCATGGTGAAACTCTGTTTTGGTTGCTCATGAAGAGATCAAAACTCCCCTGTGCGAGATGCTGGAAGGCTACAAGCAGCTGATTTCTTTGCCCGTTTTCCTCAGCTCGCGTATACTTAGGACTTGCTGCCGGGGTCAGGTCGCATTCATTCTTGCGACCCGCAGAGACGCTTCCTTGATGGAGCGACACGGTGGACACAAGCTCTTAAGCACACCAGGACAAACACATGCCCAAGCGTACTTTTCAACCCAATCGCCGCCGCCGCAGCAAGGTTCACGGCTTCCTTAGCCGCATGAAGACCAAGGCGGGCGCTGCCGTCCTGAACCGTCGGCGGGCCAAAGGCCGTCACAAGATCGCCGTCTCCGCGGGATACCGCGACTAGGTCGTACGGCACAAACCAGAGTGTTCCAAAGAGGGGCGTCCCCTGCAAAGCCGGTTGCTTAAGGCTGTTGTGTTGGGATGCCCTCTTCGGTTTTCTCCCCTTCTTTGCATACAGGTCAGGTTAGCCTGCAGTCCCTCGCAAGCAGGTTGCATGCACGACGGACTCCAGCAGCACCGCCGCGACCTTTGATGCGCTTCAGACTCCTTCGCGAGTTGCGCGGCATACAGTCATTACGCAACAGGAGACCTGGCTGACCTCTGGTGCGGAACGACTACAACCAGGCACACGGGCTAAAGAAAGACGCCGTCTGACGTGGTGCGTCTAACACCGTCCGCACGACCCGTACAACACTATTGTGTCTATGAATCCCGCCACCCAACACCGCTTGCGCAAACACCCTGACTACCAGCGGGTCTACAAGAGCGGCCGCAAACAGTGGGCCAGGCAGATCGCCTACTTCAGTACTATGCGGCTCCCCGGCTCGCAGGCTGCCCTGCGCAGCGAAACAGCGGGGCCCAGGGTTGGACTGACGGTGCCCAAGGCACTCGGCAAAGCTGTTGAGCGAAACCGCATCAAGCGCCGTTTGCGTGAGATCGTGCGCAAGGCTTTACCTGCCCTGCGTGGTCTGCCGGTCGACGTGGTACTTCATCCGAAACGAAGCGTTCTGGAAGCAGAGTTCACGGCCTTGGAGCAGGAGGTCACACAGATCTTCCGGTCTGTTCACGCAAAGGGCCTATCAGCGGCACAGCCCACAATCGATACTGCTTCGCCACGGTGAGGGATAGCTTACGGCACATCTTGCGGATCCGGACGGGCGTTGCCCTGGGCCCTCGGGGACTCGAAGACGTGCAGCTGTAGCGCGAGGTCTGCTGCAGGTCTACAAGCGCGTGCTTTCACCCCTGCTGCACAGTTCCACCCTTACCCAATGCAAGTATCTGCCCACCTGTAGTGAGTACGGTTATGCCGCCGTCGTACACCATGGATGGCTTCGGGGAGGATGGCTCGCCCTGTTGCGGCTTGCCCGATGCCACCCGCTGGCGAAAGGCGGGTTGGATCCGGTCCCTGCCGCCACAAGCACGAAAAAGCACTAGGAAACCAAAGCGTGCGTGGCACCGTTTACCATAAGAAGAGCGTTCTTGCGCCGTTTTCCTCAGTTTGCGCAGGCTCTCCAGGATAGGAAACACCTTGCCAGAGATTCGTAATCCCAACGCGGGTGCCGGCGCCAACAACGGCAGCCAGGACAACCGCACCTTTCTTCTGATGATGTTCGTAATGCTGGGCGTGCTGTTTGGGCTCCAGTACTGGCGCGCCCGCCACAACCCGCAAACCGCCTCCCCCAGCAATGACAAAGCGATCTCCGCGCCGGCCAGCCCAACACCCGGGGTGGATAATACGGCCGCATCCTCTGCCCTTGCCGCTCCCTCACAGTCTGGTGCCAGTGTGCAGGCATCCAGCGAAAGCAGCACCATTGTCGAGAACGAAGTGTACCGGATCACGTTCTCTAATCGCGGCGGCTTGGTCAGCTCCTGGATCCTGAAGCGGTACAAGGACAATGACGGCCACCCGCTCGACCTGGTGCATGACGGCGCTTCCCGGCTGTATGGATACCCCCTTTCGCTTTACACCTACGATCCCAACCTGACGCGCCTGTTGAGCCAGGCGCTGTACGTTCCTTCGTCCACAGGATCGTTGCAGGCACCTGCCAATCTCAGCTACACCTTCCAGGCTGGCGAGCTTCAGGTGAAGAAGTCGTTCAGCTTTGGTGCCGACTACGTCATTCACGCCGACACACAGGTGTTACGCAATGGCGCGCCCATTGCCGCCACGCTTGCCTGGCCCGCAGGCCTGGGCGATATGGAAACGGCGCAGGCCTACGCCGGTGGCACCGTGGACACCATGACCGAGGGTAAAGAGGAGCACACGGCCTTCAAGAAGATCACCGGCGGAGCTACCCTGAACGGACCATTCGATTGGGCCGGCACAGCGGACCAATACTTTGCTGCAGCATTTCTTCCGGATCGTCCGGCGGATGCGAAGCTGGTGACCCTCCGGAACGAGATCGATGTCAACAAGACCCAGCGCCGGGTCAGCCAGGGTGCGCCAGCCAAGGGCACAGCCATGGTGCCGGTGCTGGGGGCAGCCATGGGTGACCGGACCGGTCATGTGCAGACGAGACTCTTTGTGGGCCCGAAGGCTGTCCCGGTGCTGAAGGCCGTGACCTCCGTTTCGGGCCACAATCTTGAACCTTTGCTGGACTTCGGCTTCTGGGGCCCTATCGGCAAGGGGCTCTTCCTTGGTCTTCAGTTCACCTACGCCCATGTGGTGCGCAGCTGGGGCTGGGCAATCATCCTGTTCACCTTGCTGATCAACCTGGTGCTTTTGCCGTTGCGTGTGCAATCGATGCGGGCGGCGTTGAAGATGCAGCGCATTCAACCGCAGATCGATGCCATCAAGCAAAAGCACGGCAATCCTGGACCCACCGACGGCAAGGCCGCACAGATGAACCAGGAGATTATGGCGTTTCAAAAGGAACAGGGCGTCAGTATGTTTGGCGGCTGCGTGCCTACGCTGGTCCAGCTGCCCTTGTTGTTTGCGTTCTTCACCATGATGACCAAGGTGGTTGAACTGCGCCAGGCCCACTTCTGGTGGTTGCCGGACCTGTCCTCTGCCGACCCGTACCACGTTCTGCCCATCGTAATGGTACTGACCTCCTTTGCCGTGCAGTACTTCACGCCCATGCCCGGTCAGGACCCGCAGCAGCAACGCATGATGGCCTTCATGATGCCTGCCTTTTCCGGGTATATGACCTGGAACTATGCCTCGGGTTTGGCGCTCTACTGGAACGTCGGCAATCTCATCATGATCATCCAGCAGCAGGTAATGAATCGCACCACGCTGGGCCGCGAGATGCGGCAGGCACAGCTGGAGCGAGCTCAGCGCAAGCAGGTCAGCCCAGGGAAGGGTCGCACGATCCAGGCGCGACGTTAGCATCGCGGATACACTGAAAGCAGCCCTCCCAAAGGGCTGCTTTTTGCATCACATAGACGCCTCACAAGGCCGAGGGACCCAATGCAAGACTTGGCGCAGGCTGCCGAAACCGTCGCCGATTTTATGAGACTGCTTACCACCACAGGTGGTTTGCGGCTCCGCTTCAAGATCACTGCCGGTGCCGGTGCCGGCGACCCTGATGGCTTCGAACGCCGTGACATCTACGTGGAATGCAAGGGTCCCGATGCAGGGCTTCTGCTCGACAAGGAAGGCGAGCTCCTTCGTGCCCTGGAGCACGTTGCGGCCAAGATGCTTGATCTCGATCCTGAAGACCACGATCGCGTGTCGTTTGACACCATGGGCTTTAAGGCGGAACGGGCCCGCTCTCTCCGCACCAGCGCGGAGGCCGCCATCGACAGCGTCGAAGACACGGGCCGACCCTACAGCTTTCCTCCGATGAACTCGAGGGAACGCCGTATGCT
>CAXTRM010000044.1:0-4013 GCA_964246625.1 uncultured Acidobacteriaceae bacterium
GTTTGGACCCTTCCAAGCCAGTGTTTTCGATTGTTTGTTTTGCAGCGTGTGATCTTTGGCGAAGAACTCCGACAGTTCTAGGCGAAACGGCTCAGGCAGATCTTCAGTCGTGCGAAAGTTGCGGTACAGGTGAGCCGTGTCCGCGACCGCGATCAGGCGGTCATTGCGCGTGGTCTTCCCGTTCTGGGTTTGCTCGGTCTCCATGACCCCAAGCAGGCGGACCAGCAAAGCACAGCCCGGGAAGCATGGCTCGTCCATCAGGACGAGCACGTCAAGGGGGTCTCCGTCACCGCCGACCGTTCTCGGGACGAAGCCAAAATCGTAGGGAAACACCATACCTGTGGGAAGAGCGGCTTTCAGCACGAAGACATGCTGCTCTTCGTCATAGCTGTACTTGTTGCGGCTCCCACGCGGCGTTTCAATGGCAACTTGAAGGAGCTCATCGCCAGGGGCGGCCGTGCCGCTTGTACTTTCAGCTGACTTTCGCTTTAGGGGACCCAGAGTATTAGGGTCGGCAAGGCTTCTCGGTTTTTCGCTATCCCTTTCCCTCGATTGCTTTGACACAGGCGTCTCCTGTATGGAGGACGCCCGCCTTGCGCATACTGTTGTATCGGGTTTCGGGCCCGTGGTTGTGGTGTCCAGACCTGATAGCCCACATGGCATGCTTGGCGCATGAGAGCCTAGGGGAGTGCGGTTCTGCTTCTGGTTCGTTGTCGCGGTTGAGAGTCTAAACCTTGTACATGCCCAAGGTGTCGGATCTGTCTGTCTTCGGGATACTCAAGGGCAGGCCGTAGCCGGAGCCCGTCTCACGTTTCAACTCCCGCTGGGCGCTAAGCCGACCTACTCCGGGAGCAGTGGTTGTGTTGCCGTGCCCCTAGGCCTGAGTCCGGGGCCCAGCCTGCTTCACGTGGAGCGTCCAGGCTTTTTGGCAGTGGATGTCCCGGCGCCACTGCCAGGGCAGCAGGTTTCGGTAACACTGGCCGCGCAACCTGTGGCGCAAAGCGTGACGGTGACGGCAGGCCGGGGCTTGGTCGGAGTCAACGACGAAGCCACAAGTGCGACGGTGCTGAGTGCCGAGACGATGGCAACCGAGCCGGCCCTGGCCCTGGATGATCGGCTGCACCCAGCGGCAGGCTTTCAGCTCTTCCGGCGCACCAGCTCATGGACAGCCAATCCCACAACGGAGGGCGTCAGCCTAAGGGGACTCGGGTCGACGGCAGCGAGCCGCACCTTGGTGGAAAGTGATGAGGTTCCCTTGAATGACCCCTTCGGTGGCTGGGTTCACTGGGACGAGATTCCGACCCTTGCCATCGCGGACGTGGCTCTGGTACGGGGCGGGGCGTCGGACCTGTATGGCTCAAGCGCCATCGGCGGCGTGATCGCTATCGAGCCAGTGACCTCGGACAAAGAGGCCACCCGGATCACAGCTGACGCTCTTGGCGCCACAGAAAACTCGGTGGAAGGCGACTTGCTCGTAACCACATCCGGTCGGCATGGAGGCCTGCTCGTGGCCGGAAGCGGCGTCAATACCGGCGGGTACGTGCCTACTGCGCCGGCCTTACGCGGCCAAGTGGATGCGACCGCAAACGTCGCTGAGGAGAGTGGCCGTTTGGAGCTGCGCACCCCAACGCGTGCCAGCGGCGATACGCTCTTCCTGCGTGGCAATGTGCTCAACGAAGTGCGACAGAATGGGACTTTTCTCCAAACCAACGGCACGCGGCTGTGGCGTTACAGCGGCGGTGGCGACCTGAATGCGGGGCTGACGCATGCGTCGCTCCGGCTCTTCGGTGATCGGGAAGCATACCGTCAGAGCTTTTCAGCCATCTCTCCGAATCGCAACAATGAAGCGCTGACGCGGCTGCAAGCTGTTCCTACCGACGAGCTCGGCTTTTCCATCACAGCGTCCCGGACCTTCTGGAACAAAGCGACAGGCGGGCTTGGGCTTGATCTCCGGGACATCCGAGCGACTGACGCGGAGTCTCCGATCACCGCAGGCGCACTTACGTCTACAACGGCGATCAGCGCACATCAGCGAGAGCTGGGCGGTTACGCTGAAGGCATCTGGCAAGCTCGTGGCTGGTCAGTTGCTCCTTCGGTGCGGGTAGACAGCTTCCGGACCTTTGACGGCCGGCAAGTCACCAGTAGTTCGGCCAGTGTGGTTCGTGAACCTGAAGTGGATGAGTTGGTTGCGAGTCCACATCTGGGTCTCGTAAAGCACCTCCCGGGAAGCTTCGCCCTGTCAGCAAACGCGTTCCGGGCTTTCCGCGGGCCGACCATGAATGAACTGTACAGAACAGGGCAGGTCGGCCAGCAGACGACGCGAGCCAATCCCTCGCTGCTCTCTGAACGAGCTACAGGCTTCGAGTTTGGGGGCGAGTTCGCCAAACTCAAGCTGCGTGGGCGCGAGTTCGGGAGCCTGCGTGCCAGCTATTTCTGGACAGAGGTCAACCGGCCTGTGTCTGCGGTGGTCCTAACGCAGACCGCGACGAGCCAAACCCTGCAAAGACAGAATCTGGGGCAGATTCGCAGCCGAGGCCTGAGCCTGCAAGGAACGAGCCGGCGTTGGCACGGCGTGGACGCAGAAGCGGGCTGGCAGTTTGCCGTAGCCACGGTGACCGCCTTTAATGCGAGCTCGACGTTCCAGCAGAATCTACTCGGGAATTGGATCCCCGAGGTGCCGCGCAATCTGGAAACAGCCACTGTGAACCTTACACGGCCAACACTGATCAACCTGCACCTGATCACCAGCTACACGGGTAGATCCTTCGACGATGCAGCTAACCAGTTCCTGCTTCATCCCTACGCCCGCTTCGATCTGTCCGCCGACCGCAATCTTTGGCGAAATTTGAGCGTCTACGCGGGAGCTCAAAACCTTCTAAATCGCACCATTGACGCAGGAAAAACACCGATTCTGACACTAGCTGCACCAAGGCTCGTGGAAGCCGGTCTTCGATGGTCTTCGAGTCGCTAAGGGCGGGAGAAAGAGAGCTCAGCCTCGCTTTCCGGCTGTCTCAATCGCCGCACCCACGCGCAGCACCGTGGCTTCATCGAAATGCCTGCCCAGCACCTGCACCCCAATGGGTAAGCCGTCGGAGGTCGCACCCGCGGGTACGCTCATGCCACAGATCCCGGCCAGCGAGGCCGCTACGGAGTAGATGTCTTCGAGGTACATCTGCAGAGGATCGTCCGTCTTTTCACCGAAGCGGAAGGCGGGTGAGGGAGTGACCGGGCACACCAACGCGTCCACCTTGGAAAAGGCCTGCAGAAAGTCTTGGGTCAGCAACGTCCTAACCTGTTGGCCCTTTCGGTAGTAGGCATCGTAATACCCCGCTGAAAGGACGTAAGTCCCCAGCAGGATGCGACGTTTTACCTCTGCCCCGAAGCCCTGGTCGCGAGTTTGGCGATACATCGCCGAAAGGGTGTGCGCGTCAGAAGCTCGCAGACCGAATCGTACACCGTCCATGCGCGACAGGTTTGAACTGGCCTCCGCTGTGGCAATGACATAGTAGGTTGGCACCGCGTATCTGGTATGGGGCAGCGACACCGGCTCCACGGAACAGCCGGATGCTCGCAGGTGATCCAGAACCCTTTCCACGGCGGCACGTATCTCCGGATCGAGCCCCTCCCCGAAGTACTCAGCGGGCACACCGATGCGAAACCCTGCAACACCCCTCGTCAGCTCGGCGGTATATGCTGGAACCGGCTCTTCTGAGGCTGTGGCATCCATCGCATCAGGCCCTGCGAGCACCTCCATGAGTACCGCTGCATCCGCCACGGAACGGGTGATCGGCCCTACCCGATCGAGTGACGAACCAAAGGCGATCAGCCCGTATCGCGAGACGCGGCCATATGTCGGTAGGACACCCACGACTCCGCAAAAGGCAGCCGGCTGCCGTATGGATCCACCCGTGTCTGTGCCCAGAGACGCAACACAAAGCCCCGCGGCTACGGCTGCAGCCCCGCCCCCCCAACATACCCCCGGGACCCCGGCCCCCCCGCGGGGGTTGCGCCCG
>CAXTRM010000044.1:4023-17308 GCA_964246625.1 uncultured Acidobacteriaceae bacterium
ATCGTAGGGCGGGTGCCAGCCAGCCAGGATCTTCGAACCGGAAGTTGTCTCCACCCCGGCCGTGGCCAACACATCCTTGATGCCCACAGGCACGCCAGCCAGCACGCCCACCGGTCTTCCGGCCCGCACGTCGGCGTCGACCCGCTCCGCCTGCGCCAGGGCGCGATCACGGCTCAAGGCGAGGTAACAGCCAAGCTCCCTGTCCTGAGCGGCTATGCGCTCGAAGTGTGCCGAAGCTAAAGCTACGGCGCTGGTATGGCCCTGCAGGACGGCTTCCCGCGCATCCAGCACGGACAAAGATCCCAACTCACTCGGTGTTGCGTTCATACAGATTGTCTCGTTCTCTACAGAGGATTTAGTACGGTAGGCGAAACTACGGAAGCCACTATCGCTCGATCACCTTGGGTACCTTGAAAAAGCGCCCATCCGTTTCTGGGGCCTCCGCCATAACGGCAGCACGATCCACGGACGGCTTCACCATGTCGCGGCGTAACCTTTCACCGTTCGCCTGGAGTTGAAGCTCAAGCGCCTCACCCACTTGCGCCATGGCAGCGGTGGAAGCCGTATCCAACTCACGGAGCTGATCGATATAGCCGAGCACGGCATCGAGATCGCGTGCCATACGTGGCAGCTCTTCAGCGGTCAACTCGAGGTTCGCCAGCTCCGCAACATGGCGAACCTCATCCAACGACACGCGGCTTGGCTCGGTGATCCCGGTCATACGGTGCTCCTCTTCCTGTAGTACGGCTTGGCGACAGACGGCTGGCTACTACCGTCGACTCCGGTGGACAGCGGTTCAGAGGCGCTTGTTCGCGGCACCCAGGGCGTTCTCTCGGAGGTGGCTTGCACTTCAACAAAGTGTAATCTTGCGATGGCGACCCCTGATACCCGTTGCAGATCATGCCGAAGCCGATCCCGCATGCCGAGCAGAGCGGGCATCCACTCCTGTCCGTCCACCCGAAGATGTACTACGCGGCTGCCGTCCAGTTGAGCGATCTGGCAATGCGATCCGAGCGCCCCTGTGCACACAACAGCTAGCGCCGCAGACAGCCGATCTTCCTCTGCAAGCTTGCGCAGACTGCGGGCCAGGTTGCCGCGAATTACCTCGCGCAAAGGCTGCATCAACGTCCCCCGGTGACGAGCTGTTCGGTGGATAGCATCGGCTCAGGGGTCGCTCGCAGCAACGACTGACACGCATGCTCTACGGCGTCAACGGATATACGGTGCATGCAGTCTTCCGGGTTTCCATGGAAATCAAATCCCAGGTGCAGGAAGCCGCAGCCCTCGCCCGGGGCCTCAACCCCGATCGCCCGAGGACCGACTGGCCCCCAGCGGCCATTCCGGTTCGGCCCATTGATGGAAACGGTACGTGCGCCGGCAATCGCCCCGAGGTGCATCACGCCCGTGTTTACTGTCACCACGAGACGGCACCGCAGCAAGACCTGCGCCAATGTGCGAAAACCATCCGGACTAACAAAGGCGACTGCCCGTAGTCCCGCGTGAAGCAACTTCGCGGCAAACGGTTCCATGCGATGCTTCTCTGCCGGCGCCCCGGTCACAAGAAAGAGCGTTTCGGGTCCAGCCAGCCTCTTTGCCAGTGCCAGCCAGCGCTCCTCGGGCCACTCCCTCAATCTCGACCGTTGCCCACTGGCCCACAAGTGGAACGTGACAAGATCCCTTTCCCGGTCGAACGGAACTTGAGCGACTGGGACGATATGGATGGCAGGGGCGTGCTCGGGCCCAAGCACGATTGGGAGACCAGAACCATCTAACAGTGCCCGGAAGTTCGCCGTCTCGTGCCGCCCGTCAAGATGCGGCACGGTTCTGTCGTACCCTCGACTGCGCCGCTGGCCGGCAGTCCTGAACCCCACCGTGTACCGTGCACCCGAGAGCAGGGTGTAGCTGGCAGTAAGCCGTTGCCAGCTGGTGAAATCAAGGAAAACCTCGAAGCGACCCTCGCGCAACTGACGGATGGTTCGCCACGGCTGCTTCAGGTCAACGACAAGCCGCTCGTCGGCTCCGGACAGAAGCTCCGCAGCTGCGAAATTCTGGCGCATACAGATGTGTGTGATATGCGCGTCGGGAAGTGCCTGCCTCAGATCTCCGAGTACACCGGAGAACAGGAGCGTGTCTCCCAGCGCGGGCGAACACATAAGGGCAACCCGGCTCGGCGCCTTCCGGGGCGGCGGCTGCTTGCGACGTAGGGTCGCCAACAGGTTCAGCACCGGGACGCCCACCCAGGCATCGAGCCAACGGTTTGTCTTGCTGCCGCGCTGCATGCATCCAGTATCGCTGATGGCTCCGGACCGTCACCGGCCTAATAGGCGCCATCCTGATTCGCGACAGACGACAACGTGCGACACAGGATCTTCACATCGCCGAACAGGCTCCAATTACGCGCATACTGACGATCAAGCTGGACCCGTTCGGGGTAACTCAACTGGCTTCGGCCCGAAACCTGCCAGAGACCCGTGACCCCTGGTTTCACCATGCAGTAATCGACGAAGTGTTCCCCGTACTTTTCGACCTCGGCCGCCACAATTGGCCTGGGCCCGACCAGGCTCATGCTCCCGGTGACCACGTTCCAGAGTTGTGGAAGCTCATCCAAGCTGGTACGGCGCAGAAATTCGCCGATACGAGTCACCCGGGGATCCTGCTTCAGCTTGTGCGTTCTTCGCCACTCCGTGCGTGCCTCAGGGTTGGCCGCAAGGTACGACTCCAGGATCTCTGAAGAGTTCACGCACATTGTCCGGAACTTCCACATGGAAAAAAAGCGTCCATGGCCACGAATTCGTCGATGGGAAAAGAAAATTGGCCCAGGGGAGGTCAGCCGAATGGCAAGTGCGATCGCAGCAATACACAACAACAGGACCGGGAGACAGAGGACAACGAGCATCAAGTCGAGAGCGCGCTTCATCAGCCAGTATCGTACAAGCCGCTCAGGGCTGGCTGGAGGAGGGAGAGCCTGCCGCGAACGGTAGGAGACCCCAGAAGCTTCACTGGCGACAAACATGCGCTGAGATGCGGCGTCCACCTCACTTGAATCCCAATGCTCAACCATGCCGTGGCGATGATCTCCTCGTGACCACAAACAGCGCGGCCAGCGATTGTTCAGGGCGGAGCCAGGCAAGGAGGCTCTCTGCCGTTGCTCGTAGGTTCCCTCTCCTTTTCGCTCAGAGATAGGTTCTACGATCAGTGTCGCTCGGAAAGACAGCAGCAGAACTTGCGAATCGTGTCTCCAGTCTATCGCTGCCGGGCCGATTCGTCTCGCCCTCCCTTCCCGGTTACCAGAGATTGTCTGAACGGTAGCGCCTGCTCCTCCTTTATCGGCCGGAAGCGCCGAAACTTCAGCTTTCTTTTTTGCCTGGAGTACGATCAGGGTCGAACCCTGCCGCCGACCTTCTCAGCCAGGCCGCTACAGCTTCCAAGGCCGTCACCTCGATGTGAGGCTCCTGACATCGCCCCTGCTCGGTTCCGGTCAGAAGAAAAGCTTTGCGCAAGCCCGCCGCGTTGGCAGCAGCAATATCGGTGCAGCGATCCCCCACCAGGACTGATCGCGACAGGTCAAGATGCAGCTCCCGTGCCGCCCGCAGCAGCATGCCAGGATGGGGCTTTCGGTCCTCGTGCTCCCTGCGCCACGACCCTTCGCCATGCTCCGGGTGGTAAGGGCAGTGATAGACCGCATCGAGTACCACCTGCTCACGTTGCAGTTGAGCACGCATCCAGCGCATCAGGTCTTCAAACTGCTGCGTCGTGTAGAAACCCCGCCCGATGCCGGACTGATTGGTGACAACGACGATGCGGTAGTCCAACAGCATGGCTTGCCGGCATAGAGCGAAGATCCCCTCGACCCAGCGAACGTCCGCGGGCTCGATCAAATAGCCCACTTCCTGGTTGATGACTCCGTCACGGTCCAGGAAAAGTGCAGGTCGCTTAGGTGCCATCGAGATGTTCCTCCAAGCGAACTTCCGGTGTTGCACGGGGCAGGATCACCCGAGGAGGTCGCTCCCGCCGCGCTGCACGATCCTGCACAAGGGCCATCACCTCACGCAAGACATGTGCTGGCGTTACCCCTGATAAGCAGCCGTTGTGGGAGCACGGCGCATACTCTCGCCCGTCGTAACATGGTCGGCAGGCGAAGCCCTCGCCTCCCCAGATGGCAACCGCATCGTTTCGTCTTGGCAGGCGACCGTGAGGGTCGGTAGGACCGAACAGGGCGACGATGGCCGTCGCCGTGATTCCCGCCATGTGCAGCGGCCCGGTGTCATGGGTCACGGTGACCGTAGCGGAATCCAACAGCGCCAGAGTATCCACTAAGCTCAAGCTGCCGATAAGATCGACAACCGCGGAGGGAGCACCTTTCGCTGTGAACTGCTCAAAGTATGGCTTGGCCCAGTGGTCGTCGGGACCACCGATCAGCAACACCTCGCAGCCTTGCTCCAGCAGCGCTCCCGCAAGCGTCACGTACTGCTCGACAGGCCAGCGTCGCAGGCTATCGTCCCGCAAGACATTCCGTGCTCCTGCAGGGACCAGAACGATGCGGGGTCGTGCTTCCTTGCGAGCAAGGTGTGGTGCTGGCAGGCCTTTCAAACGTACCGGGGCCAACTGGCGCGGCGTTTCGCCGTCCGCGCGACGGCACAGGATACGGGCATACTCATCTGTGTGGTGTCGGCCCGGCAACAGAGCGAAGCGGCGGTCCGTTTGAGACAGGCGGAGCTTGCGTTTTGCGGGAATCAGTGCCGTCAGCCAGCTATACCGTTTGTCGTAGTAGAGCGTGGCAAGAAGGTCGTAAGCGCCGAAGTGCCTGGCACGCGCATGAAGATTCTGCCGCAGACGTGCCCAGACCCGGACTCGCTCAGCTAGCGGCCCGCGAAGTAGGCTGGGTTCATCGACAGCGATCACGTGGATCCATGGATACAGCCGCAGCAAAGGCGCGATGGCCTCACTGGCAACCCAGTCCACCGCGTAACCCGAGGCATGCAGCGCGCCTGCCCCAGGAATGGCCATAATGACATCGCCGATCGAACCGAACTTCACGATCAGTGCCCGCCGTTGACGCGGAACACTTCCTTGCCGGTCAGCGCGTAAAGCAGCCGGCTCCTCCGTCATGACGCCTTCGCCCGTCTTTGACCCGTTACCGCCCTGCACGGTCAACATCCTCTGACCAACCTGGCTCTTTCAGGAAGACACCCTGGTGGCGCAACACGGTGATATGCGCAAGGTACCGCATCAGCAGTTCATATCTCGCTGGGCCCAGAACGCGAAGCGCAACTCTGAACAACCTGTGAATAGCCTGAACTCTGTGATCTCTTCCGTTAAACTCCTTCCAGGTTATCTTCGTCGGAACAGCCTGGCCCTGCACGAGGCGCTGCTGTTTTGCAAATCGGCAGAACGCGCCGGAAGCACGAAACGGATCAGCCTCGATCTCGTTACCACGGGCAAATTGCTGCTCATGTGCGGCGAACAGTCTCCGGGCCAGCCGTGTAATAACCGTTCCGTCCGAGAACTGGTCGAAGCCATAGGGCAGAGATTCTGCAACGGAACCACCGTTGCCCCCCAGTACAGCGCGGTACTCCGCAAAAAGCCGGCGCAGATCAGGACGGCTACTGAGCGAGTAGCGATCCGTATTCCGAGAAAGCACCTCGGCATCGTCCGGGACGATGCCGGAAAAGTGAAAGAAACGCAACGGAACACGAGGCCTGTCCTCCGCTTCTACGTGGTAACCGGAAGACAAAGGCACCAGGGTACGCTCATGCAGATTCCAGTAGGCCATATTCAGCCCCGCATCGCGGGACACCACCACACCCTCAAACAGGCCCGGTGCAAGGTTCATCCATTTCTGGTCCACGAACAGGCCCGTGCGGCCCTCACTGAAGCCAAGCTGGAGGCAGCGATGCTCCCACCAGTTCAGCAGCCGAATGCTCTCGGTACCAGGGCCAACTGCGATAAATCCAAGATTGTAAGTGCCGTTGTAGAGCAGATCCTGTTCAGAAGGTGACTTGCCGTCGAAGACAGGAACCGTCATGTGTGGCGTCAGCACAGCAGAGGCGCCCTCCTGAATGGCCGAGAACACAGGATCTAGAGCCTCGTATATGAAGATATCTGGATCAAGGTACACGACCGCCTCAAGCCCGTAGGTATGGAGCAGGTACTTTAGAAAACTCGGCTTGACGTTTGTATTCAACTCCAGGATGTCGTACTTCATGGCAGCCGCGCGAAGCTGGGGTACCCCGATCTCCCGCAGCATCACAGGAGTAAAGCTTGGGTCCCCACGAAACGGCTCAGGATCACTTAGGTCAGCGACGACCAGTACAAAAAATCGCTGTTCCGGATGCCTGGACATATAGGAGCCGGCAAGCGTTCTGGCGAAGGCTAGATAGTTTGGCGAAACAATGGTGCAGCCGGCTCGCATCAGAAACGGGCCGCTGGAGTGGATTTCAGCACCGCGCTAGTCTACCAAGCCGGACTCTGCGGCGCTCTGCCACGGCTGCCAGCACCGTAGATCTTGGTTCCAACGTCGGACCGGCCGTGCTGGTGATCCAACCGCTATGGTTCGCGGAGGGATTGCCGCATTCACAACAGAGTTCGCCCCGATGACGCTGCCCTCGCCAATATGCGCGCCTCCAAGGATCACCGCGCCATCCCCGACCCACACGTTATCGGCAATACGGACAGCGTCCGGCGAGTACAGTGACCGCAAGGCCGGCGGGATCGCCGGATCACTTGCTCCCACACTCTCGTCGTAGCGTCCGTGCAGATGATCGCTGATCAGCACACGGCTACCGCACAAGAAGTGCCGGCCGATGCTGATCTGCCGAAGGCAGGCAATGTGGACACTATCTGAAAGCCTCGCATGCGCTCCGATGACGAGCTCCGGCGAAAACGAGCTCTCGCCATAGAGGAGAACGGCTTCCAGCCATAAGGCATCACCGGCATGGAAGTCCTCCTCAAGGCGGATGTGGCTCAGCCCAAGCAGACGCGGCGCACGTCCGGCTCGGAAGCCGGGCGCACGCAGACGCTGAGCCGTAAGCCGGTCCCGGACGCGACGTTTCGCTCCAGCGACGGCATGGGACAGCAGGATGGGCCAGCCGTTCGCCCGGGTGAACGCACGAGCGTCCCTCATAGGCGTGCCTGCTCCAGGCTGCTGTGCTGGCCGCTGCTGTACTGGCTATCGCAAAGTAGGTTGCGTGGCACACTTCTAGGTTGGACCCTGCGGCTCACAGATCGTGGCGTAACCGGTCGCATACGCTTTTAGGAGACCCCCGCCAGACCGCTGGGGCGCCGCCCAAGAAAGCGGTGGCGCACCCGCTCCGTGTACCTCCAGAAATCGATCCCCTTGGCCGTTTCCGGAAGCACCATGGGCTGGTTACCCGGCCAGCCATACAGGAAGACGGAGTACACAAACCAATAAAAAGCCATGACGGGAATGAAGTCGAGAGCGCCGTCGGTTGCGCCCATCAGCATGTAAATGATGAGGCCTTTCAGCGCAGCTCGCTGCAAAGGGGATCGCATCACCCCGGGATCCCCTAAAAAGATCAGCAAAGGGCTGAACATGATCAGGCAGAATGCGAATAGGCCCGCGATACCCCAATACTGCGCCGCCGAGGCGTACAGCACCTCACCGAAGCCGTAAAGGCCCGTGGCGGGTAGGAATCCCGTACCCTGGGCCGCATAGACCTGGTTGATCCGCTCGCCCCCTGTCACATCGAGCAGGAACTGCATGCCGCCACCCTGGTAGCTGATGAACAGAACAGAAAAGAGGCTGAAACCAACCACGGCTCCAATGGCCAGAAAGCGGCGGCGCGCGGCACCCAGGTACAGCACAGGGAAGGTCGCAATCTGCCGTACCAGCACCAAGATGAGCGACAGTACCTCGTTAAAGATCAGCCCCACCCAAACAGAACGGGACAAGGTAAGGAAGAGGGCAATCTTCACTGCTGACCGGCGCAAACGTGACGCTTCCAGCTTGTCAAACAGCGGCAATAGCAGCAGCGTCGCTACCCCATAAAGATTTCCATTGTTGTAGGTGGAGATCAGCTTAAAGAAGACACCACGTGCGATATTCTTCGTGTTCTCCAGTTCGCCGTAATCTGAGGCGTTGACGGTAAGGTAGGGGATCTCAACAAAGTGGTGCGCAACTGGGTGGAAAAAGAAGAGGAAGATGCCCCACACCGCCGCGTAGAACACGCAGGCACAGAACCAGTTCGCCAGCTGCTCTCCATCCAGCCTCTTGTAGAACGCGCCAAAGATCAGCAGAAAGATCCAGGGCAGCGCGGCCAGCCCCACAAAGGTGCTAAAGACAAAAGGCGGGTTGGAGATGCCATAGAACTTGCCCGCGTACCAGGAAAGCATCTGGAAGGGTACAAGGCTGGCGATGACCAGCAGCACGCGTCGGGGAAACCGCAAGGGCATCTGCAGGAAGCGCAGCAGAAACGCTGGAGGCGTGATAAGTGCCAACAGCATGTAGCCCCAGGTCAGCGGCAAGGGGCCGAGCCGAAATCCACCCTTGGGGAAGAGCACAAGAAACACTGTCAGCGACAGCGCACCGACCATCGCCCAGGGCGAATGGGCACGGGTCCACCGCTTTCCTGGGAGCCGCAGGACTCCGCTAAAGGGCACCGCGCAACCGCCTGAACATGACGCGGTACTCCGGCGTGTAAAGGATGCGTCGCCCAATCAGCTTCAGAATCACCACAACAAATGCGGCAAGCAAGCCGCCGCCGATGGAGGCGTACTGATAAGGCTCACGGGGCGGCCATGCGCGGAACTCAGGTGCGATTGCCGAATCGATGACCTCGAAAGCGGCATGGGAAAACTCCGCGTCAAGTCGGGCTGCGCCGTATTGACCGTTCAAGGCACCTACCCTCGCGGCATGCCCCTGCACGGATCGCTGCGCCCGCTGCAAGTCGAGTGCCGCCGTCGGTATCTGGGCTGCTGCGATTGGGGCACCTACACCGTTGCTGCTACGTCCGGTCTGCTGTTGACGCTTTTGTGTCTCCAGCGCGGCGATTTGCGCTCTCAACCGCACGACATCCGGGTTGTTTTCGCTTTCGCTCTGCAGCAGGGTGGACAACTGGACCTGAAGACCGACAATCTGGGATTGCAAGCCGGCGATGTTGCTGATGCCTACTGCCGCCTGTGTGTCAGGGGCAACCTCCCCCGTCCTGATCTGGTGCGCTGCGAACTGGTCTTCGGCTTTGTCCAGTGCCACCTGCTCTTCATCAAGTTGCTTTTCGAAGAACCGCCGCGTTACTGCCGATTGTGACTGCGCCATCTTGTCGCTGAGGTCCTGCAGCGCCTCCAGATAGGCATTGGCGATGTTGGCTGCCTTTTGGGCGTCCCGGTCACGCACCCCAAGTGCAATGATCGAGTCGCCTCCTTGGGAGATGTAGGTTTGGCTCGCAAGCACCGCCCGCGTTACGTCCCAGCTAGTCGTGCCGTAATACTTCATCAGGTCGGCACGCTTAATGACATCATCCTCGACACTTCGACTCCGCAACAGACCGATGTACAGATTGCCTGGACCGCTGGCCTGGAAGATCGAGGTCAAACTCGCCGCTTCGGTATTACCGCCTTTGGGCAAGAACGTGGCAAACGCGATATAAGCCGGCTTCAAGGTGTGGACGTAGTACAAACCCGCCGCAGCAACCAGAACAAAGGTGATCAAGGCCAGCTTCCACTCCGACAACATTGCCGCGGCAACCGCCACCAGGTCGACGCCACGTTCACCCGTGTCCGGATCGGTGCGGTGCATGTGTTCCAGGACATCTGGTTCATTGACCATGAAGAGTTCGGGATCCTTTCTGCGGGATGGCATTACGTGGGGAGGGTGTCGGAGGCTTCAGCACTGTTATGGACGTGAAATCAGGTAAAGGGTCGCGGCGCTGTAGCCGAAGTTACTGACGATACCCGCAAGATCCACCACGCGCTGGAAGATGGCCCGGCGATCCAGGATGGGCGGAACCACAATGGTGTCCCCCGGAAACACGGGAGATTGCTTCACATGAGCGTACTGTTCGCTGACCACCGAGCCATCTGCCCGCAGAATGAAGGCCCGCTTCTTATCCGCCTGACGATCTGGGCCGCCAGCTCGGTGAAGATAGTCCAGCATACGCCGCCCAGGGTCGAACACGAATGCATTGGCGTTGTAGACCTGCCCCTCCACGTTGACCGAAGACGGCACGCGAGGCACGATGAACCGATCGCCGTCCTCAAGCTGCAGATCCGGCACACTGTCCAGGCCGCTGCTGTTTGGCTTCAAGTCGAGCACGATTCGCCCTATCGGTTGCAGTTGCCGAAGACGCGATACCGCGGCCCGCGCATCCGACGCGGAAGCACCCGCAGCCACCTGGTCCGCAGCCGAGATCGCACGTGCCGTGTTGTTTGCCGTCACTGCCGAAATCTGTGCGTCAAGCGTATCCGCGTACTCCCGCAGTCTTTGGGTCTGTACCCTGCGCACCGAGGGACGCGTGAACTCCGAAGCATACAGATACGCATCCGGCGTGAAGCCACCGGCACGTGCCAGCAGACTCCTGAGCGTCTCGCCCGGATGCACGCTGTACACGCCGGGTGCGAGGAACTCGCCCTCTAACCGAACGAAACGGGTCTGCTGCGAGGTAGGCACGCGGATATCTGCCGTAGAAAACACGGTGACCACATCACCCGGTTCCAACTCAAAGTTCTGCGACGGATCGCCCTCCAGAATGAGTCGACCCAGGTTGAAGGGGATCAGGGAGGTTTTCAGATCCTTTGTGCTCAGCCGCTCAATCACGGCATAGCTCCAGTCGATATCGGGTGCGCTCAGGATCACGTCGTTCTGGGCGGCAAAGGTCGAATTCGTCCCGGTCAATGCCGAACTGACTGTGGTGCCCGCTTGGGTAACAGGAGCTGTACGAGAACCGGTGTTCGGGCTCGTTCCGGCACCGGTTCCGGTTGCTGAGCCGTTGCCGTTTGATCCTGTACCGGCGCTGGTACTTGAGCGGCTCGAGCTTGTGTCCTGACTTGAAGCTTCGGCGGCGTTCGGGTTCTCTGCCGCGCGCTGTTCCGCTGTGCCATTCAGCTGCAATGCTCCCTGTCCTGCCTGGGCAGACTGGCCGGACGGGGTGTAGTCCTGCACTGATTGACCCAGTTGATTGCGCTTGCTCCAGTAGCCTCGTGAGATCAGTGCGGCCTTGTCTGGAAAAAGGTCGCTCAGGCGCATCCCGTTATGCCAGGTGTATCGCCCAGGGTTGGCCACATTTCCGCGCAGTGTCACAGCGTTTCTGAAGCGTTCAATGATGGACGAGATGGTGAGAATGTCGCCGTTCCGGAGCACCTGGGAGCCGTTGCTGACCAGGTTCACATCTTCCACACTTCGCATGGAGTGTTCGTAAATCCGCTCCAGGCGGGCGTAGCTGGTCGACGCGACAGCGGTTTCGCCACCGGCCAGCTGGACGGCGTCCTCGATCGTCGTGTCTCCCTTTAACTCATAAATCGCCGGCGTATTGACACTTCCTGCAACAGCCACCTGCGGCCCGGCAAAGGGAATAAAGATGACATCGCCTGACGACAGCCGGATGTCGTTGGTCTTGTCCCCGTGCAGGAGCAGGTCATACAGGTCGAAGTGAACAAGCGTCTTGCCCTCGCGCCGCACCTGAATATCCCGGAGCGAACCATCGTTCGCCGGGCCACCGGAGGCGAACACGGCGTTGAGCAGGGTACTGAGCGAGCTGATCGAGTACGTTCCTGGGCGCCGGGCCTGCCCCACTACGAACACCTGAATGGAACGGAGCGAACCCAGGGTCGCCGTGAGGGTGAATCCGCGGTACAAGCGGGAAAACTGTCGTGTCAGATACTCAGGCAGCTGCCCAAAGGTGAGACCAGCCACATGCACCGGGCCGAGACCAGGGACATTGATGGCCCCTGTGCGGTCGACCGTGAGGTTGTACTGCAAGCTGACCTGGCCGATCGTTTGGATAGCGATCGTGTCCCCCGGTCCAAGCACATAGCCGGCATCGACGGGAACATCGCTCACCGGCGCGAAGGTGCTCGGAACGCCGTTAAACAACGAGGTTCCGAAGATTGGCAGGATCCTATCCGTCGAGGTAGCGACCAACTGCTGAAACTGTGTCGGCGCTTCGGCGATCGTGGACCCTTCCACACCGCCCGTGCGCTGGGCCGTGGGGTTGGCTGCAACGTTGGCACTGTTTCCGGCAGAAGGGTTTGCTGCCGGGGTAGCAGCAGTCGGAGCCGCCTGCGCGGCGGCGGGAGCTGCGGCCTGAGGCGCCGCTACCGCCGGCGCTGCCGCGGCCGGTGCAGCTTGCCCAAAGCTCTTCCATGGAAGCCCGAGAAACGGGGAAAGGAGAAAGGCAGCTACGAGAAATGCGCGCCTCGTCGGTAAAACAAGCCTCGGGATGATTCGATTCACGCCTGGAAATTCCTGCTGCGGCCCACGGTCCACTTGCTTCTTGAATTTGGGGCTTGAGAGCGGTTTCAGTGTACAGTATCCGCGCTCGAGGCATCTGCAACTCCGAGCGGGCCGCCCCTGCCACGACGCAAGCCCGTTCCCTATCCCTCTAACCCACGCAAGCGCCGCCGAAGGTCCGCGGTAACCTCGCGGTGGCATGGGAGGCAAAGCGTTCGGAGGTTTCCGAGATCACACTGCCCTCCTCCCTCGGCGACCGGAAGAATATGATCGGCATCCCACAGCGAACGCCGCAACCGGATGGAGCTCAAACCCCACATCTCCAGCAGTTCCGCCCGGGCTTGCCCCCGGCTGCGCTTCAGCGCCCTCCAAGCGGCAAGGGTGTTCAGGCCGCACAAGGCACACAGGCCACCATCCCGCGCCAACACTTGCTCCCGCAGGTATCCAGGATCGGAACGCAACCGCCACTCATGAACACAGAAGTCCGAGCAAAAGGTACGGCGGCGCGGAGCGACGATTTCCAGCTCGCACCACCGGCAAAGCGGGCGGCCAAAAGCCCCGAGGCTTCTTCGCTTTCCCTTCTGGAGACCGCCGGCCTCAGACAGGGTTCGAGAAGGTCGCTGGTGGTTCATGGCAGCAGAATAGCCGCACCTCCTGCACCTGACGCCACATATGATCAGGTTGGAGAAAGATATGTCCCGCACAGAATCCACAATGGTACAGCTCGGTACCATTGCACCTCCCTTCGAACTCATGGACGTCCTCAGCGGCCGCGCGATGGGGCGCGACGACATCTTCGCGCTCAGCTGGGACGACGCAGCCACGGACGCGGTCAATACCGCAACCCACGGCGGACCACGGCGGAAACATGGCCTATTGGTG
>CAXTRM010000045.1:0-416 GCA_964246625.1 uncultured Acidobacteriaceae bacterium
CTCCTGCACCCGCTCCGGGGGCGGCTTCAAAATCACCTGAAACTGCGTATGCCGAAACAGCCGGTTCGGGTTTTCGCCATAGCGGCCATCCGCCGGCCGGCGCGAGGGCTGCGCATACGCCATGCGAATCGGCTCCGGCCCAAGCACCCGCAGAAATGTGTCCGGCGACATCGTCCCCGCGCCAACCTCCATGTCATAGGGCTGCTGCAACACACACCCGCGCTCGGCCCAAAAGCGCTGCAAGGCAAAAAACAGCTCCTGAAAGGTCAGTGGCTGCTGGCGGCTTCCTGTGGTCATCCGGTCTAGTGTAGCCAATCCTGCCCCGGCCACTCAGATCCGCCCCCTCCGGCACAGCAGCTCGGTCGCCTTCTGCCGCAGTTGCAAAGCTCTTGGCTACGTCACGGCCTGCCGGGCCA
>CAXTRM010000045.1:426-1102 GCA_964246625.1 uncultured Acidobacteriaceae bacterium
GTTCTCCATCAGGATTTCCATACTCGCTGGATCGGTGATCGGCCCAGCTGTCATCAGCATCGTTTCTTTTCAACGGCTGCAACTTAGTGCAGCACCGCTGCACTCCGCAAACGCCGGTCCAGGTGACGTTCCAGCATGGCCAGGGCAAAGGCGCGGAGGTCTGCCGCCCTTTCTGGAGGCCACCTCTCATCTTCCAGCATCTGGGCCAGGGACGTGCGCGCCATCCGGTAGCTCTCGTGAACCGAGGGGAGCGAAAGCGCACGGCTGTGGCTGCGCCGGTCCTCCATGCAGGTTACCCCGTCTCCTACAGGCGACCACCAAACCTCCGCCTCGCGCAGATCCAGCCCGCACACCGCGCAGTGCCCGAGCTCCGGCCACCAACCCAGTAACCGGCACATCCACACGCTGAAGTACGTTACAGGCAGCCAGAGGGTGCTGGCCTGGATTTTCGTGGCTCCTGTCGGCTCCATGGCCTTCAAGGTCGTCAGTGCCAGGCGGAAGACGTTGTCTTCGGGGGCCATCTCGGGTAACGCCTGCTCCAGCACCTCCACGACCAGCTGCAGGCCCGCGGCGCGCAGCAGGTCGACCGGTGCCCGCAGGGGGGACCAGACAATGTCGAAGCTGTCCAGGCGAACCAGATCCTCACGGGGGCGCTCGGCGTAGTGCGCAACTACCT
>CAXTRM010000045.1:1112-4811 GCA_964246625.1 uncultured Acidobacteriaceae bacterium
GTTCCAGGCTCCAAAGCGCCACCGAAGCGCCGCCGGCTCCGCATCGCGTGCCTTGCGACCCCTTTCACCACGCCCTGCTCACGCGTAAACAGGCTTACCAGCAGGTCGGCTTCATGGAACGGCCAGGTGCGCAGCACAAGCGCCTCGCCCACGTGCGCAATCACCCTTCCTGACGCCACCCTCTGCTCCTTGACGCATACCCTTTATGGCCCGGCTTTGGCGCATTCACCACGGTACCTGCGTGCTGTTTCGGCCCGCTTCGCTTCGCCCTCGTGAAAGGCAACAGCGCCTCGTTCCCGAGGCACGTACAGAACCGGTACAGCACTCTGGGCGCCACACCCGTTTCGATCCGAAGACCTCGGCTCAGTCCTGAAATGAATTATTTTGGCCTGGAGGTACCAAGCGGACGCCGACCCCGCGCAAAGCAAAGGCGCGCGGCCCCCCCCCCCGCCCCCCAAAATGCCGCACGGGGTTTAAACGCCGGTGTGGTCATCCCCTGCATAAATGGCGGAAACAGGGCAAACAGGCACACAGGCGCCGCAATCGATGCACTCCACGGGGTCGATAAAGAGCTGTTCCACACCGCCGTAGTTGGTTTCGTCTTTCTTGGGGTGAATGCAGTCGACCGGGCACGCGTCGACACAGGCTGTGTCCTTGGTGCCGATGCAGGGTTCCGCAATTACGTATGCCATTGTTCCTAGCCTCCGAAAAACTGTGCTCTGGCGAGCCGCTGCCTGAACTGGAAGCCGTTGCGGCCCTCGCCCTCAGGTCTTGTTCCCTTCAGGATAGCAAGGAAAGTCATGGGCTCCAAAACCGGATTTCCTGTACGAAATAGTGTGCTCAAACGGCACTTCTAACGCGGTTTTGCATAGCTCCAGACGTGCGCTGCCACGTCGGGCAAACTTCGGGGGTAGACCGTGTCGTTCCGCGAGACAAAGTCCTCAGCACTCCACCAGCGGATCTCCTGCATGAGCCGAATCTCGTCCGAGGTCACCCCGGCCAGCCTGGGAGCGGAGCGCTCACAAACAGAAGCAAAGAAGATGTCCTCGTTTTGAACGCGCTCGCCCAGGTGGACGTATTCACTGCCACCCTCATGGTGCACCGGGCCGATCAGCGGCAGGCGCAAGCCGAGCTCTTCATACATCTCGCGGGCTGCCGCCTCTTCCGGTTCTTCGCCGGGCTCGATTTCGCCCCCGGGCGTCACCCAAAAGGTCGCCGTGCGCCCGTCCGTGTTGGCCCGAAAGCGGATCAGCAGCAGGTCACCGGAGGCGTCGAAGAGCAAAACACGGGCGGAGCGGCGCAAGCGCATGCGTTTACCTGTCCGACTCGCCCGCGGCGCGCCGTGCGGCAAACTCCTGCGGCGTGGGAATCGGCTCGAGGTGGCGTCCGGCGAACATGTCGTCGAAGAGCGCCCGCATCTCGGCATGGATCAGCCCGTTGGTTGCGAACACCTCGTCGGAGTTGAGCAGAAACGGGCTGCCATCGAAGCGGGTAATGGTGCCCCCGGCCTCGCGGACAAGCAGCGAGCCCGCACTGGTATCCCATGGGTTGAGCTTGAACTCCCAGAAGCCCTCCAGGCGCCCCGCGGCAACGTAGGCCAGGTCCAGGGCAGCGGAGCCGGCACGGCGAACGCCATGCGAGCGCAGGGTGAACTCCTGGTAGAAGTGCACGTTGGGGTTGCGGTGACGCTTGTGGCTTGGAAAGCCCGTGGCGATCAGCGACTCCTGCAGCCTGCGGGTGCGCGATACCCTGATCGGCTCGCCGTTGCGTCGGGCGCCCCCGCCGCGCGTGGCGGAGAAGAGCTCGTCCCGCAACGGATCATAGACCACGCCCGCCACCATCTCGCCATCCTGATCCGGTGCGAGATGGGCTGGGCGATGTTCACAGCCGAGGACGACGCAAAAGGCGGGGAAGCCGTGGGCGAAGTTCGTGGTGCCGTCCAGCGGATCGACGTACCAGCGGTATGCGCTGCCCAGATCGGAGCGGGTACCTTCTTCGCCGAAGACGCCGTGATCAGGCAGAGCGGCGCGCAAACGGGTGGTGATCAATGCTTCGCTGGCCCGGTCGGCCTCGGTCACCAGGTCCACATCGCCCTTGTACTCGGCTTTGACGCCGCGGTAGTAAAAGTCGCGAAGAAGCGCCCCGGCCTCGCGTGCGATCGTTTCCGCAATGGCAGCAAATGCGTTGAGGTCATTGCCTGGAGTTCCCGGTTCCTGCTCTGCCATGGCTAGCGCGTGGCTCCTTCGTCCCGTGCCGACGAGGGCCGTCGCATGCCGGGCGTGGCGTTTTCCGTAATCGTACGGATCTGGGCCTTGTAGATAAAGAGGTTGGGTTTGCCTTCGCGGGTCAGACGCAGCATCATGTCGTCGAAGTATTCGATCCAGCCGCTCACCTGCTCGCCGTCCCGCAGCTTGACCACAACAGAGACCTGGCGATCACTGAGCGATTTCAGGTACAGCGCTTCCTGCCCTGTTTCTCCCGTGGGCGGGTTTTTGCCGTGCCGCTTCTTGGTTGCCATAGCGCGATTGTACGGGCAGCAGGTCGCAGCGGTGCAACAGCCAAAGGCACGCCACGGGACGCACGCGAAGCTGTTGCCTCATGCTCCTCTGGGGGCAGAGTTGCTGCACGAGACACGTGGTACAAGGTCTTTCAGCGCCTGGCGTAGTAGGAGGTGCGATACCGGAGAGTGTACTTCGCCCGCAGGGCCGGGTCCTTCACTTGCACGCCGATCTGCCGCAACCCGGAGCTTTCGGCACCCTTTTGCGGCGCGTAGTACCCCAGGGTGTACTGGGTGCGGAGATCTTCGGAGACATGGGCAAAGGCGGGCTGCAGGTCGCGTTTGTCTTCGACATAGTAGAACTTGCCGCCGGTGTCATGGGCCATCTGAATGAGCGCATGCTCGCCACCCTCGTTCCGCCCCGCGTCCGCGGCTACAGGCACGATGATCAGCGAGTAGATCATGCTGCCGGCGCGCTGCGCCTCTTCAAGTGCGGTGGCATAGGTGCCGTGATTGGCGGTGTTTTCCCCATCGGTGATCAGCACAACAACGCGCCGCTCCCCTGCCACCGGGGGAGCCTGCCCAAGCCGCTGGCTGGCCAGGTACACCGCGTCGTAGAGCGCCGTGGACGAGCCACGCTCGATGCGCCCCACACCTGCTTCGACGGCATGGACGTCGTTGGTGAAGCTGACGATCTCATCCACGTTGTCGGAAAAGGCCATCAGGTCGACGCGGTCCTGCTGTCGCACGAGGCCGCGAAGAAACTTCCGTGCCGCATCGCGCTCGAGGCCGCGATCGCTGAGCACGCTTTCGCTGGCGTCCATGGCGAGCACGATGCTCAGCGGGGTCGACGACTCGGTTTCAAAGACGGCGAGGCGCTGTGGTTTGCCGTCTTCAGTGATCTCGAAGCTGTCCCGGGTGAGGCCGCCGACCGGCGCACCGTGCTCGTCGACAACGTTGAGCGCGACATCCACGAGCCGGCTTTCCACCTGGATGGTTTGCGTGGGCTGACCCCGGGGTTCCTGGCGTTCGATGGGTGCGGCGCCCTGCCCGAAGACCGGCAGCGCCAGCAGAAAGAGCCAAGGAACCAGTGTCCCACCGCACCTCACCGAGGTGACCCTGCAAGATCTTCGGGAAACGGCTCCCCATCGGACCAAACGGCCCCGTCCACAAACTGCTCGTGCTTCCAGATCGGTACGGTC
>CAXTRM010000045.1:4821-12958 GCA_964246625.1 uncultured Acidobacteriaceae bacterium
CAGCGATCAGGACGCTCGTTTCCCCCACCACAAGACGACCCAAACGATGCACGATGACGACGTCGCGCACCTCGAAGCGGCCCAGCGCCTCTTCGCGAAGGGCCTGCAGCTGCCTGAGGGCCATGTCCTGGTAGGCCTCGTAGTCGAGATGCAGCGTTTGCCGGCCGCGGCTGTTGTTGCGCACGATGCCATCGAAGACACAGACAGCGCCGTCACTCGCGTCCTTGATCTCGCGCAGAAGGCTGTCGGTATCGATCACGGTGTGCACAAGGGCAACACGATCGTCTGTGCCGCCGCTGACCGGAGGAAGGATAGCGATCTCATCGCCATCGTGCAGCAGATCCGTCCTTTTGGCGTATGCGTGATTGATGGCGACCGCGGCGGAACGGAGAGCCTTTGCGTCGAAGCGGCCTTCGCCGAGGAGCAAGGCAAGCAGATCGTTCACCGCGCCGCCATCCGGGAGGTCGCGCCACTCTCCTCCCTCGGGCAGGAGGTTGCGCCACGGGCCGAAAGAGAGCAGGTGAACACGCACAGCCATTGGACGCACGTTCCGAGCATACGTCAGATCGGGGCTTTCCCACGCCGTGCACCGCAGCGTCCGCACGTCCTTCCAGCTTTCGGCAGCGACGGCCGTCAGGACGCTGTTTTCGGGCTCTTCTGCGCGCTCTTTTGAGGGCTCCTGCTCGCGGGCGTTCTGCCTGACAGGGTGTTGCTGGCCGCCGTTTTGCTGGCACTGGCACGTTTGGGAGCACTGGCCTTTGACGGTGCCTTTTTCCGGGGTGCCCCAGCGGCGGCCTTGCCGTCCTGTGCGTCCTTGATGGCGTGGTACTGTTCGAGCAACTCGTGGCCTTCGGCGGCGAGTTTTTGGGCGTCCGCGGGGGTTTGCGGCACCGGCTCTCCCCAGGCGTGGGCGCTCAAGGCAAGACGGGTCGGCTCTCCGTGCTCGTCCTTCATGGGTCCGCGCGGGTGGGCAAAGTGCCGGCGCAGAAAGGAGCCCTTGCGCACTATCTTTTCCGGCGTGTCGGCCGGACCCTGAACGCCCGGCCGAAGGTGCGAGCCTTCCTTCTGGTTGAAGTATTCGCGCCCCTTCGCCGTCAGCCCGCCTTGGGGGTCGCGGCCGCCCTTGGGCATCGACCGTGGCATGTCAGGCGCAGCGGCGTTCGAGCGCGCTGTGGACGGTTTCGTTGCAGAGGTCGGGGCTGTGGACTTCCTCGCTGCGGCCGTTTTCGTTGCAGACGTCTTCGCTGCAGACCTTTTGGTTGCGGCCTTCTTGGCTGCGGTCTTGCGTGCCGGCTCTTTGGTCGCCTTGCGTGCCGTCTTCGTGGATGCCATGCCACCTCTTCCTTCCCAGGTTTCTCTTCTCAGAGCGCAGATGGCCCGCAGATGTTGCAAGCGGTGCACCGGAAGTTTGCCGGCCGGCAGGCCCCCGGGGACCCGGCCTGGGGTATACTCGGCGCAAGTTTTTAGGCCCATTTGAACAGATAGGAGGCGCAAGCCTTGTTGAAGGGATTTCGTGACTTCATTCTTCGCGGCAATGTGATGGACCTTGCCGTGGCTGTGATCATCGGTGCCGCTTTCACCGCGATCGTAACCGCGTTGACCGCCGACATTATCAATCCGCTGCTTGGCGCCTTTATCGGCAAGCCGAACTTCGACTACCTCGTGGCCCATGTGAACGGCGCGGACATCGAGTACGGCAAATTCATCACCGCCGTGGTGAACTTCCTGCTGATTGCCTCGGTGGTGTACTTCTTTCTTGTGACCCCGACACAGTACCTGCTGAAGCGGTTCAATCCACCCAAGGCGGAGCCGCCCAAGACGCATGCCTGCCCCCAGTGCCTGGGCGACATCCCGCTGGCCGCGACCCGGTGCAAGTTTTGTGCGCAACCTGTGGCGCCCGCTGTGCTGTAGAACGGAACCAAGCCGCTGATTCGATTTTGGAGAGCCACATGACACGTCTCCGGACGGCATCTGCCGTCCTTTGCCTTTTTGCCGAAGTCTCCCTCGCCCAGTCGCCTGCCCTGCCCAAGACTGTCTTTGGCTTCACGGACTTCACGCAGCAGGCCAAGTGGGACCAGGCGTTTCTGGCCGTGCCGGATGCCAAGCTGGCAGGCGAACACCTTCACGAGCTGACAAAGGCACCCCACTGGGCCAGTTCGCCGGAGGACTACGCGACGGCCGAGTATGTTGCGGGCCGGTTCCGCGCTGCCGGGCTGCAGACCGAGATTGTGCCGTACAAGGTGCTGCTCAATAAACCGGTCAAGATCGAGATTACCGCGCAGGATGGACACGGCAAAGAGCTGATGCACGGGCCGAGCCCGGAGCATGTGGATCCACAGGCGTATGGGGGCGATCCGTACCAGAACGATCCGCGCATTTTGCCGGCCTTCAATGGCTCTTCGGCTTCGGGCGATGTAACCGGGCCGGCCGTGTACGCCAACTACGGTACGCTGGAGGACTTCAACCAGCTTGCCAAGCTCGGGGTGGAGGTGAAGGGCAAGATCGTGCTGGTGCGGTATGGGCAGAACTTCCGCGGCGTGAAGGCCTATGTTGCGCAACAGCGCGGGGCGGCCGGCGTGCTGATCTACTCCGATCCGGCCGACGACGGCTATGCGCGCGGCGACAAATATCCTCGCGGGCCGTACCGTCCGGACTCCGGCGTGCAGCGTGGGTCGGTGCAGTTCCTTCCACTGTACCCGGGCGATCCGGAAACGCCGGGGATCGCCTCCACGCCCGAGCTGCCGGTCTCGCAACGCATTACCGACCCGGCGAAGATGAACCAGCCCTCGATCCCGGTAAACCCCATCAGCTACCTGGATGCCGCACCGGTGTTGCAGGCCCTGGAGGGCGCCAATGTGCCGCACGAGTGGCAGGGGGCGCTGCCCTTTGCGTACCACCTGGGCGGGACCGCGGCAGTGACGGTGCACATGCATCTGGAACAGGACTACCAGCTACGGACCATCTGGGATGTGTTGGGGACCATCGAGGGCAGCGGGGCGGAGGATCCGAACGCCTGGGTGGTGGCGGGCAATCACCGGGATGCCTGGGTTTACGGCGCCGTGGACCCTAACAGCGGCACGGCGGCGATGCTGGAAGCGGTGCATGGCCTGGGCGCGTTGCTGAAGCAGGGCTGGAAGCCGAAGCGCCGCATCGTGATCGGGTCATGGGATGCGGAAGAAGAAGGCCTGATGGGGTCGACGGAGTGGGCCGAGCAGCATGCGACGGCGTTGGCGCATGCGGTGGCGTACCTGAATACAGATGTGGCGGTGTCGGGCAAGGAGTTCGAAGCCTCCGCGGTGCCCACGCTGAAGGGTTTTGTGCGGGACGTGACCCGCGAGGTGCCCAGCCCGGCGGGCGGCACGGTGTATGACCAATGGCAGCGAACCCAGGCGCAAAGTCCTCGGCGACGCGGCACGGCGGCCAACCCGTTTACGGCGCCTTCGAACTCCACGGCAGCCCCAGGGGCCGAGGTGCGGGTAGGAGACCTTGGCTCGGGATCGGACTACACGCCGTTCATCCAGCACCTGGGCGTGCCGTCCACCGACATCGGCTCGGACGGCCCGTATGGCGTGTACCACTCGGTCTTTGACAACTACAACTGGTTTGTTCGGAACGCAGACCCGACGTTTGTGTACGAGCAGCAGATGGCACGGGTGTTCGGCCTGGAGGTGCTGCACATGGCCGATGCCGATGTGCTGCCCTACGACTACCGTGCCTACGCGCGCGAGGTGAGCGACTACATCGCGGCGGCGCAGAAAAAGGCAACCGAGGCGAAGCTCCACGTGTCCTTCGAAGGTGTGACGCAGGCGGCGGCGCACTTCCAATTAGCCGGGGACCGTATCTTTTCGCGACAGGCAGCCTCGTCAGGGCAGGCCAAGGCACCCCGCGCGGAGCAGTTAAATGCGCTCAATGTCGCACTTCGCAACGCGGAGGGGGCACTGCTGAACGAGGCGGGACTGCCCAAACGTCCGTGGTTCAAACACACGATCTACGCCCCAGGGGAGTATACGGGGTATGCGGCGGTGGTGATCCCTGGCGTGAATGAGGGCATCGATGCAGGGGATGCCGCACGAACCCAGGCCCAACTGGATGCCCTGGCAGCCGCCCTGAAGCGTGCGGCCGAGGTGCTCATCACCGGATCGCGGTAGTTACCTTTGGGCAGTACCGGCAAGGGGAAGTGAAGAAATTCGCGTTCCTGCCGATAGTGGTCTTGCGGGCAAAACGCACCGCCCGAGGAGATCAGCCCATGTACAACCTGTTTCTTGCCCTTGCCGTTCTTCTGGTGATTTCGTCGCCGCTGTTTCTTGATCTGTACCTGAGCGCCCGTGAAGCCCGCTTCGAACGCCGCCGCGCCAGTGCGCAGGTCCAAGCGAAAGGCCCAAGCATCGCCTGGGCCTCCTCTCGTCTGTGAAACGAAGCTAGCCGCGGAGTGCCATCTGCTCGGTAACGATCTGCGTGAGATCGGGCTTTTTGAGGCCGTGGACCTCCTCATTGAACTTGTCGACCTTGCTGGACCAGTTCATGGAGCAGAACTTGGGGCCGCACATGGAGCAAAAAGCGGCCTCCTTGTAATAGTCGTCCGGGAGGGTTTCGTCATGCATGCCGCGAGCGGTTTCCGGGTCGAGCGACAGGGCAAACTGCTTGTCCCAATCAAAGGTGTAGCGGGCGTGCGAGATGGCATCGTCGCGATCGCGGGCACCGGGGCGGTGACGGGCGATGTCGGCGGCATGCGCGGAGATCTTGTAGGCGATGATGCCGTCCTTGACGTCTTTCTCGTTCGGAAGGCCGAGGTGCTCCTTGGGGGTGACATAGCAGAGCATCGCGGCACCGTGCCAGCCGATCATGGCGGCCCCAATGGCCGAGGTGATGTGATCGTAGCCGGGGGCGATGTCGGTGACCAGCGGGCCGAGGACGTAGAAGGGCGCGCCGTCGCAGAGCTCGACCTCTTTGTCGACCTGCTCCTTGATCTTGTCCATGGGCACGTGGCCGGGACCCTCGATCATGACCTGGACGTCGTCCTTCCAGGCCTGGCGGGTGAGCTCACCGAGGGTCTTGAGCTCGGCAAACTGGGCTTCGTCGGAGGCGTCCGCCACGGAGCCAGGCCGGAGGCCGTCGCCGAGCGAGTAGCTGACGTCGTACTTGGCCATGATCTTGGTGATGCGGTCGAAGTTCTCGTAAAGGAAGTTCTGCTTGTGGTGCGCGGTCATCCACTGCGCGAGGATGGCCCCGCCGCGGCTGACGATGCCGGTGATGCGCTTGGAGACCAGGGGAATGTATTGGACCAGCACGCCCGCGTGGATCGTGAAGTAGTCAACGCCCTGCTGCGCCTGCTCCTCGATGACCTCGAGGTAGAGATCGATGTTGAGATCTTCCACGCGCTTCACGCGGCTGAGCGCCTCATAGAGCGGCACGGTGCCGATGGGCACGGGCGAGTGGCGCAGGATGGCCTCGCGAATCATGGGAATGTCGCCGCCAGTGGAAAGGTCCATGACCGTGTCGGCGCCGTAGTGCACGGCCGTGTGGAGCTTACGCAGCTCCTCGTCGACGTTGGACACCAGAGCCGAGTTGCCGATGTTGGCATTGATCTTACAGAGGCTTTCGACGCCGATGGCCATCGGCTCGAGCTCCGGGTGATTGATGTTGGCCGGAATGATCATAGTGCCTTTGGCGATCTCGGAACGCACCAGCTCCGGGGAGAGCTTTTCCTTGTGCGCCACAAAGGCCATCTCTTCGGTAATCAAGCCCTTGCGCGCGAAGTGCATTTGACTCATGTTCCAGTCGCCGGTGCGCGCGGCTTCTTCCTTGCGCTTGACGATCCACTCATGACGGGGTTGCGGCACGCCGTATTTGGTCTCCACCTCGTGCGCAGTTGCGGAGCCGTTGCTCGCACCGTTGCCGTTCGCCGCCGTTGCTACCGCGTTGTCCAATGTGCTCATCCGCTCGAGTCTCCCGCTCGGGTCGCCGCTGTTGCTTGCTGCGCCATGGCCCGTCTTCTTTCGCAAAGTATACGCCGCGAGGCTCGAACGCTAGTATGTGGGAATGCCGCGTTTGGACCTGCCCGCCGTTGCCCTTCTCTGCCTTGCCACCACAGCCATCGCGCAGGAGAGCGGCATCAAGGGCGACTGGCGAACACCCGACGGCGCGATGATCCGTGTCAGCGAGTGCGGCACAGCCGTTTGCGCCAGCATCCTGCAGCTGGAGCCGAATACGCCCAGCCGTGTCGACGGCAACAACCCGGATCTATCCAAACGCGCACAGAAGCTGTGCGGCCTTCAGATCGGTTACGGTTTTCATCTTGTGGACGCCAACCATGCCGAGGACGGACGCCTTTACGATCCGAAGTCCGGCAAGACGTATCGCGGATCCATGACCAGCGCGGGCGCCCATCTTTCTCTCCGGGGCTACGTTGGCTTGAAAGCGTTTGGCCGGACGGAAACCTGGACGCGCGCCACCGAGAAAGCGACGACGTGCAGTTAAGCCGAGGCGGAGCCGCTTGATACAGTGAGCTACGTGAGCACCGCGTTTCGGCCCTCATCTTCCAGCAAGCTTCCTTTGGGGTTCCAGTGGGCTTCGGCGACTGCCGGCATCAAGGCCAGCGGAAAGACCGATTTGGCCCTGGCGATCTGTCCGGGTGGGGCGAGCGCGGCGGCCCTGTTTACGAGCAACCAGGTCGTCGCAGCCCCTGTGCTGGTGGGTCGGCGCCATCTCGCCTCCACCGGAGGCAGGGTCACGGCCGTGCTGGTGAACTCCGGAAATGCAAACTGCGCGACCGGTCAGCCCGGTGTGGAAGCGTGCCGCCGCTCGTGCGTGGCCGTTGCCGAACAGTTCGGGTGCGTCTTCGACGAGGTGTTTCCGTCGTCCACCGGTATCATCGGGGTACCCCTTCCGGCGGAAAAACTGATCGGCGCCATACCCCTGGCAAAAACGGTCCTAGGATCCAGCTCCGAACATCTGCTGTCATTTGCGAACGCCATCCTAACGACGGACAGCAAGCGTAAGGTTGCCCGGGCGACCCTGGAGTTGGACGGGGGACAACCTGTACAGCTCTTCGGTTGCGCCAAGGGCGCCGGCATGATCGGGCCGCAACTGGTGCCCCACGCCACGATGCTGGTCTATCTCTTTACCGACCTGGACGCGACCCCTGCCCAATTGGCAGCCGTGCTGAGCCCGGCCGTGGAGAGCAGTTTCAACGCCATCTCTGTGGACGGCGACATGTCCACCAACGATACCGTTCTGCTGCTGGCCAGCGGCAGGAGCGGTGTGCAGGCGAGCGAAAAGGTTTTGGAGGCCTTTGCAGAGGCGCTTCGGCTGGTGTGCGAGTCCCTGGCACATCAGATTGTGGACGATGGCGAGGGCGTTTCGCACGTAGTCACTCTGGAGGTTTCCGGAGCGCGAAACGCTGACGAGGCCCGGCAGGTAGCCCGCACGATCGCAAACTCACCGCTATGCAAGACGGCCTGGTCCTCGGCAGACCCGAACTGGGGAAGGATCCTGGCGGCTGCGGGCAGGGCCGGGGTGGCATTTGAGCCGGAGACCGTTTCTATGGCGATTGCGGGTCTGCCGGTGTTTGCCGAGGGCGTACGGTCGCCGCAGTTCGACGAGGCCGCGACGCACACCGCCATGAGCCAGCGCGAGTACACCATAGCGCTGGACCTTGGGCAGGGTGAGGGCCGGAGCCGGTTCATCACCTGCGACCTGACCCACGAATATGTGTCGATCAATGCGGACTACTCGACATAAGGCGGACGGGTTTGCGCTAGAGGATATGCATGGCGCCGGGGTCCTGCGAGGCTGGCGGCGCGCTTACCTGAAGCGCCACGAAGTCAGGCCGGATGCGCGCGGCAAAGGCTGCGTCGACACGGTCTAGCTCTACCAGGTCCACCTTGACAGGAAGGTCGGAGTCGTCCAGCGCCTCCAGAAGGTCGCTACGAATTTGCGAAGGGAGGCTGTGCTCCACCGCCAGATCCAAATCTGAGAACCGACGGAGGTACTTTCCGGTGGCACGCGAGCCAAAGGCCCAAACGGTTCGGTCCGGCACATGGCGCTGCAAAAGGGTCAGAAGAAGGTACCGGTGTTTCGGGGCAAGAAAGGGTGGATCGGTACCCCAGAGCGAGTTCCAGGTGTTCATGGGGTCTTT